>NC_010995.1:810000-1052500 GCF_000019225.1 Cellvibrio japonicus Ueda107 | reverse complement strand
CAATAGGCTTGTGGCCGGCCATTTGAAATCGCTTGAGTGCAAGCAGCGGAACCAAATGGCCGATATGGAGACTGTCCGCTGTAGGGTCGAAGCCACTATAAAGAGTGCGACTACCCGTATTCAGATGCTCAGCCAGGGAGTCCCCCCCTGTCATCTGTGCAATCAGTCCTCGCTCTTGCAACTCTTGTAAAAAATGTGTGTCTATCGACGTCATAAAGCACCCACCAAAAAACCGGCCAAGCCGGGGATTGTGACTATATTTCAGGGTAAAAAGCAGAAAAAGTCGGCAAAGATACCTTATCTTCCTTCAATTACAAGGCCAATTCACCGACTTGTGACAATAAGATGAAGTTTCGGGGTGTTCTTGGCGTTTTTTTCTGCTATAAAGTGCCCTCTGTTGGATCACTTTTTTCATAAAGACGAGCTGATTTCTCATGGCACCGCCGAAGAGCCGCACTAACATTACCGCTATTTCATTGATTAATGCGTTTCCCCGAGGGCATATGATTGCTCTCGCGTTATTGTTGTTGTGCCTTCTCTTTTCCTTAGTAGTGAGTCACCCGCAAGATCCCGAATCCACCATTGCAGTTCCCATCTCCAGCACCGAGTCTTCGAATTTTGATGCCCGCCCCCTGCTACCAAGCCTGGATGTGTCACTGAATACCGAGCCTCTCTCGCAAACGACAGATACTCCGCCTTCGGCACTTCCACTTGCAACCAGCACGCAAGCCGAAGTGCTTCCTCAAGGCCCTCAACCCAAAGAGTTTACCGTACAGTCAGGGGATAGCTTGTCGCTGCTGTTTCGTCGCGCCGGGCTTGGCGACAAGGATATTTATGAGCTCTTTAATGATGCGGCAGAAGCCAAAAACCTGCGCAAAATCAAACCGGGCCAAAAACTGACTTTCCTGGTAGATGACAACCAGCTTAAAGAACTGGTGTACACCATAAACACGCTGGATAGTATGACGTTTACCCGTGCATCCAAAGGGTTTATCGCTAAAGACACATCGCTCCAGCCTGATATACAACATGGTTTTAGCCAGGGTGTTATTGATAGCTCCCTGTACATGGCCGGAAAACGCTCGGGGCTGAGCACGGGATTAACGATGGAACTGGCTAATATTTTTGGCTGGGATATAGATTTTGCGCTGGATATCCAAAAAGGCGACGCCTTTAAAGTGATGTACGAAGAACAACACCTGGATGGCAAGCGTATTGGTTATGGCAAAATATTAGCAGCCGAATTTACCAACAGCGGAAAAACCTTCCGCGCTGTACGTTATGTCGATAAAGATGGTGTAGCGCGCTACTACACTCCCGATGGACGCGGTATGCAGAAAGCTTTTTTGCGTACCCCCATTGAGTTTGCCCGCATCAGTTCGCACTTTAACCTGGCCCGCAAACACCCTGTATTGCATATTATTCGCGCCCATAAAGGTACCGATTATGCCGCTGCACGAGGTACGCCTATACGTGCAACAGGCGATGGAAAGGTCTCCTTTGCAGGGCGTAAGGGCGGTTATGGGAATTGCATTATCATCAACCATGGCAGCGGTTACGAAACCCTCTACGGCCATATGAATAACTTCGCTAAGGGAATGAGGGCCGGAACCCGGATTAGTCAGGGCGATATTATCGGCTACGTCGGTTCTACGGGTTTGGCATCCGGCCCGCATCTGCATTATGAATTCCATGTCAATGGACAAGTGCGCAACCCCGTGACAGTGCCACTCCCCAAATCCATGGGTATCGATAAGAGCCAACTGGCTGTATTTAATGAGTCAACACGCCCATTGATTGCCAAGCTGAATGAGTTCAGTGATAACACTCAGGTGGCTATGGCCAAAGGTACTACCCGCAACAACTGATTGGGTTAATGCCTATGGATAAGCGCTATTTTGTTGGTTTGATGTCAGGAACCAGCGCTGATGCCATAGACGCTGTCCTGGTAGAACCGGGCAACCCACCCCATTTGCTTGCCTCTCATAGCGTGGCTATTCCCCCACAACTACGGGCGCAAATTCACGCCCTCTCGTTACCTGGCACCAACGAAATAGACCGCTTGGGTAGCCTTGATATTGAGCTAGCCGAATTATTTGCCCGTGCCGTTCATGAATTGTTGCAAAGTGCATCCTGCCATGCAGGACAGATAGCAGCTATTGGCAGCCATGGCCAAACCATCCGCCACCGCCCACCACAGCACAATGATCCCACCTACACCGGTAAAACCTTTACCTTGCAGATCGGCGATCCGAATACGCTTGCCCAGTTGACGGGAATTACAACAGTTGCTGACTTTCGCCGGCGGGATATGGCCGCCGGGGGCCAGGGAGCACCGCTGGTACCAGCTTTCCATCGCACGCTTTTTACTGTTCCGGGTGATGGTAAAGATCGGGTTATCGTGAATATTGGCGGTATGGCCAATATCACCTGGCTTGGCAAAGAAGGTAGCGTTATGGGATTTGATACAGGGCCAGGCAACGTATTGATGGATGCCTGGACCCAACTTCATCGCCAACAGCCATTTGATCGTGATGGTGTCTGGGCAGCATCAGGCAACATAGACTCCCGGCTTCTAAATACCCTGTTGGAACATCCTTTTTTTTCATTGCCAGCCCCTAAAAGTACCGGCCGGGAAGAGTTCAACCTACCCTGGCTTGAAAAAGCGCTGCATAAATTGCCGTTACCTCTTTCTGCTACAGACATACAAGCTACATTACTGGCGTTAACAGTGAAGACGATAGCCCAGCCAACTCACAATCTGAGCCACAGTGCCAAAGAAGTGATTTTGTGCGGTGGAGGTGCCTACAACAGAGAACTACTGGGCCACTTACGCAATGAACTTCCCAATGATACGGTATGCACCAGCCAGGATAAGGGGATAGCGCCCGAGTGGATTGAAGCCATGGCCTTTGCCTGGCTTGCGGAACAAACACTCAACCGGCGCCCCGGCAATCTCTGTGCTG
Source organism: Cellvibrio japonicus Ueda107 (assembly GCF_000019225.1). Taxonomy (NCBI): domain Bacteria; kingdom Pseudomonadati; phylum Pseudomonadota; class Gammaproteobacteria; order Cellvibrionales; family Cellvibrionaceae; genus Cellvibrio; species Cellvibrio japonicus. Next base: position 1,049,534 of record NC_010995.1, on the reverse strand, counting down.
TCACTGGCGCTCGGCAGGAGGTCATTCTAGGAGGGGTTTACTACGCATGAGAGAGGCAAGCAACCAACAACAAAACAGCACTCACATTATAGGGAGAAGGAAGAACCACACCCGCAAGTACTGGATGCATTAGGGTTCTGTATAACGAACTTTGAGCCTTGCAGTCCTTCCTCATAATCAACTTGTGCACCAGCCAGGTAAGGGTAACTCATAGCATCCACCACAACCTTAACACCACCGCGCTCTACAACAGAGTCATCCTCTGCAACCAGTTCATCAAAGGTAAATCCATACTGGAAGCCAGAGCAGCCGCCGCCAGTCACATAGACACGCAGTTTCAAATCGGCATTGCCTTCTTCCTCGATCAGGCTTCTGACCTTGGCAACAGCACTGTCTGTAACAGTAACAACCTGGGGAACATAGATTTCGGGGGTGGACATGGGCAACTCCAAAGAACACAACAAACGCCAAAAGCGCAAATTATTATCCCTTTACCCCAGCAAAACAGTCAACTATTCGATAAGCCTTGCAGTTTGGTTGGCTCCGGGGATTTAACCGGGTCCTGGGTAGTCGATTTATCAGCGGCATTGGTGTTAACCAGGCTCCCATTAATTTTGGCACCATTAACGATCTCAATCACATTGTAATGTACCGTCCCAGTCACCCAAGCCTTCTTGGCCAACTCCAAGTGTTTGGCAGCATGGATATTTCCCTCAACGCGACCGTTAACGACTACCACTGGCACATGGATTTCACCTTTGATCAATCCGGTATCTGCAATGACCAATTTGGCGTCTTTGGAGGCCTCTGCAAAGATATTGCCCTCAATTTGCCCCTCCAGTTGTAAATCGCCACTGAAATGCAAATCACCGACCAAACGGGTCCCGCGCGAGATAAGGGTATGATTGTTTGAAAATGCCATAAATCGAATCCTGTTGAGTTGTTTAATCGTCGGCCTGCACCCACTCCAACTGTTGCTCTACCACAAGTGGATTACGCCGCGAGGAGGACACCAGTTTTACATCCATGCGCTCGGGCTCAAACCCTTCAGGCAGGCGCAGGTCTGCTTCAATATTTTGGAAGTACTTAAAGTCTACCGGGATTTTATCTGCCAGGGGTTGTCCACCTTCCGGTGTTACCACCAGCTGTGCCAAGGGCAATTTTTGCTCTGTGCCGCCCTGCTTTCCAACCAGGGTAGATTCCAGAAGCCCTTCAAATTCGTCATCCCCTTCTGCCAGTTTCTGTACTACCAGCTTCATATGGTAAAGGTCAGAATTGTCGACAGGCTTAACCGAGAAAGTGCCAAAACTGATCCCCATCGGATTGCGCGATGTCCGCGCAGACATCATGCGATAAACCGACACTTCACGCTCCAGCTGGGCAATTTGTTCACGCCTTTCCAGTAAGCGTTGGCGCAAATCTTCCGATGCCTTGCGGTCAACTTCGGCATTCATTTGAGCCTGGGTAAGTTGCTGACGCAGGCTAGCGAGATCCTTAACTATCTGATCGCGCTCAGTGCGCAGTTTGGCTGCTGCTTCAGGAGACATCCCCAACTGATTGGCCCTGTACTGGGCATAACCATAGGTTGCTACTATAGCGCCCAGGATAAGTAATCCCAGCAGCAACCACAGCAACAGATTGCGCACAGGACGGTGGGGAACCACTTTCATTCGGTACTGGGGAGAGCCTTTTACTTTCGCCATAGGATATCGAACCGGTTCTTATGGTTAATTGTGATTATCAAAACCCCTGCCAGTTAAGGCAGGGGTTCTTTCTGGTCGTTAAATCCGGGGTGATACACAGCATTTTCAGGCTGTGTGCGATCCATCAGGGCAACAGGGCAACGACATCCAGACCAGCCGTTTCATCAAAACCAAACATAATGTTCATATTCTGGATGGCCTGGCCTGATGCACCTTTGGTGAGATTATCGATCACGGACAATACGACAACAGTATCGCGCGCCTGTGGCCGAAAAACCGAGATACGGCAAACATTTGAGCCTTTTACACTGCGCGTTTGCGGCATTTCACCCGCCGGTAATACATCCACAAAAGGCTCGTTGGCATAACGTTGTTGGTAGAGAGACTGCAAATCCGGGACTTGGTTCACATCCAGCAGGGTTGCGTAAAGCGTGGCATGGATGCCGCGAATTATCGGCAACAGATGCGGAACAAATGTCAGTTGTGCCGCCGCAACACCTGCGGGCTGCACGTCGCGCAGTCCCTGTTCTATTTCCGGCAAATGGCGATGGCCTTTCACGCCATAGGCTTTAAAGCTGTCGCTAATCTCCATCAGCAAATTATCGATTTTGGCTTGGCGACCAGCACCGCTGGCACCACTGGCCGCATTGGCGATCAGGCGCGAAGGATCAACCAGGTTGTTTTCAATCAGGGGTAAAAATCCCAACTGGGTTGCGGTTGGATAACAGCCGGGGCAGGCGACCAGTTTGGCCGAGCGAATAGCATCGCGATTCACTTCCGGCAAACCGTAGACTGCCTGGGAAACCAGATCCGGGGCACCATGGGTCTGGCCGTACCACTTCTCCCACAGGGGTACATCGCGAATACGGAAATCTGCAGACAAGTCGACAATGCGGGTACCAGTTTTCATCAGCACCGGCATCATATTTTGGGCTACGCCATGGGGCGTGGCGAAAAAGACCACATCACATTGCCCCAGGATATTGACATCAGGCTCAGTGAATGCCAGATCAACATGGCCGCGCAGGTTGGGAAACAGATCGGCGACCTTGACACCCGCCTCGGCACGCGACGTAATTACACTCACTTCAACCTGGGGATGCTTGGCCAGCAGGCGGAGCAATTCCACACCTGTATATCCGGTTCCACCCACAATACCTGCTTTAATCACGTCGACCCCCTTAAGTCGTCCCGGTAAATCGTCTGCTATTTGCGTCAGTTAGAGACTCTGGGTATGGTAGTCGCCCAGAGCAAGAGGGCTATCATAAAAGCCTTGTTATCAAATCGAAAGCGAAAGCTGCCTCGATATTCAGAGGCTTAACACAGGTAAACGACATGGCGGAGGATGTAGCCCCACTATCCCCCAGGAAACTCACCAAATGGCGCACCCGCTATTGGATTGAACAACTGCGCGATCGCCTGGCCAGTGTCGATGCCCTACCCCAATTGACCTTGCTGGGCTTGTTAACCGGCATACTGGCAGGTCTGGTGATTGTTCTCTTTCGCTGGTTAATTGAAATTCCCCTCGGCTATTGGCTGCCTGATCATTTTGAGAATTTCGAAGCGCTGAGTGGGCAGATGCATATCATCCTACCACTGGCCGGTGCCCTGTTGCTGGGACTGGTGTTGCAGTTTATCGATAAGCGCCATCATGCCACCGGTGTTGCCCATGTTATCGATCGCTTGCAGAACCACCAGGGGCGCATGCCCTGGGGCAATTTTTCGGTGCAATTCTGGGGCGGGGCGACCTGTTTGCTCAGTGGGCAATCGGTGGGACGCGAAGGCCCTGCTGTGCATCTCGGTGCAGGCGCAGGCAGCTTGCTCGGCCAGTGGCTGAAATTGCCTGGAAATAGCTTGCGTCCACTTGCCGGTTGCGGTGTCGCCGCCGCTATAGCCGCTTGCTTCAATACTCCCATGGCCGGCGTTATCTTCGCCATGGAAGTGGTGATGATGGAATACACTATCGCCGGTTTTATTCCTGTGATCCTTGCTGCCGTTGCCGGAACCACGATTTCTCACCTGGCCTTTGGCAATGTCATCAATTTTGAGTTACTGCAGAGCGATCATGCCGGATTATTAGAACTCCCCCTGGTTATCCTCGCCGGTTTGTTTATTGCCCTGCTGGCGGCAGCTTACATACGCCTGCAGGCATTTTGGTGCAGGCACTCACTCAATCACCCTGTTTTACTGCGTTTTGCCATAGCCGGGTTGCTGACAGGCTTGGTTGCTTATGCGTTTCCCCACATCATGGGCGTCGGTTATGACACAATTAATCAAGCCCTGCAGGGAAATCTGGGATTCTGGTTGCTCCTGGGTATCCTTATTGCCAAGTTATTCGTCACGACTGCGGCCCTTGGCCTGGGTATGCCCGGTGGGGTGATAGGTCCTTTACTCTTTATCGGGGCCTGTGCCGGTGGTGCCATAGGAATTATTGCCAATAACCTGATGCCCGGATCTGCGAGCCATATCGGTTTCTATGTGGTATTGGGGATGGGCGCCATGATGGGCGCCACGCTGAACGCTCCCATGGCGGCCATGATGGCTATCATTGAGCTGACCTATAATCCTGCCATTATTTTTCCCAGCATGTTGATGGTTGTTGTCGCCTGCCTGAGCACCCGCTGGGTTTTCCGCTGCGATGGCCTGTTCGAGACGCTACTGAAAATCCAGGGAAAATTTCGCACGCCGCAAATCAGCGAACAATTACTGAGCAAAACCGGTACACGCCAGTTATTGGATCGGCATTTCCGCCTGTGCCCAACGGAAGTCAGCCGGGAGCAAGCCAATGAATTGCTGGCGCGACATCCCCATTGGTTAGTGCTAAACAACCAACAACTGCTCGCGCCCCATGAACTTGCGGCACACTTAGCGCAAGAGCCTGACAAAACAGCCATTAACCTCTTGGAAATAGCCGGACGGCGCCTGGATATGATCGAACTGCCCCCGGAGTCCACCCTGTTCGAAGCCCAGCAATTAATGCAACAAGCACAGGCCGAAGCCGGGTTTATTACCAATCCGGAGGATAGCATGATCGGTATAGTGACACTGGAAAAAATCAATAATTACTACAAGCTTTGAGTAAACCTGCCACATCGCTCTCTATACTCCCCATGTTAAAACAGGCTCACTCTCCGAGGTTGCATAAGTGGAATTACTGAATTGGATTCTCCTGGCCCTAAGCAGTATTGTTATTGTCTCCTATCTGTTTGATGCCCTGGCGCATCACTCACGCGTCCCCTCGGTTGTGTTATTGATTTTTTGCGGTATAGCTGCACGCCTGATCCTCGATTATTTCAACCTGCAAATTCCCTTACTGGATGTGATTCTGCCTATCGTCGGTACGCTCGGACTGATTCTGATCGTACTTGAGGGTGCACTGGATTTGCGTATTTCGCGCGATAACCTGGGCTTAATCGGACGCGCCAGTCTCTGTTCATTACTGGGCTTATTAATTACCGGAGGCCTGGTCGCCAGCCTGATCTACGTGGCATTTGATGTGGATTGGCGCAAGGCCTGGCTATATGCCGTGCCCATGGCCGTTATTTCCAGTGCAGTTGCTATACCTGCCGCCAGCGCCCTGTCCTCCAAACTAAAAGAGTTCGTCATCTACGAAAGCTCGCTCTCCGACATCATGGGCGTACTGCTGTTTTATGCCTTACTCGAAGGCAACGGCAATTTCGGTACGCGCGCCATCACCTCGGCAGGCACCCTGGTGATCAGTTTAGCGGTTGGCGTTTTATCAGCGCTGGTGCTCTATTGGTTGATTAGCCGCATCGAAGCCCATGTGCGCTTTGTGCCCATGATCGCCGGTATTGCCCTCCTCATTCTGTTAATTCTCAGCCTGCCCGACAGCGAAGTCATCGCTGACTTCCCGCAAAGTGCCGTGATGTTATTGATTTTGATGTCTGCGTTACTGCTAGCCTATGGCAACTTGCGCTATGGTAGGCAACAACAAGCGGCAAGCCCCCCAACAGAGCCAGCCGCTATAGTCGATGTACCACCCGGTATGGATATCCAACAATCCACACCACCAGAATCAAGCCAGCAAGGTTAACTATGCTCTGGATCAAAGCCTTTCACATCATTGCCGTCATGACCTGGATGGCGGCCCTGTTCTATCTGCCCCGACTGTTTGTCTACCACAGTATGAGTGAAGACGAAATCAGCCGGGAGCGCTTCAAAGTCATGGAGCGGAAATTACTGCGCGGCATCGCCAACCCATCGATGATCGCCGTGTTTATTTTTGGTATCTGGATGAGCTGGCTCGGCTGGGCCTATTACTCCACACAAACCTGGTACTGGTGTAAATTGGCCCTTGTGGCATTGATGACCGGATATCATCACGCCTGCGTCGCGTATTTCAAACAATTGCGCGATGATCGCTGTACCAAAAACCATGTGTTCTTCCGTATCTTCAACGAGTTGCCGGTCTTTCTGTTAATCGGCATTGTCATCCTGGTCGTGGTCAAACCCTTTTAAAATGAACTCAACTCTCTACGCAATTACTGATTCCGGGCTATTACCAGGTGAACGCCTGGCCCTTGGTGTTGAGGCTGCACTTCAAGGTGGCTGCCGCTGGATCCAATACCGGGACAAGTCGACAGACAATCATCGACGCGAACTTGAAGCACGGCAACTGGTAAGTCTGTGCAACCAATACCAGGCAAAACTCATCATCAACGATGACATGCAACTGGCGCAGCGAGTAAACGCCCATGGTGTACATTTGGGACAGGACGATGGCAATCCTGCCGAAGCGCGGCGCTCGCTGGGAGAGTCCGCCATTATCGGTGTGACCTGTCATGACTCACTGGCGCTGGCTGAAAAAGCTATCCAGGATGGTGCCAGTTATATTGCCTTTGGCCGCTTCTTCCCCTCCAAAACCAAGCCTCATGCCCGTCCGGCAAAATTTACCCTGATCAGTGAGGCCAAGGCCAAATTCCCGCAAGTCACCCTGGTCGTTATCGGCGGGATTACCCTCGATAATGCCGCTGTGCTACTTGATGCCGGCGCCGACAAGCTTGCCGTTTGTCACGATCTGTTCGCCGCAGCAGATATTGCCGCGCAAGCCCAGCGTTTTAATCATTTATAATTTTTTGCAACAGGATTTAAGGAACGCTTATGAGTCGCTCAGAAGAACTTTTCTTGCAAGCCCAAAAGCATATTCCCGGCGGCGTTAACTCCCCGGTTCGCGCGTTTAAAGCCGTTGGCGGTACCCCCGTGTTTTTTGAAAAAGCCCTGGGCGCCTACATATGGGATGCAGACGGCAAACGCTATATCGATTATGTACAAAGCTGGGGCCCCATGGTATTGGGACACGCCCATCCGGAAGTCATCAACACGGTAATTGACGCCGCTAAACACGGCTTAAGTTTTGGTGCACCTACCGAGCGGGAAACCACCCTCGCCGAAAAGCTCTGTTCACTCATGCCCGGCATGGATATGGTGCGCTTTGTCAGCTCTGGCACAGAAGCCACCATGAGCGCTATTCGCCTTGCGCGCGCGTTTACTAAACGCGACAAAATTATCAAGTTCGAAGGTTGTTATCACGGACATTCAGACTCACTGTTAATCAAAGCCGGCTCAGGTGCCCTGACACTCGGTGTGCCCAGCTCACCCGGTGTACCCGCTGTTCTGGCTGATCACACCATTACCCTCGACTACAACAATGCTGAGCAGGTTCGCGAATGCTTTGCCGAGCTGGGTGAACAAATTGCCTGCATTATTGTTGAGCCGGTTGTTGGCAATATGAATTGTGTACCACCGGTACCCGGCTTTCTGGAGTGTCTGCGCGAAGTGTGCGACCGCTACGGCAGTGTGCTGATTCTCGATGAGGTGATGACCGGCTTTCGTGTCAGTCCGACAGGCGCCCAAGGTTACTATGGCATCAAAGCGGACATCACGACGCTGGGCAAGGTAATTGGTGGCGGTATGCCCGTGGGGGCTTTTGGCGGTCGGCGCGATATTATGCAAATGATTGCACCCTCTGGCCCTGTGTACCAGGCAGGCACCTTATCCGGTAATCCCGTTGCAATGGCCGCCGGATTAAAAACCCTGGAGTTACTGCAAGCTCCAGAGATATACCCCCATTTATATGCGCGCACCAATCAACTGGTTGAAGGCTTACAGACCCTGGCAGACAAAGCAGGCATTCCATTCACGACCAACCATGTTGGCAGCATGTTCGGTTTTTTCTTTACCGAAGAGAAAAAAGTAACCAACTTTAAACAGGTCATGGCCTGCGATATACCGCGTTTTAACAAGTTTTTCCACGGCATGCTGGAGCGCGGTATTTATCTCGCACCTGCGTCCTACGAAGCGGGATTTATGTCAACGGCGCATACACAAGGCGATATTGACCAGACGCTGGGGGCCGCAGAAGCTGTATTTTCCAGCCTATAATTCCCTGTGCAATAAAAAAGGCCGCATACGCCACTGCTGTCCCATAGTTCTACTCATAAGGCGAGCCTCATTTGAGGCTCGCTTTTTTTATGATTCGGCGGGTCCGGTATCAGGATGCTTTTTAGACTCCTACGCTCAAACAAATTTAACTGAATTACCCTCATGATCCGTTGAACTGTCCATCCCGCTTTAGTGCTGTGACGCGAAAATGCCAACAATAGATACGTAATCATGGCAATCCAAATTTGTGTTAACACCGCATTTCTTGAAGTGCCCACAAACGCTTTGATCTTCAGGTTTTGTTTGATCGCTTTGAAGAACAACTCCACCTGCCAGCGATCCTTATAAATCGCTGCAATTGTGGCCGCCGCCAGCTGAAAGTTGTTGGTGAGAAACTCATAGAATTTGCCGGTTGTTGCGTCACGATAGCCAATTCGACGCAACTTCGGTGCGCCGCGTTTGATCGCATGAGCGCTGGATAATTGAATGACCTGATCACTGATAATACCTTTGCTGCTGTCGGCATAGCGACGTTCTTCCACGCGATAGACGGCTTTGGCGCGCAAGCGGGTTACAAAGAAAACTCCTTTATCTGTCAATAACTTAAACCAGCGGTAATCCACGTAGCCTTTATCAAACGCAACGATGCTGCCTTTGGGAAAATCAAATTTTCGTCCCTCAATCATGTCGTTTTCCTGGCCATCACTGAGTGCGACAAACTCCGGCACTTGGGTGCCATGATTCAGGCCAACACTTAATTTTACATTTGCTGTGTCATCTCGATGCGCCGCCCAGGGAAATACCGACAGCGATAAATCAATCGCGCTGGCATCAAGGGAGTACAGCGGATTTTTAAACTGGAATTTGTGTTTGCCCTGCATGGATTTACAGCGGTGAAGCAGACGAGCAAATACGTGTTTGTAGAGTTCGGCGGGCTGTACTTCGTTGATTCGTGCCAACGTTGAACGGGCTATTGGCTTGGCACCGAGATGATAAAGTTTATGCTGCTGTGCTTCGAGATTGGATTGAATATCACGCAAGCTTTGGCGGCCAGAGAGCTGCGACATGGCCATGCCGACAAATTGATCCCAGCGGGTGGCCGAGCGCAATTTTTGGCCGACATGATGCTTTTTAGCTTCCGCTTCAAATTCATGTCTCGATAAAGGTTTGAGTAGTTGATGAAATGCGGTGTTAGAATGTGACAAAGCCTGTTTTCCTTTGTTTTACCAATGTTTGGTCGCACTTACATTGTATCAACTTGGAAAACAGGCTTTTCTTTTATCTACAAACTATGGGACAGCAGTGCCGCATACGCGGCCTTTTTACCAATGTACTGGCTTAGAAACGATAGCTTGCACCGATTCCCCAGGAGTCATCCTGGTCACCAAAGGTATAGCTCAAATCAAAGCTCAGGCTGTTGGTAAAAAATTGCCTGGCACGTACAGTGAAGTCTTTAATATCCTCATCGGCATTTACATAACTATACGCAGTACCAATGCTCAGGTTGCGATCAATATAGTAATCAGCGGCAATACCAAACTCTTCACCACCGTCTGCATCTGCAAATGAACCTTCGATATTCAACGCCTGCTCACCGCCCAAAGACATAACATATTTTGCATTCAGGTTGATATAGTCTGAATAATCAACGTCTTCGTAGAAACTGGTCCATACCAGCAAACCATCAATTGGTGTTACACCAAGGCTGGCATTCCATTGTGAATCCCAACTTCCACCATCAGCTTTGGCACGGGTAACGCCCAGCCCTGCATAGAAAATAGAATTGGGAATATAAAACTCTGCCCCTACGCTTTGGAAATCTACATCAAACAGGTCATTGGTCTGGCTGCCAACCAACGCATAAATATTGCTGCTTTTTTCCAGGAAAGCCGCTTCGGCCAAAGGGTGGTTTTTTGTGTTGACAGGAGAGAAATAGAACGCGCCGCCAACAGCGTATGCAGAAGAGTCCAGTGCGTCATCTGTTTCGCCATAGCCAGCGAATACCTCACCCTGGTATGTGCTTGACTGAGCGTTGGCCAGTACGGAAAAAGACGCCAGACCAATAACAGCTGATAATAATTTCAGTTTCATAAATCATTCCTCGATAGTTTTGCTGTAATCCCGGCAAGTGGAGATGGCTCACCGGGTGCAGGGGCATACTAGCGGGAAGGCATTAATGGAAACTGAACATCAATTGTTAAAAACGGTTCAACAATGATCTGTTGATATATAAATCACATAGAGCGTTTTATCACCAAGTGTACACTGGCCCAAAACCAAAGCTCCAGATTAATACCGTAATGGCAAGCAAAGACACCAGCATGACCAAACCAACGGTCAATATAGAACTGGCGTAGACAAACCCCTCTTCATCCGAAATCCCCATAAAAATAGGTACACCGGCATAGAGCAAATATACCGTGTAAAAAATTGCCCCGATACCTACCAGCATGAACAGAATAACATTGGGGTAAAGTGCACAAAGGCCGGCGATAAATAGCGGAGTTGCAGCATAGGCACAAAAAACAATTGAACGAGTTAGCCCCGGTGATGAATCGTAAGTGCGCGACATCCAATCAATAAAAGCGCCCATAACAGCAACGCCGACCAACAAGGCCAAATACATCAGTACACTCATAATTAATGCGCTGGATTCCGTCAACATTACCGTTGACCCAGTACCAACTCGCCAGCCAACCTGGGTTGTACCTATATACATACAGACCGGCGGAATCGCTGCGAGAAACAAAATATGCGCCAAGTACAAGTGGGTCAGCGTTTCGGGTGTATCCCGAATTTCTTTCCACTCTTGTAACGGATGTGTGAAGAGACCTGCAACATGAGAAATCATATCTCGCCTCCAGTTGGCTATTGGCTATGATTATCGAATATGCCTGCAACAACCCTAGATCAGACGTTTACACCAACAATCGCTATAAACTGCTGAAGCGGGTGTTGTATTGAGTATATCGCCAAGTACCCTTCGTATCTGCGATAGATAAACAACTTATTAGATCAAATAAAGTTCAAAATAACTCTCAGAATAACTTCTCAATCTATCCATGCATTGGACAATCCATAGTGCATTTTATCTTGCATGTGCCATTAGATTTTGGATGTCTTGCCACAGTAAATCCGGCTCATAGGGAGGGGAAAAGTAAGCAACAAATTCCCCCCTGGGATTAACCATAAACAGCTGATTGGAATGATTTACCTGATACGCAGGTCCGGCATTTTCAGGCATATCAATACCCGCGGGAACGCTGAGCAAACGCTTGTCGATAATCACCGAGCGCTCATAACTCGCCCCGAAGAAACTTGCCAACCTGGCCAACTCCGAATTAGGGCCGCGCACACCCAGAATATGCGGATGAAAAAAACCAACATAAGCGGCTAATTTGTCACGGGTATCCCGCTCTGGATCAACAGTTACAAAAAGGATTTGCAACTGTTCAGGATCACCAGCACGACGCATTAAACCCGCCAGCTTTTGCAATTCCAGTGGGCAATAATCCGGACAGGAACCAAAACCAAAAAATACCAGGCTCCAACGGCCTGCCCAAATGGAGTGGCTGAGTAAATCACCCTTGTGGGTTTCCAGCGATAATTCAGGCACCGATTGCACAGCAGGAAGCCTTTTACCCGCGACAAGCACAACAGCTTCAGAATGAACTCCCTGTATAGCTGTCACCACTCCCAGCACGAGACAGACAAGCAACAACAATACTATGGCCAGGCGCTGCCAAAGAGTAACCATTATTAATGGTCCCCTGCATCAGACCATTCACGCAACACAGGAATACTTAACGAGTATTCCTGTCCATCACTTAACACTAATTGCAAATTCACCTGATGATTCAATAAAAGCGGGGCGTTCATCCGCATCAACATAATATGTAAACCGCCGGGCGCCAACTCTATGCGTGAGTGCGGAGGTAATACCAGTTCATCAAGATGCTCCATGGTCACGCTGCCCGCCTGCTGGCGGGTTCTGTGCAACATGGTCATGGAACAGCAATCCGCCTTGACTTGAGTGATTACCATCCGGGTATTTCCCGTGTTAGCAAGGGTCATATAAGCAGCATTAACACTGGAGCCAGGCGGTGCCAGCTTTACCCAGGCCCGCTGAATATCCAGATCGGCATAGGCGGTCACCGCATGGGCGAGTAACACACAACACAATAAAGCGCGTCTGCCAATAGACCAGCCCGATAAAAATAACCAATTACCATAGTTCAGGAGTAAGGAATTGCCACTGCACATAGTGATCCACCAGCAAAATCAAAAACAACACCATTAAGTGTACGATCGAGAAACGAAATGTCTCCATTGCAACCTCTGGTGTTGGGCGATATTTCAACCGCCAGGCATAAGCGACAAAACGCAGATTGAGATAAAGACTGCCCAACAAATAAATAATACCTGACATTCCCACCAGATAAGGCAGGAGGCAAACAACCAGCAGCAAAAATGCATAAAGCAAGATCACCCATTTGGTAAATTCAATGCCATGAGTCACTGGTAACATAGGAATATTGACTTTGGCGTAATCCTTGTAGCGATGAATAGCCAGTGCCCAGAAGTGAGGGGGTGTCCAGGTAAAAATAATCATCACCAGCAGCAAGGCATGACTGTGAATTTCACCGGTAATAGCCGTCCAACCCAACAGGGGTGGCATAGCACCCGCTAATCCGCCAATTACAATATTTTGCGGTGTAGCCCGCTTTAACAACAGGGTATAGACCACCGCATACCCCAACAGACTGAACAATGTCAGCAATGCGGTTAGCGGATTAACCGCCACGATAAGTAGCGTAAAACCCAGCACGGCCAAACTACTCGCAAAGCCCAGTGCCTGAGCCTGAGTCAACTTGCCTTTTGGCAAAGGACGCATATAGGTTCTAGCCATTTGTGCATCAATTTTCTGATCCAATACATGATTAAAAGCAGCCGCGCCTGCCGCTACCAAACCTATGCCCAAACTGGCGGCCACCACCAACCCCAGATCAGGCAACCCCGGCACAGCCAGCATCATCCCCACCCAGGCGGTCAACACCAAAAGCGCGACCACCTTGGGTTTGGTAAGTTGATAGTAATCTCGCCAATGGGTGCAGGCATTGTGCAAAACGCCCGGCACAACCGCGGATGTTTTTAGAGGCTCTTGCTTAATTGCCATAAGATTCTCCTCTGCTCATAACCGCAGCTACAGGTTGATGGGCAACCGATAGTGATGTTCGCCACTGTAACTGGCGCACTAACACAACAAGGAACATCAACAAATTGGCCGCTACCAGGTTATGTGCTACAGCATTGAGCAATGGCAAATGTCCCAGAATATTAATTAGCCCCAGCAGAATCTGGATCAACAGCAACCCCAAAACGGCAAGAGATAGATGTTTTACCATCCGTTCCTGCGCCCGGCGCCACACCAGCCAAATAAAACAACCCAACACCAGAGCAGTTGTAATGGCACCCATGCGGTGCAATACATGAATGGTCATACGTGCTTCGTAGGGCAAGACACCATATTCGTAGGTTTCATGTCCCAGTGGTAGATGAAAAGCGGCATCCAGTGAGAAACGCTCCTGCCAGCCAGGCTCGCAAAAAGGCAACTGATAACACACAACCGCCGCGTAATTTGCCGATGTCCAACCACCCAAGGCAATTTGCATGACGAGCACTACCACCGCCAAATAGCCCAATGGCATTAGTGAGCGCAGTGCTGGCTCTACACCGATAGGCTTGTCCCCTAACAGCACTTTGCCAATTTCCAACCGCAGTAGCATTAGAAGACACAGGAGAAAAAAACCACCCAGTAAATGCCCCAGCACTACCAGAGGTAATAAATTGAGTGTCACTGTCCACATGCCCAGAGCGGCCTGAAAAATTACCAGCAGCAGCAGGGCTCCACTCAGGCGGCGGAAGTGTTTGATCATAAGGCTATAGAAAAATATGGCAGCGACACACAAACCCAACAAGCCTGCAATATAACGATGCAGCATTTCATTGCGCGCTTTATGAGGCTCAATAGTTGCCTCAGGGAAATTAGCCTGTGCCCTTTCAATGTGATGATCTTTGCTTGGCGCATGTAACAAACCATAGCATCCCGGCCAATCAGGGCAGCCAAGGCCAGCGTCCGTCAAGCGGGTATAGGCCCCCAAGGCAATAACCATTAAGGTCAGTACTAACGTTGCATTGACCAGCAGACGAAAACGCTTGAGCCTTTTTTCCATTGTTATAATCCCCCCCGGTCATAATTCATCAAGCGCAACAAATCGGAGCGAATATCCCGGGCAGTTAGTGCCATATCATGGATACCTGCCATATCCTTGTGCGCAACATCGTGCGACAAGGGATATTGCAGAAGAGCAAGGCCTTCCTGATTAAACAATAAGATCTGCTGATCAAAGGCGGCCAATGCAGGAGCCAGGGGCATCCATTCCACAACAGGATAGTGATCCAGCCCGGGCGGAGCTACTGGTGCAGCAACCAGGGTTTGTAATTTTTGCTGTTTACGTCCCAAACCGGTATAAAGTTGTTGCAAGGTCACAAGAGCCTGCTCACATTGATGAGAGCATTTTTCTGTGGATACATACACCAGATGCCATTCTTTAACCAACGCTAAGGTTGTATCACTCACCATTGATGAAACAGGAAATATCGCCCGCACCTCATGGGATAACCACTGACCTTTGTTGTTGGTATTCACCTGACTAAACCAACCCTGATCAAGCGACAACTTGGCCAGCGCCAGAGGCGCACCGATACACAGCAAAAAAAGCGCAAAGAATTTACCACTGGTCATTACGAAACTCCTTTGCGTTGTGTTGTTATTAATCGTTATTAAGTATTTACTCTCTCACCGCAATATCCAGTTGTTGCTGGATTTTTTAATCAGGCGGCTTAGGCATTGTCTCGCGCCGACGGGCACTGGCAACCAATGCAATAATAGTCACAGCCAGCGCGAGTAAGGCCCACTGCAGGGCATAAGCCCGATGCTTTTCCGGTGGCATAACAACTGGGCGATAGTAACTGATAAAACGGGTCCCTTGCTGCTGGTAGACGACTCCCGGATACAGGTCTTTATACTCCTGGTGCATATCTGTCGGTAGACTCGCATAAAGCTGATCAAACTCAACCTGCTGTATCCGCTGCGGCCAACTATTTGATGACTCCAGGTTTTGCCCCAACAAAAGGCCCCCCGTACGCGTGCGTAAAATACCATCCACATAAAAATCCCCGGGGACTTTTACCACCGGTAAATCACTCCGTTGTACTGGCGCCTCAACCCACCCCAAGTTCACAATAACCGGCTGGTGAAAATGCTCCACCGCAACCGGAATCACAACGTCATAACCAATACGGCCTTGATAGATACGGTTATCCAGCAACCATACCACTGGCGCCAACCAGCGTACGGGCATCTGCAAATGCACGCCATCCAATTGCGCTGGATTCATCGCCTTCAAGGCATCAGCGTTGAGTGAGCCTTTTACCTGCCATTCTGCAACACGCGCCAGAGTCTTTTCCTTTTCCTCACCGCGCTGCCATTGCCATATCGATAACCCAATTAGAATGCCCACGGCAAATAAATTCAGCAACAACCAGTGCCAGCGTATAACCCAATAATGATTGAAGGCTATAATTGTCATCAACCAATCCCCGGACCCTGTGACTATGCTGCTTAAAATTATTTTTATATGCCTGCTGTTGCTGGTTATCGTTAATCTCTTTCAGGCACTGTATATCATGCTTAAAAATGATGAACAGGCACCTAAAATGAGTAAGTTCCTCGGACGACGCCTGTTTTTCTCCGCCCTGGTGCTGGCGTTACTGATTGTGCTGATGATGACCGGGATTATCACACCTAACTCAAGACCTTACTAATCACGCGTTACAACACATAAACAAATACAAACAGGGTCAACCAAACTACATCCACAAAATGCCAATACCAGGCAGCGGCCTGAAAGGCAAAATGGCGATTAGTGGTAAAGGTGTTATTCACCAGGATACGCAAAAAAACCACTATGATGAAAATCGTTCCCAGCGTTACATGCAATCCGTGAAACCCGGTTAACAGGAAAAATGTATTGCCGTATACACCGGAATCCAGACGCAACCCCAAATCATCATAGGCATGGATATACTCATACCCTTGAAACCCCAAAAAGAGCAATCCCAACACAATCGTCAACATCATAAAAAAGCCGACCTGCAAGTACCGTCCTTTTTCAATACCGATGTGAGCAAACTGAAGTGTAATAGAGGACGCCAGCAAGATCAGTGTGTTGTATAACGGAATGCCTGCCCAAGGCATCGCCTGGGTTTCTGTCCCCCCCGGTGTTTTTACCAGTGGCCAGACAGCATCGAAGTGCGGCCAGAGAATTTCACCCGTCATAACATTATTACTGGCTCCACCCAACCAGGGTACGGAAATCATACGCGTATAAAACAGCGCACCAAAGAAAGCCGCAAAGAACATAATCTCCGAAAAAATAAACCAAACCATTCCCTGGCGGAATGATCTGTCCATTTGCGCGCTGTAAAGCCCGGAGGTGGACTCTTCAATGACATTACTGAACCAACCAAAAAGCATGGCAAACAGGATCAAAAAACCGACAATCAATAAGAGAGATCCAAATGGGAACCGTCCCGCTGAAGATTGAATGACCAAGAGTGCAGCACCATAGCCAATAAAAAGCATTGCCAGAGCCCCAACAATTGGCCAATGACTTTGATGAGGAACATAGTACTTTTCATGTGCGATACTCATATACTTTCCTCTATTGTGCGATTTAGTGGCTAGCCATTTGTGGATTCACCGGGTACATGCGATAAGATAAGGTAATGGTGTTAAATTCCTCTGGGATATCGGCATCTATATAAAACTGTACCGGCATGTGCTTTTCCTGGCCTGCATCCAACGGCTGTTCAACAAAACAAAAACATTCTATTTTTTTAAAATACTTGGCGGCTTGTCCGGGGGACACCGAAGGAACTGCACGGCCGACCATAGCTTCGTCAGCATGGTTCACTGCAAGATAGCTAACCACTTTAACCTGTCCCGGGTTCACGTCCACCTGTGCTATGTCAGGCTCAAAGTTCCAAGGCATTCCCGAGTCTATATTAGCGATAAACTCCACATGGATTTTGCGCGATCCATCAATACGTTTTGATGCCACCGCTGGTGTGTTATCTGTCTTTCCATTCAACCCCGTATATCGACAAAACACATCATAAAGTGGCACCAGTGCAAAACCAAAGGCAAACATAACCGTACAGGCAAGCAGTAATTTATATACCAGGGCAGTGTGCTTACTCATGTCAATTAATCCAGTCTATTTACTTCACATCAGGCGGCTCCTGAAAGGTGTGATAAGGTGCTGGCGACGGAATTTCCCACTCAAGCCCATGGGCGCCTTCCCATACCCGATCAGTTGCTTTTTCACCTTTCCCTCGCATACAGCGCACTACCATCCAAACAAATAACAGTTGCGACAATCCAAATAAAAAACCACCGATACTGATCAAGGCATTCATGTCTGCAAACTGCAAGGCATAATCAGGAATACGGCGAGGCATTCCCGCCAAACCAACAAAATGCATGGGGAAAAATAATAGGTTTACTGATACTAATGAACACCAGAAGTGTGCCTGTGCCAGTTTTTCGCTATACATCACCCCGGTCCACTTGGGCAACCAGAAATAAACACCGGAAATAATGCCAAAGAGCGCACCGGTAACCAGTACATAATGAAAATGTGCCACAACAAAGTAGGTATCGTGGTATTGGAAATCTGCCGGCACTATGGCGAGCATTAATCCGGACAACCCTCCAATCGTAAATAACACGATAAACGCAATTGCAAACATCATGGGGATTTCAAACGTCAGTGCCCCTCGCCACATAGTGGCAACCCAGTTAAATACTTTTACCCCGGTTGGTACGGCAATCAGCATAGTCGCATACATAAAAAACAGCTCTGCAAAAACTGGCATGCCGGTGGTAAACATATGGTGTGCCCAAACCAGGAACGACAGCAATGCAATACTCGCGGTAGCAATTACCATGGATTCATAACCAAACAATGGTTTGCGTGAAAAGGTGGGAACTATGGCGGAGATAATGCCAAAGGCAGGCAAAATCATGATGTAGACTTCCGGATGGCCAAAGAACCAGAAGATATGCTGGAACATAACCGGATCACCGCCGCCAGCCGCATTAAAAAAACTGGTTCCAAAATATTTATCCGTTAAGACCATAGTGACTGCACCGGCAAGAACCGGCATGACCGCGATCAGTAAAAATGCCGTGATAAGCCAGGTCCATACAAACAAGGGCAGTTTCATCCAGGTCATTCCCGGTGCGCGCAAGTTAACAATGGTGACGATGACATTGATCGCGCCCATGATCGAAGAAACACCCATGAGATGCACAGAAAATACGAAAAATGCTGTGCTATCGCCGCTATAGGTTGTCGACAGTGGTGCATAGAAGGTCCATCCGGCAGCCGGGGCACCGCCCTCCATAAACAGGGTAGAGAGCAGAATTAAAAACGCACAGGGCAATATCCAGAAGCTCCAGTTATTCATGCGTGGCAATGCCATATCCGGTGCGCCAATCATTAAGGGAATCATCCAATTGGCTAAACCGACAAAGGCCGGCATAATTGCCCCAAACACCATGATAAGACCATGCATAGTGGTCATCTGGTTGAAGAAATGCGGCTCCACAAATTGCAGCCCGGGCTGGAATAACTCCGCCCGGATTACCATGGCAAGCATACCGCCAATGAATAACATGGTTAGTGAAAATACCAGGTAGAGCGTGCCAATATCTTTATGGTTGGTCGTCAATAACCAACGGCTTATACCATGCGGCTTGTGATCGTGATCCACATGAACAGAAGGTGACAGTGCACTGCTGCGCTCGGTGCTCATTATGGTTTCTCCGCATTGAGGGCGGCAGCAATGTCCGCAGGTTGAACCAGATCGCCCGTGCTATTACCCCAGGCATTACGCTCGTAGGTAATCACCGCTGCCATTTCACTATTACTTAACTGCTTGCTATAGGCCTGCATGGCTGTTCCCGGTTTGCCATGGAGCACAATATGAATATGGCCAGGCATATCCTGAGTCGCCATGACACTGCCTTTAAGTGCAGGGATAACACCTGCCAGCCCTTCACCCGACACCTGGTGACAGGCCGCACAGTGGGTGTCGTACGTGGTTTTACCCAATGCCATAAGTTCATCCATGGACATAGTACCCTTGGCTGCCTCAGCAGCTTTGGCCGCTTCTATTTCTGCTATCTGCTGTTGCGTCCAACGCTCAAACTCCTGTGGACTTTTCGCCTCTACCACCACAGGCATATAGGCGTGATCTTTGCCGCAGAGTTCAGCACATTGACCGCGATAAACACCCGGCTTGTTAACACGGGCCCAGGTTTCATTGATAAACCCCGGATTTGCATCTTTTTTTACAGCAAAGGCGGGAACCCACCATGAGTGGATTACATCATCTGAGGTAACCAGAAAACGAACCTTTTTATCGGTGGGAATCACCAAGGGCTTATCAACTTCCAGCAAATAATTATTATCTTTTTCTGCCTCATTTACGATTTGCTCGCGCGGTGTCGATAAGCGCGAATAAAAATCGATGGGGTACTCAAGATATTTGTAATGCCATTTCCATTGGGAGCCGGTAACCAACACGGTGATATCCGCTTTGGATGTATCCTCCATCGCAATCAGCGTTTTGGTAGCTGGAATCGCCATCACCACCAGGATAACAACGGGAATCGCCGTCCATAAAACCTCCATTTTCAGGCTGCCGTGAAATTTAGCAGGCTCATTCCCCTTGGACTTGCGATGGCGCACGATAGACCAGAACATCAATCCGAATACAACAACCGCTATCGCACAGCAGATATAAAAAATAATCATATGCAGCTGATACACCTGCTGGCTGATATCCGTTACCCCGCGGGTCATGTTGTAACGCGGGGTATCGGCATATGCCAAAGAGGGTAACAGCACAAACGTGATGACATAGCTAACCCGTTGTGCAAACGAATGGCATTCCACGGTACGACTCCTTCTTATAAACGTTAATGTTGGAAATCGCAGATGCACAGGTGTGAGCATACCTTCCGCAGCACGAATAGGAATTGACACTCACAGCAGCAACAAAAAATGCGGATTAAAGCAGGGCTTTAACCAAAAGGAATCAGGTGATGCTTGCTACCTCACGCGCGGCGAATCCCGATTCACAGCGGGTAGCATGTAAAAGGTGCGACCTGACAACAAGAACAGCCACTGGCGGCATAAAATGACATGGGGCCAGAATACAGGACGTACCAGAAAAACCGGTCACCTCAATTCCAACAACGTATCTACCAGATACAAAATGCCTCGTTAACAGCCGATTAACGACTAAACGACGTTTTAAATATAACTATCACTTAATAAAACGCAAGCAAAGCCACGCCTTGAAAACAATTAAGCTAAGTGTGTTTTTGCATATAACAAAAAAATTCAATGAAACCCGTTTCAACCCAGGGTTGAGCTGCCAGCGGATCTAAATAATCCTCAGCTCACCTTGGCACATAGGTTTGCATTCGTATTCATAAAAATGCCGATGGCATCACAAAATGGCGCATGATAGTTTTTTAGCAGCTTTTTTATTCATAACTATATACCTCGGTCAATACCACTTACTTACTACGGAACAGCCATGCGTTATTCACTGCTTATCGCCAGCGGCCTGTCATTGGTCAGCGCAGCCACCCAGGCGTTTACTATTAGTAACCTGTTTGATGCCAGCACCAATGGCAGTGGCTGGACGGGAGCTACCGCCCCCCATCAGATTATTGCCACACCGGGTGCGACACCGGGAACGAATGAGTGGTTTTCACGCTATACCGTTAATAATGGTGATGATCTGTTTAATATTGATGAATCCATCCTGGGGGAATTTCGTAATGCCCCCCTACAGGATAACAATGGGGCAGGACTAATAGCGGCTTCAGATAAAGTGCGGGTGACTTATTTGGGGACCGGTGCTGCGCGCGATTCGTTTTTGTTCCTGGCCTACGCAGGCAGTGGTGAATTTGATACCCAGGCGTTCTGGAACCCGATATACACGGCCGGTGGCACCAATAACCTGAATACTTACAATCCAGTCAGTGCCAGTAATACCCTGTTTGAGACACGCGGCGATTGCCTGTATGCACAAGCCAAGGCCGGGAACACCTGTGTACCCTCGAACCTGGGGCAGTCGCGGGAAATCTCCGGCCTGACCATCGGTGATAATCTGGTGTTTGGCCTGCAAGCGCTGGTTTTACACTATAACGCCGATAATATTCACTACCCCAATACCAATTATTTCTTTAGCGGGGCGGCCAGTAATAACCAGGATGCACTGGGATGGAATGACAAACAAATCCATACCAAAGTGCTTAACCTTGGTAATAACAAATACCTGGTAGGATTTGAAGATATCTGGGGCGGTGGCGATCGCGACTACAACGACAATATTTTCCTGTTTGAAGGTGTCACTGTCGATATCGAGATTCCCCCTATCCTCGTTAACGAACCAGCCAGCCTTGGCCTGTTACTGTTGATGCTGGGCGGTATGGCATGGCGCCGCCGCCTCGCAGCCAACTGATTGCCTCATGCTTCACAGGCGCATTGCACCAATGCGCCTGTTTCCAGACACATAGCGGTTAAATACCCACCCCACACACAACCGGTATCCAGGGCATAGACATTGGCGGTACTCACCTGCCCTTCCAATGCAGCCCAGTGGCCGAACAAAATGCGATCCTGGCGGGTCTTGCGCTGCATAAAACTGAACCAGGGCGCAAAGCCGGGCGGTGCTGCAGCCGCGTTTTCCTTGGTGGTTAATTCCAACTCCCCGTCTGCGCTACAAAAGCGCATCCGTGTGAAATAGTTGGTTATTAACCGCAGGCGCTCCTGGCCCTGCAGGCTGTCATCCCACACGGACGGTTGGTTGCCATACATATGGGCAAGAAAGGTTTTAAAATCCGGGCCACGCAAATAATCTTCCACTTCACGCGCGCAAGCCAATGCCTTGTCCAGAGACCATATAGGGGGGATACCGGCATGAACCAATGCATAGCCCAAGGTCGCGTCATGGTGCATAAGCTTTTGCTGGCGCAGCCAGTGAATTAATTCCGGCGCATCCGGCGCCTCCAATATCGGTGTTAACGTATCGCTTTTATTTTGTTTGCGCAGGCCAAAATACACCGCCAGCAAATGCAAATCGTGATTTCCCAACACCACTTCAAGCGATGAGCGAATAGAATAGAGAAAGCGCAAGGTGGCAAGGCTATCCGGGCCGCGATTAATTAAATCTCCCACGAGCCAGAGTTTGTCTTTTGCAGTATCGAAATCGATTTTTTCCAACAGGCATTGCAGCGGTTCATAGCAGCCCTGAATATCGCCAATTGCATAGGTGGCCATCTCAACCCTCAGTGAACAGCATGAGGGGGAACCAGCGCAAAGGCTGGAATAGGCGCATCAAACTCAATACCGCTTTCACTGCGCATCTGGTAACTCCCCTCCATAATGCCGGTTTCTGTTTCCAGGATAACACCGCTGGTATAGGTGTAACTTTTTCCGGGTGCAATCACCGGTTGTTCACCAACAACCCCTGTACCGCGCACTTCCTGCAGTTTTTCATTGGCATCGGTGATGCGCCAGTGGCGGCTGATCAGTTGTGCCGGCTCATCGCCCTGATTGGCAATGGTGATCGTGTAGGAATATACATAACGCTGCTCGACCGGTTGCGATTGTGCAGTGATATAGCTGGTTTTTACGCTGACATGAATCAGGTTAGTGGTCATTCAATATCCTCTTCCGGGCCAACAGTGGTCACCGGGGTTACATCGCCCAGCAAGTTACTGATCTGCACATATTCGGCCAGGCTAATATTTTCAGGGCGCAAGTTCAGATCCACCGGCAGGCTATCCAGTTGCGCCATACTCAGCAGGGACTTTAAGGAATTGCGCAGGGTTTTCCGACGCTGTTGGAAAGCCACATTCACCAGTGTTTCCAACGTCTTCAAATTGTTGGCGAGATAAGGCAATTGCTGATGGGGAACCAGACGGACAATCGCTGAATCCACTTTCGGCGGTGGATCAAACGATGTTGGCGGCACCTCAAATAAATTTTCTACTGCACAGAAATACTGCACCATGATCCCCAGGCGACCATAGGCCCCGGAACCGGGCTCGGCGGCCATTCGCTTGACCACTTCTTTCTGCAACATAAAGTGCATGTCTTTCACCTGGTTGGCATAGCCCAGCAGATGAAAAATCAGCGGCGTGGAAATGTTATAGGGAAGATTACCGACAATACGCAACGGCTGACCAGGCTTGATCAGCTGGCGAAAATCAAAACGCAAGGCATCGGCCTGGAACAGTTGGAAGTTGGGGTGTTTTTCAAACTTTACCTTTAGCCAGGGCACCAGGTCGCGATCCAGTTCGATCACACTCAGGTTATCGCATGCATCTGCCAGCAATTCGGTAATAGCCCCCTTACCGGGGCCAATCTCTACCACAACATCGGTCTTTTGTGGATGTACCGCGCGCACTATGTCGCGAATGATTCCATGGTCTACCAGAAAGTTTTGGCCAAAGCGCTTGCGCGCCTTGTGTGTATTCTCACTGTTGAGCAGTTTCTTCATAGCAAGGTATTGTTCCAATTAGCGGCGGGCATATTTGGCGGACACCATAGTTTGGGCATAGGCCAATGCAGTGCGTAAACTGCCGAGATCTGCCTTACCGGTCGCGGCCAGGTCCAGGGCGGTACCGTGATCCACCGAGGTTCGGATAATAGGTAATCCGAGGGTAATGTTGACTGCCTGGCCAAAGCCTTTGTACTTGAGTACCGGCAATCCCTGGTCGTGGTACATGGCCAACACGGCATCGGCGTCCTTGAGGTATTTGGGGGTAAATAGGGTATCCGCAGGCAAGGGGCCAATGAGTGTCATTCCCTTTGCACGCAACTGCGCCAGTACGGGTTCAATCACCTCAATTTCTTCACGGCCCAAATGTCCGCCTTCACCGGCATGCGGATTAAGGCCGCAAACCAGGATACGCGGCACAGCAATACCAAATTGGGTTTGCAGGTCTCGATACAGGATGTCGGTAACGCGCGTGAGCTCTGCCGCTGTAATCGCCGCGGGCACATCCTTAAGCGGTAGATGGGTCGTAGCCAATGCAACCCGCAGCCCTTCCGTTGCCAGCATCATCACAACCTTGTCTGTGCCGGTTTTTTCCGCCAGGTATTCCGTGTGTCCGCTAAAGGCGATACCGGCATCGTTAATAATGCTTTTGTGTACCGGCCCGGTTACCAGGGCTGCAAAAATACCCTCCAGGCACCCCTCAATGGCGGCATCCAGTGTGCGCAGGATATAGGGCGCATTTTTGACATTGAGCTGTCCGGGAACTGCCGCTTCCGCCAGGGTTACCGGCAGCACAACCAGCTCTCCCGGCTGCGACGGCTGTACCGGTAATCCGGGGTCGAAGGGCTTGATCATTAATGGCAACCCCAAGGCTGTAGCACGCTCGTTAAGCATTGCCGGATCCGCAATGGCGACCAGTTGATGGGGTTGCACTTCCTGCGCCAGGCTCACCACCAAATCCGGACCTATACCCGCGGGCTCACCGGGCGTGATGGCAATTCGATAACAGGGCGATGGGGTCATGACAACATCCTGGGCACCAAAAGAAAACGGCTAAAACAAGTCCGCCATTCTAGCGGATTGTCTTAGCCGTCTGGGACCTAAAGTCGATCAGAGTTTAATTTCGACGTAGGCTTCTTCGCGGATTTGGGTCAACCACAACTGGAACTCTTCATCAAAGCGGCGCGAACGCAGCACATTGGCAGCCTGGTTGCGCTTCATACGGTCGCTCATGTCGGTTTGGCGACGTTCGAGGACTTGCAGGATATGCCAGCCAAACTGGCTTTTGAAGGGACGGCTGATATCGCCAATGCCGGTTTGTGCCATAGCTTCTTCAAATGCCGGAACAAACATGCCGGGCGTCGACCAACCCAGGTCACCGCCGCTGAGCATAGAGCCGGTATCCTCGGAATTTTCACGCGCCAGCTTGGCAAAGTCTTCGCCCTTGAGGATGCGTTCGCGCAGGCCCAACAATTTTTCACGCGCCTGGCGGTCATCCATAATCTCAGAGGTTTTCACCAGGATATGGCGCGCATGGGTTTGCTCCACCATCTGTGCACCACCACCGCGCTGTTCAATATTTTTCAGGATATGGAACCCGGCACCACTGCGGAAAGGTTTGGAAACCTGGCCGGGTGACAGCTTCATCATTTCGTTACCAAAGAGCTCCGGCAATTGCGCCAGCTTGCGCCAACCTATATCACCGCCTTGCAATGCAGCCTGGTCTTTCGAATAGCTGATAGCCATCTGGGCAAAGTCTGCCCCGCCCTGCAATTTTTTGTAGATATCATTGGCCTGGTTTTCCGCTTGCTCGACCATTTCTGCATCCGCCGAGCTGGAAACGGAAATCAGGATATGGCCTATATGGTAGTCCGGTGAGGTCGCATATTTACCGTCACTGGAGGCCAGGAAGTTATCAATATCCTGTTCGCTGATTTTTATGCGGCTGTTAACCACACCCTGCTGCAGCTGGTTGATGGTTAAATCCTTGCGCAATTGCTCACGCAAGCCACTCATATCCAGCCCCTGGCGTTTAAGGTCTGCTTCCAAAGCCGCCGCCGAAACCTGGTTTTTCTGGGCAATACGGGCAATTGCCTGGTCGATTTCCGCTTCATCAATACTGATGTCATAGCGTTTGGCCAGGCCCAGTTCAATGCGCTCGACGATTAATTGTTCAAGGATTTGCTTATTGAGTACATCTTCCGGTGGCAGTTGCTGATACTGGCCCTGCAGACGCTCCATGATAGACGCCTTGCGCTCGTTTAACTCGGACTCCAACACAACGTCATCGTCCACAATAGCAACGACACGATCCAGCTCCACCGTACGCGGTTGCGCTTGTAGCCAACCGGCATAGACCAGCAGGCTGCCCAACAACATGCCCTTACCCAGTTTCACCAAACCACTTTTCATTACATTGATCACTCTATTCACTCTTTTATTGTAAAGCCTGCTCACGCTCGGTGAAGCCGATAATTGCCTTGTCCAGCAGGGTACTGATGCGGCGACTCAGGCTGCCAATACCCTTGAGCTGGATTTCTACAAAGATCCCCTGGTCGAAATCATCTCTGTCGAGCGACTCCAGGAAGTTGGACGTAAGGTCAAAATCCACCCACCGACGTGCCAGCAGGCGGACACGATAGCAACAATCGTCGTATTCGAGCCCCACAAAGGCATCGAGTTCCGCATTGTAGTTAAAATCGTAATTGGCCCGTGCAATCACAGACCACTGGTTGGCCACAGGCCACAGGGTCGAGATATCCAGCTGGCTCAGATCCTCGCCGCGCACAGGAATCGGGTTTATAGGGCTTAACGATTGGCGATCACGGCTGAACCTGTAGCCAAAATTCACGATACGGTACTTATCATCCATATAGCGGACACTGCTGCTCAAGGCATAGAGCTGGTCATTGTATTGATCGTAGGTAATATCGTTAGTAAAACGCAGGTTATCGCCTATTTGCCCGGATACCAGGCCGGCAATCATCGAGCTGGTCTCGCGGTTGCGCGCCAACTCGTCTGCCTGGGCAGTCAGGCTGATATTGCGATCTTCCAGGTAGGTAATCTGGCCAATCCCCAGGCGCAGCCGCTCTACACCATCGCGATTGTCGATAAAACGCGAGGTCAGGCCAAAGGTAATCTGGTTGGTATCATCCAGGCGGTCCCCGCCCGAAAAGCGCGAATCGCGGAATAACTGCTGGTACGTCAGCGGCAGTATCGAACTATCAAAATTCAGGTAGCGGTTGTTGGCGGTCAGGCCAAAGAGCGAGTCCTGGTTTTCATAATCGCGGTAAAGATAAAAAACCCGCGGCTCCAGTGTTTGGGTAAAGCCCTTGTTGAACAGGGTTTTATCGCGCTCAAAATACAAGCCCATGTCGAGCGAGCCCTGGGGCGTGATAAAGCCTGGCTCGGCATCAGCGCCCGCGACCAGGCTGTCTTCCTCCAACTGGTAGCCCAGCATCTTGACACCGACGCGCGGTTTGATAAAACCGGCGGTAAATTCTTTGTCCCATCCGAAACCATAGTCCGCGCGCATACGATCACCGAAGATCAGGTTATCGGTGGGCAATTCGTAATGGGTATTCTGCGAGAAATGGGTAAATTCGTTGCGCAGCTCCAGTACCCAGTCATTGAACCGGTAGCGACCATTGGCATTGATACGCGGTAGCTCGCGGTAAGGTAGCTGGGTTTCCGTCAGCAACTGCAGCTCTTCCGCTTTTGCGCTCAGCTGCCAGTTGCGACCCACATAGCTCATCAGGAATTTTTGCCGCACATAGGCTTCGCGATTCAAATCCACAGCGCCGCGATCAATGTCGCGAATGTAGTCGGTATCACTGACTTCGGTGTAATCAATTTCGGTATGCCAGCGCTGGTTGCGGCCGCCTTCCTGAAACAGGTTGTACTGCCAGCGGTCTTCACCGCGATACAGGTATACCTCATCCTCGCTGATCAGGCCCTGCTCCAGCTGTGAGCGCTGGCGCTTGCTCAGTCCGTCGCGATCATTGTGCAGAAAACTGCCACTGAACTCTGTATCAAAGTGCGGCGACATATGGCGCACTTCGCTATAGAAAAGATAACCGTGATCATCCAGGTAGCGGGGCGTCAGGGTGGCATCCAGGTTGGGGGCGATATTCCAGTAAAAGGGAACACTGAGTTCAGTGATACCGTCCGTTCCCACACCAATGGAGGGAAATAAAAACCCTGTCAGTCGGTCGGGCCCCACCGGAAACCGGAAGTAGGGAGCATAGGCCACAGGCACATCCAGCACCTCAAGGCGCATATGCTTGGCGGTACCGTAGCGTTTGTCGTTGTGGATGGTGATATTGGAGCCTTCAATAGACCAGGTGTTATCTCCCGGCTCACAACTGGTAAGGCTGCCGCCTTCAAGCACTATGACGTTATCGCCAAACTTCTCCAGGCTGTCGGCACGGCCATGGATGCGGGTTTCGTAGAGCACGAACTCGGCATTATCAAGGCGACCGTCGCCGCTCTGGATATTCATCCGCGCACTTTCCGCCCGCACCAGCAAGCCCGGCTCACGCATCATGATATTGCCGCGCAACTCCGCCTCGGAGGACTCCTTATCCAGCTTGAACAAATCGGTAGAAATAGAGCGCCGCCCCTGGGTCAGGCGTACATCCTCGCGCAGCACCACCGTGGACTGCTGTTCCAGCTCGGACATATTGGCAGACCCCAGCAAACTCGCCTTCTCCGGGTCCATATCTGCCTCGGGATCGGTACGGGCGGGAGCAATATAGGCACCACAGCAGGCAGTAGGTACCGTTTTGCGCTGCTCTTCCGTCAGTTCCTCCAAAGGCACCCAGTCCAGGCGACGCGCCACGCCTTCATCGACACTGTCAGCCCAGGCGCCCTGCATAGCGGACATACCGGCAGCCATCCCCAGCGATAAATACAGGGAGTGCAGCGCCAGGGCATGTGCCAGGCGCGACAGCGGAAAGCGCGATAAAAGGTGTAAAGCCGTCGGATTGCGCGCGCGGGAATGTCGGGTTGGGGCCATTAACAGCTATCTCTCATGGGCGGGTCCGCGCTGGCGGACGGGGCGACGAGCAGGCGGCGCCAGGTATTTCACCGAAAAAATTGCCGCGATTCTACTGCAATCGGCGCACTCAGGGAATGAATTCATCACCCGCGCTGGAGTAGAATCCGCCTTCTCCCCGATAGACTGGACCCGGTATGAGCGGCGACAACCGAAAGTTAGCACTTGCAAACTGGATTACCCAGGTAGAACCCGGGCATCCCCAACCGCCGCTATTGCACCCGTTGGGAAGTGATGCAGGCTTCAGGCGCTATTTCCGCTATACCGCCAAACAACCCCTGCTGGCGGTAGATGCGCCGCCCGCGACAGAAGATACCCACCAATTTGTTGCCCTGGCTGAGTATTTACGCCAGCAGGGCCTGGTAACACCGCAGATTGTTGCGGTAGATGCCAGCCAGGGATTCCTGCTGGTAGAAGACTTTGGCGATCAACTGCTCTCCAGGGCACTCACCCCCGACAATGCCGATTGGCTCTATGCCCTGGCCATGAGTAACCTGCAGCAATTGCAGGACAGTCCGGATCAGCCAGGGCTTATCCCCCGCTATGATCGCGCCCTGTTGCGGCGCGAACTGGAAATCTTTATCGATTGGTTTGCCACTGCCCTGCTTGGCTATTCCCCCGATGCCGCCGAACGCCAGTTGCTCAACCAGCTCTTTAATCGCCTGGAGGAAAATGCCCTGGAACAACCACAGGTGCTAGTACATCGCGACTACCACTCGCGCAACCTGATCCTGCGCGATAACGGCAGCCTGGGCATCATCGACTTCCAGGGGGCGCTTTGGGGTGCCTTGACCTATGACCTGGCATCCCTGTTGAAGGACTGCTACAAGCGCTGGCCACAGGAGACGGTAAAGCGCTGGGCCCTGGCCTACTACCTGGAGCTGAGCCAAGCCGACAAGCTGGTGGGGGTTGATAGCCGTCAATTCCTGCGCTGGTTTGACTGGATGGGCCTACAGCGCCATATCAAGGTGCTGGGCATTTTTGCCCGCCTGCAACTGCGCGATGGCAAACCGGGCTACCTGCAGGACTTGCCACTGGTGATTCGCTACACCCTGGAAACCGCCGGGCAATACCAGGAGCTGCATCCTTTTGCCGATTGGTTTAACACCCAGCTACTTCCCCTGGCCCGGCAGCAACCCTGGTACAGCGATTACCAAACCGCCGGGGATGATGTGCCAATGGCGAACGGGCTACCCGCATGAAGGCCATGATCCTGGCAGCGGGACTGGGGCAGCGCATGCGCCCGCTGACAAACCACCTGCCCAAACCCATGCTGCCCCTGGGCGGCAAGCCGCTACTCGACTATCACCTCGAAAAACTACCTGCCGCCGGCATCACCCAGGTCATTATCAACCTGGCGTACCTGGGCGATAAAATCCGCGCCTATGTCGGCGATGGACAGCGCTATGGACTGGAAGTGATTTACTCGGAAGAGCCCGAACCCCTGGAAACCGGCGGCGCCCTGCTCAAGGCATTACCCCTGCTGGGCGAATCGCCTTTTCTCCTGATCAACGGGGATGTCTGGTGCGACCTGGATTTGCGCCAGTTCAGCCAACACCGGCTGCGCGAAACGCAGATGGGGCATTTGCTGCTGATCCCCAATCCGGACTTTCACCCCCGGGGAGACTTTGCCCTGGGAGCACAGCAATACCTGCTGCCCGATCCGCAACAGCAGCATCCATGGCGCTACACCTTTGCAGGGATCAGTCTGCTACGTCCGGAACTCATCGCCACTTATCCACATCGGCGCCACAAATTCCCGCTGGTCGAAGTGTTGCGCCATGCGATCGATCGCGGACAACTGAGCGCTGAGGTCCACACAGGCCAATGGAGTGATATAGGCACACCGGAGCGTTTGCATGCACTGGAACAACAGCTCCAGGCAACAGCAACATCGCGATAATGTAAAAAGGCACCCGAAGGTGCCTTTTTATACCAGCGCTATGCCAGTGCCTGTTTATTGGTCGTATTGATAGTGTCCACCCCCATCAACGCATAGCGACCACCTGCATGGCACCGCGCTCATTCACATGCATCACCAGTTGGATATCGTTGCTGGCATCGCTGACGACCTTACCATCCAGCAATAACTGGGTTTTGATGGGATACACCCCCTGGGGCAAACCTTCCGGCAGGGTAAAGGAAAACTCATTCTGGTAGCGGCCACCGGTTTTGGTTTTGGCATTCACCGCTTTGGTCAGGTTGTTTAATGCCTTGGTATTGTCCTCGTTGTCATAGATGGTAATACGCTCTTCAATCAGCGTTTTTTGCTTTTTGGTACCCGGAACCACCACGATGTCCGACTGGATTACCACCGGTTTTCCAGGCTCTACCACTGGGCCAGGCAGGGTTTTGGTGGTGTATTCGGTTGCCACCGGCTCCAGGGGTAACTGGGCATTTTGTGCCTTGTATTCGGCAGCCACCTCGTCCGCGCCCGATGTGCGCTGGGAGCGATAGTCAATAACCATTTTGGTAATCAGCGCCACCGCGCCGGCAATCGCCGCAACGCGCGCTACCGCCTTGAGCCGCTCGCGGTTTTTACAGGATTGGTCACCGCTCTTGCATTTATAGGAGCGGTCGATATTACGGGCCAGATCCTTAAGGTCAAAGGCCTGCACCTGTCCCGCTGCGAATGCGAAAAGTGTAAAGACCAACAATAACTTGCGCATAAAACACCTACCCTGACGTGTGGTCCGCGTGGTCGCGGCTTATTGAATGTTAAATCCCGATTCCTTGAGCTTGCGCTGCGTCTCCTGGGCGCTTTGTTTTAGCGCCAGGGCCTGGCGATGCCCCGGTGCCAGGTCCAACGCCGACTCCGCCTTGGCAATGGCGCAAGAATAATTCTTTTTCTCCATACAGGCATTGGCATCAACCAGGAGCTTGTCAACTTTTTGCGCCAGTTCACGCGCCTGTTGCCGGGCCAAGCTGGCGGACTGCCTTAACTCAATCGCCTGGGTATTGGCAGGCTCTATGGCCAGCACTTTTTCGCTCGCCGCCAGGGTGCATAAGTAATCCTTGCGCATAAAGCATTGATTGGCCTCCCCCAAACCGCGCTGCACCTGCTGCGCGCGCGTCTCCTGTTGCGCACGCAATGCCTCCTGGCGCGCCTGGACACGCTGCGTCAACGCCAGACTGGCAGGATTTGACCCGTCTATATCCTTGGCCTTAGCGGAAAAAAGTTCGGCACATGACAGGTCGTCCTGCGCCAGGCAATTATCGGCCTGCAATACCAGCTGCTCGATGGCCTGATGCTGCAACTGCCGGGTTGCCGTATCCAATAACGTGCGTGCGGCCAGGTTGTCTTCACTCAGCGCCAGGACATCGCGCGCCTTAACCTGGACACAGGTCGCATCCCCTTCACTCAGGCAGCGGTTAGCTTCTGCCAGGAGCGAAATGACTTTTTCCTCGTCGGCGCGATACTGTTTGGCCTGCTGGGCAGCATCGAGCAATTGCGCAGCCGCGGTATTTTCCGGATCCAGGCTCACCGCCACCAGGCTCTGCTCAATCGCACAGGTAAAATCGCTACGGGCAAAGCACTGCTGCGCTGCCGTCAGCTTTTCTGCTACCAGCCGGGCATTATCAAGCTGCTCCTGGTACTGCTGGAAACCAAACCAACCTGCTCCCAGCAGCGATACAGCCGCAACGCCCAACGCAGCGCGCATCAGCATGGCGCCACGGCGCGGGAACAACTCTCGCACAAATGCCTGAATGTCAGGTGTACGCGCCGCCTTTTCCAAGGCCAGGGCATGGCTCAGGGCTTTCCACTCACGGGCAGTCAGCACCTCCGGACGCGCCGGCTTCTGTTTCTGCTGGCAGGCCTCCAGGGCCGAGCGATTATTGTAGGGATGGCGCCCCGTCAGCATTTCGTAGACCACGCAGGCCAGTGCATACACATCGTCGCTATAACTGATAGGTTCATCCTTAACCATTTCGATAGTGGCATAGGCGGGTGTCAGGGCGCCCAGTTGGCCCGCATCAAATTTGTGCTTTTGCGACTCCTTGGAAGCGGCGCGAGCGATGCCGAAATCCAGTACCTTGGCATGGCCATCACGCGTTACATAGATATTGCCGGGCTTGAAATCGGCATGGATTAATTGACGCTGGTGGGCATAAGACAAGGCCGCACACAGGTCGCGGGTGATGGTTAATACCTGCGGCTTGGGCAAGCCCTTGTTACGCCGCGCCTTGAGCAGCTTGTCGAGGGGTTCGCCCTCCAGCAGCTCCATCGTCATATATAAGGTGTCACCATCGCGGTCAAAATCATGCACGGTAACAATATTGGGGTGGGCCAGGGTCTGGGATTTTGCCGCCTCCTGCTGCAGGGTCACAAAGGCATCGGGGTGATCCTTGAAAGCCGAGTTCAGCACCTTGGTCGCAATATAGGGATTCGGGTCTTCGGCCTCGACCTTACGCAGGTCCTTGGTCTTATAGACTGTCCCCATCCCCCCCTCACCCAGAACCTCTTCCAGCAAAAAACGCTTTTTCAGCAGCATGCCGCTACTCATGGATTGGGCGACCAGTTCCCGCGCCTGGGCAAAACCGGCGGAATGGCTATGGTGGACACTGTATTGGGTTAACTGGCCGTCCCCGGCCGCACCCGGGGATTTAACCGGCGGTGTAACCGCAGGTACAGATCGGCTTGCCTCGCTGCCACCCGGCGCAATCCGGGTAGGGGCACCAAAGTCGCTATCGCCAACAGCAGGGCTTTTCTCCTGTGAGGAAGCCGGGAATGCCTTATCAACCTGCCTTTCAGCAGCTACATCCTTCAGGCGACGGTCGTTGGTTTTATCGTTGTCGTCAGACGCAGGCACTCTCTGGCTCCCCATTGGCGGATCGTATTAGAGACTCAATGTTTCAAGGGCGGAAGTTTTAAGCACGGATACTACCAGCTTGCGTCCAATTCGGCACAGATACCAAGGTTTTGCCCCACTAAAAACTGGATAAGGCCTGACCAGGTTACGGTTGACAATCGACTTTAAAGCGGCATAATGTCGCGTCCTTGATTCCAGACCCGATTTTGGCGGCAAAGCTGCCCGTGGTTTACCGTTTTATTACTTATCAGATTCAAATACAGGAGCACCAAGGTGGCTAATACACCCCAAGCTAAAAAACGCGCGCGTCAAAATGAAAAAGCTCGCAAGCACAACGCCAGCATGCGCTCTATGGGGCGTACTTACCTCAAGAAAGTGCTGAGCGCTATCCAGACTGGCGACCAGGCTGCTGCCCAAGCGGCTTATGTTTCCGCGGTTGCTGTTATCGACCGTATTGCTGACAAAGGCCTGATCCACAAGAACAAGGCTGCCCGTCACAAGAGCCGCCTGAACGCCAAGCTGAAAGCGATGGCCGCTTGATAACTGCTCTCACGTGATTCCTAAAAACCGGCAATTGCCGGTTTTTTTATGGGCGGTCGCCACCCTTCGCGCCGTTGCTGCACGACGTTGAACATGGCTCCCAGCCATTTTTAATGACCAAATTTTGACCGTCGCGTATAAAAATTCCACCAGGGATCGAGCCAGGCTATACACTGTCATGAAAACCGATTATCTTCGGCAACAATTTTGCGCTGGGGCAGCCTGAATAACAGGCCTTCAGCCCTAGAACAATAAACTCTTATATAAGGCAGTTACTGGCCAGCCACAGGATAGAGGTATTCCCCTCCCCCATGGCAGGAGCAGTATCGGTAGTGCGCATACTAATAATGGAGACTCTTTATGTTGCCACGTGAGCATTATCTGAAGCAGACGTTCCAGGACGGTGTCAACTTCCCCAATGGCTTTGAAAAGGGTGGTTTATCCGATGTACAGGCGCGCCTGATACGCAAGCACGGTGTACTGATCAATGCCCTGAGCATGGATGAAGTTTCGGATCCAACGCCGGAAGACCAGCACATCCTCAAGGTAATCGCCAGTCAAAGCGCACCGAAAAGCCCCATCGAGCAAGCCTGGGTTAAATACCTGAATATCGTTAAAGCTAACCAAGCCAATGCTCCGGCAAAAACCAGCAAGGCCAAAACCAGTAAAGCAGCCAAACCAGCCAATACCGAGGAAGACACGGCCAAAGCATCCACTGGAGCAGCCAAGGCAAAGGCCAATGCAGAGCCGAAGGTAGCGCCAGCCAAAAAAACGGCTGCTGCTAAAACCGAGGTAAAAAAAGAAGCCGCCAAGAAAGCACCGGCGAAAAAAACAGTGAAAACTGAAGCTAACTAAGCAGTATCCCGATTATTCGTTTTAATCGAAGGGGAGTAGTTCCCGCTGTGGATGTCGTCATCACGGGCTGAATAGCCCCGGCACCGCAGGCAGAGTCAACACGATTCTGTGAACGAGACCTTTGTCGCAACGACAAAGGTTCCGCATGCCCGGTCGTTGCGTATCACAAATGTTCGCAACATCCATTAACGCATGACACAGGAGATCGACACCATGTACTGTCCCAACCCAACTTGCCAGGACTCTCCCGAGCGCCCGCACCTGCTCATCAGTGAGCGATCCGGTATTGAAATCGATTATTGCCCACGCTGTCGGGGGGTGTGGCTGGATCGTGGAGAGCTCGACAAGCTGCTTGAGCGCGCCCAGGCGGAAGCTGCTCCAGC
This sequence comes from Cellvibrio japonicus Ueda107, assembly GCF_000019225.1. Classification (NCBI taxonomy): domain Bacteria; kingdom Pseudomonadati; phylum Pseudomonadota; class Gammaproteobacteria; order Cellvibrionales; family Cellvibrionaceae; genus Cellvibrio; species Cellvibrio japonicus. The sequence goes on along the minus strand of NC_010995.1, from coordinate 1,014,070 downwards.
GGCATCACCACAAGCTGTACATCAACCCCAACAGGAGCAATACCGGGAGCGAGAATATCGCGAACCCCACTACAAGGAGCGCCGCCCGGATTACCATCACAAGAACCATGACTATGGCCACTATGGCAAGCCGCGCAAAAAATCGATCTTCAGTGAAATTTTCGATTTTTAAACAGATGGCATAAGCGCCATAAAAAAGGCGTGCTTAAAGCACGCCTTTTTTATATTTACCAATCAAAATCCTTAATCATCCCGCGCCAGTAATACATCCAACGAGTATTCACATCCAGCCTGAATCTGGCGCACGCAATTATCCGGCAGCAACATCCCGTCGCAATACACCTGGACAGTATCGGCTAAACCACGCGTTATATTTACCAAAAAGCGTGCGCCGCGAAATTCGCGCACCGCTTTGGCAGTATTCCATGTCGAGGGCAGTTGCGGATTAATACGCAACCCCTCATGACATCCCTGCAAACCGAAAACCCCCTCGACCAGACAGCGATAGACCCAGGACACTGTACCCGTATTAAACAACTGTGAGGACCGGCCGGCGGTACGCGGATATTGGTAATAGGCACCGCGATAATAATTGGGGATATACACCGGCAATTGTCCACGCTGCAAATAATCCGCTTCCTCCGGACCGGGAATCATTTGTCGCAACAGGCGATACGCGCGCTCCTTCTCAGCAATAGAGAACAGGCTGTAAATATAAAATACCGCCGCATGGTTATACACCGAACCATTTTCCGCCGAGCCCGGATGCTTTTGCGTTACACGTCCAACATCATCGCGCATCGCCGTATAAGCGGGTGCGAGCATGGCAACGCCATAGGGGGTTTCCAATTGCTGCTCAATAGCCGCTATCATTTTTTGCCGCTGCCCCTCGTCGGCAGCACCGCCGAGAATTGCCCAGCTTTGCGGATTCAAGAAAATCCGCCCCTCCTTGTCCTTGCTAATACCAAACACCACATCATCGTCGGTAATGCCGCGCCCAAACCAGTTGCCATCCCACAGGTATTGATTGACCGCCGCATTTATTTCCCTGGCACCGGCAAGAAATTCCTGCTGTAACTCTGTTTGTGTTGTGGTGCCACACACTTCCGCCCAGAGATTAAGTGCATAGGCTGTTGCGACTGAGAGCCAACCGGATACGCCCTTGCCTTTGTAACCGACCATATTCATGGGGTCACACCAATCCCCCTGGGCGATAAAACTCAGTCCGCGATGATCGCGCGCCTGTAACAACCAGCGCATCGCCAGCGTAATCCGCGCAAAGACACTGAGTGATTTTCCATCATGGCCGGGTACGACTTCCTGCAACAGCGCATAATCATTGGTTTCATCCAGATACGCTTTCAGGCATACGGGCAGCCAGACACAATGATCCGTATGGGGGATCTGGTTGATGTATTTCAGCTCTGCACCTTCCACCAGCAAAACACCATCGGGCATGGCCCCTGAACTTTCCTGCTGGCTGAGCGCATGAATAAAGGCTGCGCGCGTGACCGCCGGTTTAATAAAACTCATTCCCATATTGTCTTGCAGGTAATTGCGTGTCTGCGGATCGGTCGTCAGGCGATTGACATCACCGTGGTAAAACACCTGGCGCGGCAGCCAATGGTTTACAAAGTTATCCAACTCCGCATCCGGGGTTTCAATTTTCAGGCAACCACTGCCGCTGGCAATATAGGCGGCATAATCTGCGCACGCCCTGGCAAAGCCATCAGCATGCAAATAGGTTTTACGTAAGTGCCGGATTTCTGCCTCATCAAAGGCAGGGCCAAAAATAAACCGGTAATCCTGCCCTGCCTGATCGGCCAGCTCCAGCCGGTATTGCACAATAGCAGCCGGTGTTTCATAGCGGGCATCGCCATTGGCCAGCATGTCCTGTTGCAGCGCTGAGGGGTTGTGCAACCCGCCCTCCCCCTCAAAGGTTTCCTGTTTGGTTTCCCAGGCAACGGGGGGCTGTTCGTGGAGGAAGAAGGTTTTATCCTTGAAATTCTTATGTTTGAAATAGTCAGCCACTTTTTGATAAGGCGTTACACAATTCGCTATCACCCCGCCCAAGTCAGCCCGGTATTCTGCGGACTGATTCATCCAGGACATGTAGCCCACCGGAAAATAGGGATAGACACTCAAGCGACGGTCGCGGCCCGAGCGATTGGTAATGCGCACCTGCCAGAGTTCCACCACATCCGCGACAGGCAGTAACAGGGTCATTTCAATTTCTATACCCAGTGCTTGCAGACTCCAACGCAGATCGCTCTTGCCAACAGAAAACAGGAATTTTTCGTAGGGTGCGCGCACTGGCTCATAGGGTGCCGAGAAAATTTCACCGGTGTCTTCGTCTTTGATGTAAATAAAACGCCCCGGATGATGCGCATAGTAGGGCTGCTCCGGCTGCATAAAGGTTTTAGCTTCCAGGTTGGGCGCGTAAGCATATTTGGCCGGCTCCGGCTGCATAAATTGTGCAACCGCGTAGCCGCGACAGGTCGATTGGATCATCATCCGCTGGTTCCACAAAAAACCGGCAGCGCGCGGCATAGCGGTGGGACTATGCAATTCATAACGCTCACCCTGTAAAGCGGGATTCAATAACGCAGTGGCCATGGGGATTTCCTGTCAGTTCAACTCTATTGATTACACACAGCAAAAGCGCCGCAGTGCGGCGCCAACTCATCGGGATCAGGGATAAAAACTATATGGGTTTATGGATAGACACAGTGACGCCCTTGAGAACCACATGGGCGCTACGAGGAATAGCGCGTTTGTAACTCCTGTTGCAACTGTTCAAGTTTGTCGTCACTCAGGTTATAAAATATCAGCGACAATGCCGTCAGTAATGCAAATATACCGGGAACCAGGGTCTGCATATACACAATGCTATCCAGTGATGCACCCGCTTGCATTTGTCCTGCCTGGTAGCCCATCACTGCCAATACGGAGAGCATTAACGCCGAACCTCCCGCACTGCCCAGTTTTTGCGAAAAAGTCGTTGCGGCGAACGTCATCCCGGTTGCGCGACGGCCGTTCTTCCACTCGTTGTAATCTGCCACATCGGCGTACATGGCCCAGGTAATGGGCGGTTTAAATCCCAGGGCAATGCTGATCAGGATATTCAGCGCAAACATCCACAGGATTTCCTTCGGTAGTTCTGCACTGTCCGAGGTTGCACCATCTGCACGGGTGCGCACGACACTGATGACCTGGCCTTTGGCATTTTCAAGTGTTAATACCTGGCCGGTTTCCGCCAGGGGCACACGCTCCTTGATAATCCAGAAAATCTTGTCATGGCGCAGCCACTGGTAGCGATCACCTTCCGCAGGTTCACTGCCCAATAATGTTTGCGCATCCAGCTGCACTGCATCATTGTGGATAATATCCACCACGCCGTGCCGATCCGGTTTGGGGACAAACGTAAACACAATAGATAAGACAGCGACAACACACATTAACAACATCATCAGCTTGCGCTTATCAATATATTGGGTCACGGTAGCGGCGAGCATGGCGCCCACCATCAAACCCGCCATTTGCAAACCTATGTAATTGCCCAGCAGATCGGGGCGCTCAACAAAATAGCGAAAATAATACGCCGCTGAACTGCCGCGCAGGGTCATGGTTACCATGAACACCATCGCCAGGACAAAGAGCACCAGCCAGGGACGGCAGGTAAAAAGATCTTTCAAATCCTGCAGCGGATTATTTTTTTCCTGGGTAGCTGCCGGTTGGATGCGCTCGCGCGTGGAAAAAAACGTTACCACGAATAAACAGGACGCAATAACCGCATAGACCACCATGGTCATTTGCCAACCCTTGGCACTGTAACGATCGCCGTCACCAAAATATTCCGCCAGTTCCGGGGTGGCTGCACCAACGATAATGCTGCTGAAGTACGCGAAAAAGAAACGGGTGCTGTTGAGGGTATTGCGCTCCTGGGTATTGGCAGTCAGGACGGCCGACAGCGAGTTGTAGGGCATATTGAGCAGGGTGTAACACAGCATCAGCAAACTGTAGGTCGCATAGGCCCAGATCAACTTGCCCGTCTCGTCCAGGTCGGGCGTGCTCATGGTGAGGATACCCGCACCCATCATGGGCAGGGCCCACCAAATCAGGTAGGGGCGAAACTTTCCCCAGCGGGTATTGGTGCGATCGGCAATACCGCCAATGATCGGGTCTGTAATTGCGTCAATAATTTTGGTGATAGTGACCATGGTCGCGGCAGCGGCAGCGCCTATGCCAAACACATCGGTGTAAAAGAACACCAGGTAGGAACCGATGATTGCCCAATAAAAATTAAACCCGGCATCCCCCAAACCATAGCCGATACGTTCGCGCCAACTGAGTCGGGCAAGGCGATCATCGCTGCGGGCAGGTGTTGTTGTCTGTTGCGCTGTCACGGTGTGTCCTCTGCGTATTGTTATGGTTTATCGACGCTGGCGCGTGGAATCCCGCTCTTTGATCTGGTAGCCCATATCAACCATTTTCTGTGCCGGCTTTTTGCCATGGCTGATACAGTCGAGAATCATCTCGGCCGCTTTTACGCCCATTTCATAACGTCCAACCCACACACTGGTGAGCGAGGGATTCACGTAAGTGGCCGCTTCAATATCGTTAAAGCCGCAGATGGCGAGGGAGTGCGGAACCGTAATATGCATGCGCTGAGACTCGAACAGCGCACCTAATGCCAGGTCGTCGTTCGCACAAAAAACAGCGTCCAGATGGCCGCCACTGGCACTCATCAAGCGGCGGAACAACTGGCCCCCCAAGCCGATGGAAGAGGGATCGAGACTGGTAGCAATATAGGCATCCTGATAAACACCGGCTTCTTCCAAACCCGCCCGATAACCACGCAGACGCTGCTGCACACGGGTGTCCATACGCGCGCCGATAAAGCCGGGGCGGTTATAGCCCTGGCTTAACAGGTATTTGGCAACGTCGTAGCCTGCCTGCCAATGGGAAAAGCCGATATTCATATCCAGGGGCTCTTCCAGCAGCTCCATGATCTGCACAATGGGGATATGGGCTTTTTGCAGTAGCTGCTGGCAGGCCTTGGTTTGGCCGCCGCCGGTAATAATCATCGCTTCCGGCGCCTGGCTCAGCAGGGTGCGCACCATTTTCTCTTCTTCGAGTGCGGAGTAATGGGTATCCACCATCAGCACTTTGTAACCTGTTGCGCCGAGTACGTCATAGATACCGCGCAGCACATCGGTAAACACGATGTTGGTCAGCGAGGGGATGGCAACCCCGACCACCCGCGATTTGGCCGATGCCAGGGAACTGGCGAACTGGTTAGGGATATAGCCCAGGGAGTCAATCGCCTTTTGCACCTGCTGGCGCAGGATTTCAGACACCTTTTCCGGCTGGTTTATCACCCGGGATACGGTAATAGCGCTAACCCCTGCGATGGCGGCGACATCGACCAGGGTGACTTTCTTATCGACACCTTTTTTTGCCATTTTCATCGTTATGTCACTGTTGTTATTGGTTTTTGTTTGCTGTTTCGCTCCTGGAAAACCCGGTGGTCGCGGGCCTTGTTCCATCCTGGAGGCCATAAAAGCCTGTTTTCTTACCATAACACAGGCAAAATGATTGCGCTATCATTGATCAATCGTTATGCTATTAGCCTGCTTTTATAGCCAAAACACGGCATTGCCAAGAATCTATCGATGTACACTCAAGCCACGTCCCCTGCGTCTCATGCCTCCAACCCGGATGCCGATACCCATCTGCTCATCGTGATGGGCGTTTCCGGCAGTGGTAAAACTACCCTTGCCCAACGCCTTGCCGCCCATTTTGGCTATCGCTGCCTGGATGGTGATGATTTCCACAGCGAAGATGCCAAGGCGCGTATGGCCAGGGGCGAACCGCTAACGGATGAGATGCGTTTACCCTGGGTTTCCAATATTTGCCACCACCTGCAACAGGCACTCAGTGCTGGCGAACACTCGGTATTGGCGTTTTCGGGATTGCGCCGGGCCCATCGCCAGGCACTGCGCGATGTGGGTTTGAAAACCCTGGTGGTTTTTCTCGACGGGGATGAGGCAACGATCCAGGATAGGGTCAACAATCGCACCGGCCACTTTGCCAACCCACGGCTGGTGCGCAGCCAGTTTGAATCCCTTGAGTGCCCCCTCAATGAAAAAGATGTCTACCGGATTGATGTGCGCCAATCGCCGGAAGCCATCCTGACGCAAGCGATTGACTGGATCATCACCCAACTATATCCGCACGAAGAATTAAAGCCCTGTTCAGCCTGACGGCGCTATTGTCCCGCGTCAGGGCATCTGCCAAACTCGCCGCATTATTTATCAGGATTCATTTACCAGGATTGCTACGGAGGCTGTTATGAACCGCAATACTATTATTCGTCTGGGATTGATCACTGCCCTTGCCGCCGGCATGGCCGGTTGCGCCGGCAAAACCCAATTCCGTGAAGCCTGCGCCCAGGAAGTAGACGCCGCCTGGAGCGAATTATCCATTGCCGAGGCAGAAGGTTTTAGCGGCACCGTCAGCTATACCAAAGCACTTAGCCTGATTACCGGCGCGCGCACCATGCAGACAGTAGAAAATTTTGATAATTGTTTTAACCAGGCCAAGCAGGCGCGCTTTTACATTCGCGAATCGCGCAAGGGTCAATAATCCATTCCACCTCGCCGCCGGCCGTCAATGACGGCCGGCGGTTTTTGCTTATGAACCAATAACACCGCCATCGCGCTTGGTCACAACGACGGTGGTTGAACGCGGGCGGGTTTTACCATCGCTGGCGGGATAACTTAGCCCCGGATGCTGGATATTCAACCACAGGGTTTTGCCATCCGGCGTAGCGGTTAATCCGGTAATTTCACATCCCCTCGGCCCCACCAGAAAACGCTTTACCTCACGCGTATCGGTATTGGCACACAGCAACTGATTGGTGCCCATGCGGGTGTAAGGTTCCTCGCCATCGTCAAAATCCGTTTCAATCCACAGTCGCCCATCGGCATCAAACCACAGCCCATCCGGACTGGAAAATACATCGCCAATAATAGTGCCACGCTCATTGTGCGGCACCTCGGGACTATCGGTTTTTCCGGCCAGTAAAAAAATCTCCCAGGTAAATTGGATAGCGGTGGGATTATCGCCCTGTTCACGCCAGCGCAGGATTTGCCCATGGTGGTTTTCGCAGCGTGGATTTGCCGCATTAAGCGGTTGATCTGTTTTGATGCCGCGCTCGATATTGTTAGTCAGGGTGACATAGACTTCGCGCGAATGGGGATCCACCGCAACCCACTCGGGGCGATCCATAGGTGTAGCCCCCAGGATATCGGCGGCGGCGCGGGTGTTGACCAGCACATCGGCCTGGGTAAAAAAGCCATTGCGCACAGTTAATCCGCCCTGCCCTTGTACCAGTGGCAACCAATCGCCACTGCCATCCTCGTTAAAGCGCGCGACATAGAGCGTACCATTATCCAGCAGCTGGCGATTCGTTAGTGGCTGTGCCGGTTGATATGCGGCTTCGGTGACAAATTTATAAATATACTCACCGCGCGTATCGTCGCCCGAGTAGATGGCGACACGCCCATCTTGCGCCAGCGACAGGGTCGCGCACTCACGCGCATAGCGCCCCAGTGCAGTACGTTTTTGCGGAATGGCGAGTGGATCGAAAGGGTCAAACTCTACCACCCAGCCAAAGCGGTGCGGCTCGTTCACATAACCCTGGTGTGGCTCATCGGGGTGGGGGGTTGCATCAAAGCGCGGATCAACGGATTCCCAACAATATTTACTGGAGTGGGCACCTGTCGCTATGCCATGGCGCCGGTGGCTTGTGCGTGCCTGCCAATCCTGCGTGTTGCGATTCACAAAATAGTTATGCCAGTTTTCCTCGCACACCAGATAAGTCCCCCAGGGGGTTTTGCCCATGGAGCAATTGTTCAGGGTACCTAATACCTGCAATCCCGTTGGATCATCGCGCGTCTTGACCCATTCCGTACCCGCTACCGGCCCGGTCAGTTGCATGGGGGTATGCATGGTCAGGCGACGGTTATAGCGCGATGGAAAAATGCGCTGCCATTCGCCGCGGGCATCGCGGCGGATTTCAATCACACTGACACCATGGGCCATTTGCTCCTTGCGCACTTCATCAGCCGGACGCAGCAAGCGGCCATCGGCTGAGCGAGTCAGGGTTGGCCCCTGTGGATGAAGGGTATCGTTGGTGTATTCGTGGTTAATCACCAATAAGCCGTGATCATTGGGTGCATCAGCAAAGGGGAAAAACGCCATACCGTCATGGTTTTGCCCGGCTTGCAATTGCTGCTCCTGCCAGGTGTTCTGTCCATCCGCCCGCCAGGCCACCGCACCGTCAACCACCGGGTCGCCCCAGGAAAAAAACGGTTTTGCCTCATAGCCTTCCGCCACTACCACGCGATCAAAATCCTCCGCCAGTTGTAATGGCACCGATTGAAAACCAATGACCGGTGATGCCCGCCTGCCAGGGTTTGATGGTAATCCTCCACCGCTGCATCCCCCCAGGGAACTGCCTAAAAAACTGCCCAGCGCCAGTCCAAGGCTGCCCTTTAACAATTGGCGACGATTGGCCGCAACCCGATCCAGCCAGGGCTGTGTAGAGGGATTGACCGGAATATCATCAGGATCGGGCGTCAATGCAGGCGTTGGTGAATGGAACATGGATTACCTCTCGTCCGGGGATCAATAAAAAATACGCGAGCCCAATCCGGAGACAGGCTCGCGTCAAACTTACTGCCTTGCGTGCATCAATGTTTTTAACGGCTATCCAAGCCACTGCATCATGGCAACATCAATTGCGCACGAATTTTTTCCCAACTGACATATTTAAAGTTTTGGGGTGATTCGGGCATCACATTATGGCCGTCCTGTACCACCAAAATTCCCTGTTCGAAGGGCTTGCCAACATTAACCGACAAGACCTCAAGCCCATCGGTTTCCGATACACCATCAATGCCTTTATCGATATCCATAGCGATACGGAAAATACCGCGCAAGGTATAGGGAGCCACGGCATCCAGCACCAGATAGCTGTTATTGCCCTGGCTGGATACCACCAGGTAGGGATGGGTTGCATGCTGGTAAATGGCCAAGCCTTCCACATCGGCTACCAACTGTTCGCCCACCGCCATTACCCGGGTCAATTCTCCCGAAGCAGAGGGCTCGGCAGCCAGGGTCCAGATGCCGACATCCTCCTCACCGATAAATAAACGCTGGCGCTGGTCATCCGCCACACAACCTTCCGGCTGGGTTTTTACGAAGAACCGGCGAACCAATTCCCCCTGCCATTGATACTGGCGCGCCGCATCCGCCCGGGCGCTGATACGGATTTGCTGGAACTCACCGCTCTTGTCATTCGGGATAGCATAAAGCGCACCTGTGACAGGCGAGTGATACAGGCAAAACCCATAGATCTCCTTGAGGCTGGTTGGAATGCTGGCCGCAAAGTGCAACTTGCCTGAGCGCGGATCGATTTCATACAGGCTGAGGCTGTTGTCATCGCGGTTGGTTGCTATGGCGATATCCACCGGTTTGTTGCCTTTGCGCAGGCCCTGGCGAACATCCACATTGTTCAAACGTCCGGTATCAAAGCGCTGCAGTTCCCGCCCCTGCAGGTCATACACCAGTAAGCCCTGCTGCTTGTTGGTTCCCAGTACACGACTGTGGTGAGGCTTGCGTTGATTAATCCAAATCGCAGGATCATCCGCTGCATCGCCAAAGCGTGCTACCGACTGGGTCTGCACCTCCGGCATCACGCTGACAATCGTTGGGCCATGGGCAGCAGCCGCTGTTTTTTCCACCCTGGACCAGGGCAAATTTAACGGGTATTGTTGCGCTGTTTTTTTATCGCCCACCACAATCTGTAATTGTTGTGTCGCCGGTTCCCAACTAGCACTCAACAATTCCGCTTCACGCAAACCGCTCACGGGAATTACTTGTTGCAGTACCCAGTGTTTTTCCTGTTGACGATAGACCAGGAGTTGCAAGGTTTCTGCATCCAGTGCCAGCAAACCACCGGGAATAGCAACCAGTGCATCGACAATACCCTGCAATTCACCAAACGGTTTATTCAAGCTAACCGGCACGCGGCCAGGCGCCGCTTCTGCCGATGCGGAATAGCGCCAGATGCCCACCGCTTCTTCAGCGACAAATAATTGCTCGGTCGTATCTTCAACACTGCAGGCTTTGCTGTTGGGCGGAATCGGTAAGGTGCGAATCAAGGCGGGTTTGGTGCGCCCTGCCCCATCGGCCACCAACCAATGCTCTGCCATACCGCGCTCGTCCAGCAAATACATCGACAAGGCCCGGTTTGCATCCTGGCTCAAACACAGGTTTTCCGGTTTAAATGATGGCAGGGGTAAACGTACCTGCTCGCGCAGTTCACGCGTAACACGATCGAGCACATAAAGGGCCGGTTGCTGCTCGGGCAAGGCCATAGCCGCAATCCACAGCTCGCTACCGCGCTGGCGCACATCGAGCAACTCCGTGGCCTGGTTGAGTCGCGCCAGGATTTGGCCCTGTGCATCGCGCCATACCAGTGCATCACCGGTTTCCAGGCGTGTTTTCCCCCACCCGTCCTGCGCGGGAATGATATAGGCCTGGCGGGCACTGAACGGCTGCCCCAGGCGCGTTTCAGCCAGACCCGGGTTGCTGCCTAACAACACCGGGAGTAACGCTATCCAGGCAAGGTAATGCCACCTGGCCCATAAAACAGATTTCAACATAGGTTCACCATTGCTCCACAATACGGGTGACATTAAAAACTCATGAACGTAATACCCAGTTTATAGGTCGGCCCATAGGCCTCGTATTGCGCGTTATAGCGCGGCGATTTAACCCAGGTGTAATAAACCTCATCGGTCAGGTTCAAGGCTTCAACATGCAGCTTGATGTTATCGCTGACGAAATAACGCAGGGAGAAATCCAGTTGCAGTTGTTCATCCACATAGGTGTCGTAATCGACATCCAGCGGGTCAAGGACTTCCAGCAAATATTCAGACTTGTAATTGGCCGACAGCCTGGCACTCCAGCGATCCGATTCATACCCCAGCATCAGGTTAGCCGATACATCGGATTGGCTCGGCAGCGGAATATCGCGCTCGCTCCATTCGCCATCATCGTTACTGCCGATACGCGCTGTGGAATCAACCCAGGTGGCATTCCCCCCCACTAATAAGCCATTCCAAGGCGCAGGCAAATTGCTGAATTGCCGCGACGCAGCCAATTCGATTCCTGTTAATTCCGCACGCTTGCCATTCACGAAGGTCATGGCCTCGGCAAAACCCTCATAACCGGCGCTACCGGCCAAATCGGTTTGATAGGCAAAATGGTCAATGGACTTATAAAACACATAGGCAGAGATCACACTGGCCGCACCGGGATAATGTTCTATACCAAGATCCAGGTTACTGGATTCCAGCGGTTTTAAATCCGGATTGCCAAATGAGGCCTCTATCTCGCCGTCATCCTCCTCCAGCACACGACCGGGCGATAATTGGCCAAAGCCGGGGCGCACAACCGTATTGGTCCAGGCGGCGCGCACCTGGGTGTTATCGCTGAAGCTGTAGCGCACATGCAGCGCAGGTAGCCAGTAGTCGTGATCATTGCTGAAGGTTTGTGTATTCATTTCATCCGCTACACCATCGTAGGCATAACCCCGTGCGGAAAAATCGGTCTGTTCATAGCGCACACCGGAAAGCAAACGCAGGTTGCCCAGATCGATACGCCCCATGACATAGGCGGCGGAGGTATCCTCGGTAATGTCGAAATCACCAATGCGGCTTTCCAGTTCATCCTCTTCCACATTGTCGAGGACTGCTTTTATCGCACGCGCTCGGATTTGTGGGCCAAACTCACCCAGCCGGTAATCAACCGGGCCAGCGGCAAACTGGGTTAGGGAGGTATCGCCGATAAACTCTTCGCTCACCCAGACACTGGCATCATTATCTTTTTCGCGCTCCACGCGCTTGACGCCCAACTTGAGTTGCGCCGGATGATCAGCCAGGGTCAGCTCGCGGGTAAAATCCAGGTGCAGGCTCAGGCTTTCATCATTGGTATCACTGGATGCCAGTTCCACTTCATCCAAACGATAGGATTGCGCCTGGTAAAATTCCGCCGGGGCATTCACACGGATATTGCGTTTGCCCTGATAACCCAGCTCGAAAACCTCATCCGCAATTACCCCTTCATCAAGGGTAAACACCGCACCGGCAACATGCTCGGGTTCGTTTTCACCGGATTTGCTATAGCCCAGTCCATAATTGATTGACCAGCGTTCAAAATCGGTTTTACCGCCGAGGGCGCTGGAGAAAATTTTCTGGGTTTCAGCGCGATCTTTCAGTTCACGTGCAACCTCTGCGATGCCCTGCTCACCGGACGCGAGCGGCTCATCAAACTCAATCACAGTACCCAGGCGAATTTCCTTGTCGGTGTATTCGCTGTAAAGGTTGCGCCAATAGAGATGGGTGCTGTTGCCCGGTTTATAATCCAGATTAAAGACCACACCGGAGCGCTCGCGTGTAATGCGATAATCGCGCTGCTCCATTTCTTCCAGCAAATCTTGTCCATCGCCAAAATCCCAGGCGCCGCCGGTCTCCACATTATCGGAGCCAAACTCCCGTTTAAAATGGCTGATGCCTGCCGCAATCCCCAGATTGTCATTGCCACTGCCAACACTAAAGCGTTTGCTGGTGGTCAGCGCCAATTTGGGGCTGGTTTGTGCAGTGTTATCGTCGTAGCTGCCTTCGGCGGTGAACTGATAGAAAAAACCATCGCGATCAAACGCCGATAAACTCTGCACATCAATACTGCCACCCAGTGAGTTGGCATCCATATCCGGTGTCACACTTTTGGTGACCACCAGGTTTTCGAGCAGGTCGGAGGGAATCACATCCAATGCCACCGCGCGACGATCAGCATCCGGCCCGGGAACCCCCACGCCGTTAATGGTGACCGCATTAAAATCCGGACTCATACCGCGCACGCGCACATAGCGACCCTCACCCTGGTCGCGCTCCACCGATAATCCGGGCAGGCGCTGCAGTGCTTCAGACACGTTGGTATCCGGAAACTGGCCAATAGCATCGGCAGATACCACGGTAATCAGGTTATCGGCACTACGCTGTTTGTTCAGCGCCTTGTTAATACCGGCAGCCTGGCCGATCACAATAATATTTTCCACCACACCGGAAACGCCCTTGAGCGAAAAATTCACCTGGTGGGTTTGGTGGTCAACCAGGGTGATGCGTTCCTGCACATCATCAGCACCCAGGTAACTGGATACCAGGGTATAGGTACCCGGCTTTACATCCAGAAAAATAAAACGACCATCGCGTTGGCTGACCGCTTCGCGATTCAATTCTAGGATACGCACCCGCGCCCCTTGCAATGCAATCGCCGGTTCACCGGCGCTGACATAGCCTTGCAGGCGTGCGTCGGCCAGTACCGGTAAACCTGCACAGGCAAGTGCCACGGCTAATGCGGTTTTCATAAAAGGAATACGGACGGGTTGCCGTCTTTTTTGTACAGATTCCAGCGACGTCATTCTGTTTGTGTGTTTCACCCCGAGCTCCCCTGATGGCCTGTGGCCAATAAATGCCATTGTATGAATGGAAATAGGCATCGCTTGTGTATGTGCGACGCGGTTAGCAGGGCGAACGCTAGGGGCAACAGATGACAACCGGGTGACAGCCATTGCAGTGCAGTGCGGATTGCCTGCAAAGCGCTGGGTTGTACGGCGTAAATTGAGCTGATATGACTCTTGTTTTTTAGCGACAGGAAATTTAGTAAGGCGCCATGTCCATTACTCACTGGACACACCCTCAATAGATACTGGTACAGAATTTTTCCACTCACGCGGTGGTGAAACATAATCGCAGCGAAAAAAGCCTGAGCTGATTTGACCCTGTGCAGCCCGAGTTGCGCAGTCACATAACCGCAACAAAAACCTGTTATGTCTGTGATGACATTTTGATGACGGACATTAACCCCATGCTCAAATTACACCAATGGAAACTGCTCGGATTGGCGCTCCTGTTTCAACTGTGTTTGCTCATCAGCCTGAGTTTGTCGGAGCCCAAGGCCTGGGCAGATATCGATTGGCTGGATGTCGCCAGTGAAGGCGGTTTCGCCCTGCTGATGCTGGTGTGGTTGCTCTTGATTTTACAAAGCCGCCCCCAGGGCAGGGTCACCCAATGGCTAAGCCTGAGCCTGGGATTGATTGTGCTGGCGCAATGCCAGGATGTGCTGGATGAATTTATGGTCTTTCCAGATAGCCCGCGCTGGGATCACTGGGTTGAATCCGGCTGTATGCTGCTGGGGATGTTGTTGCTAACGGTGGGTATTTATTTCTGGCACCAGGAGCAATGGGTGATTAACCGGCAACTGCGCAAACGCGAAGGTTTTTTTCGCGAACATCGCAACCTGGATAACACGACCCTGCTCAGCCGCGCTGATTATTTCCGGCAGCAACTCACCCTGGAGCTGGAGCGCCATCGCCAACAGCAAGCACCGCTGGCAGTCATGTTGGTGGATGTGGATGCGTTTGCGCTGTTTAATCGCCAACAGGGTCACCGCGAAGGTGACCGCTACCTGCTCGCCCTGGGGGAACTCTTATTGCTTAACCTGCGCGATACCGATTTGTTGTGCCGCTACGCCGGCGATCGCTTTGCCATTATCCTGCCGTTTACCGAACAGTTCGGCGCCCGGGCCCTGGGCCATGAGCTGCAAGCAGCCGTCGCCCATTTTGCGTTTAAAACCCGCGCGGGCCATACCCACATCAACCACATCAGCCTGGGTATTGCCTATGCACAGTGGGGGGAAGACGCCATAGTGCCAACCACGGCAGCGGATTCACCCGCCGAAATCCTGATCAAGCGCGCGCACCAGCAATTGTTGCTCAATAAAAACCGCGCTGCACCCCGGCATGTCGCCGCCTAGGGAATAGATAAACATGGCCAGGCCGCGCGCGCCCTCAACGACAGCCTATTACCAGTGCGACACGCCCCTGGTGCCATTGCAGCAGTGGCCGTCACTGCTGATCGAATTGGCCCTGGCGCGCAACCTGCCCGAATACCGGTTGCTGCGCGGTACCGGCATTTTTATCGATGATGTGATGAGCGAGCGCCTGCTCACCCCCATCCAGGTGTTCCAACTCATCCACAACAGCCAGCGCCAGCGCGGTTATGAACAGTGCGGCTATGAAGAGTTACGTTTTTTATTGGGCAACCATATTTTCCCCGGCCACTATGGTGCAGCCAGTAACGCCCTGGTCAATGCAGCGCACTTGTACGAGTGGCTGGCGACGCTGGTGCGACTCCAGCGCCTGCTGTTTCCACTGTTGCAGCTGCGCCTGGAGTTGGGGCCAGAGCGGGTGTATTTGTATTGGCGCGACAGCACCGGCGCCCACGAGGCCTGCGATTTTCTCAGCGACATGTTGCTGAGCGGCATTCACAGTTGTGTGCGCTGGTTGAGTGGCAAGGCATTTGACTGGCAGTTGCAACTGCGCCGGTTGCGCCCAGCCTATTACGAACAATATGAATTGCACTGGGGCGAACAAGTGCAATTTGGCTCGCTCTGGAATCGCCTGAGCCTGGCCCGCTCACAGGCGTTTTCCCCCTGGCCCCACGCCTCAACCAAGGCATTCACCAGCGCCGAGCGCGAAGCCCAGCAGCAATTGGCACAGTTGCCGGAGCAGCAGAGTTTTCTTGCGGCACTCTACCGCTATCTGGAATATCACCTGCTACAACCGGAGGCCGCGGTGCCCAACCTGGAATCCACCGCCGCGGCCTTTTGCATGAGCAGTGCCAGCCTCAAGCGCAAACTGCAAAAACATCACACCCACTTCCAGGCCATTTACGATGAGCTGCGCCGGGCACTGGCCCTGGAATGGCTCGGCAACCAGTCACTCCCCCTGGAGCAACTGGCCCAACGCCTGCATTTCCACGATAGCGCCAACCTGCGCCGCGCCCTGAAAAAATGGACGGGCTTAACGCCCCAGGCATTGCGCCTGGAAAGCGAGCAGACACCCACGCAGCGCGGTTCGATTTTTTGCAGTAGCGACTCATAAGCGGCGGCGTTATCCGGGTTTTTCACCAGGGCTGAGAGGGTTGCCGAAAGCGCGGCGATTTTCACACCACTCAATGCAGATGCATTCAGCGTCCAACTAGTTTATGGTTTCGGCCACCCAATGAATGACAGTGGATTACCGCTGTGCGAACCCCATCCCCAGGAGGCTTTATGCAAACTGTACTGATTACCGGCGCCAATCGCGGCATCGGCCTGGCCCTGTGCCAGACCTATTTGAACAAGGGTTGGCATGTCATCGGCGTGTGCCGCACCAGTACCCCCGAGCTGGCGCAATCGGGTGCGGAGGTGATCAGCGGTATCGATGTGACCGATGCAAAAGCCCTGGCCCAATTAACAACGGCCCTGGGCCAACGCCAGCTCAACCTGGTGATCAACAATGCCGGTATCCTGCGCCGCGAGGCCCTGGGCCAGTTGGATGCGGCCAGTATCACCGGGCAGTTCCTGGTGAATGCCCTGGCACCGCTTAAGGTGACCGAGGCCCTGCTGGATCACCTGGCCCCCAGCGCCAAGGTCGCGTTTATTACCAGCCGCATGGGCTCTATTGCCGACAACAGCTCCGGCGGCTACTACGGCTATCGCATGTCCAAGGCCGCACTCAACGCCGGCGCCATGTCACTCGCGCGCGACCTGCAGCCGCGCGGCATCGCCGTTGCCATCTTGCATCCGGGCTATGTGCAGACGGCGATGGTGAATTTTGGCGGGGATATTTCCGCGCACGAGTCCGCCCAGCGCCTGAGCCAGCGCATCGACGACCTGAACCTGGATAACAGCGGCGGCTTCTGGCACTCCAATGGCGAGCGCCTGCCCTGGTAAGTCTCATCCGCTGCAAGGATTGCTATACTGGGCGCCATTTACCGCTCATGAGAAGCGGATCAACCGCGACCACGACCACTATTTTCGAGAGTGAAGCCCATGAGAAAAGTCCGCTGGGGGGTGCTGAGCACCGCCAAAATCGGCCGCACCAAAGTTATCCCCGCCCTGCAAGCCTCCGACCTCAACCAGGTCGTTGCCATAGGCTCACGCGACCTGGCCGGCGCACGCCAGTGCGCGGCGGACCTGGGCATAGAAAAAGCCTACGGCAGCTATGAAGCCCTGCTCGCTGACCCGGATATCGACGCCATCTACAACCCGCTGCCCAACCACCTGCATGTGGACTGGTCAATCAAGGCCCTGCAAGCCGGCAAGCATGTACTCTGCGAAAAACCCCTGGGAATGGACACCGCCGACGCCCAGCGCCTGGTGGAGGCCGCCGCCGGCTACCCGCACCTGAAAACCATGGAAGCCTTTATGTACCGCTTCCACCCCCAGTGGCAAACGGCGAAGCAACTGGTGGACAGCGGCAAGCTTGGCCAGCTGCGCACCATCCACTCACAGTTTTCCTACAACAACCGCGAAGCGGGCAATATCCGCAACAAGCGCGCCATGGGTGGCGGTGCGCTGCTGGATATCGGTTGCTATTGCATCTCGCTGTCGCGCTGGCTGTACAACAGCGAGCCCCTGCAGGTGATGGGGCAGATAACCCCCTTCCCCGGCCAGGAGGTGGATTGCCAGGTATCCGGCATCCTGCAATTTGCCGAGGGCAATGCCACCTTTACCGCCGCCACCAAAATTGAACCCCGCCAATACATCGAGGCCAGTGGCGAAGCCGGCAGCCTGGCCATCGCCGTGCCCTTTAACCCACCCGGCGATCGCCCGGCGGAAATCACGCTCAAGCACAACGGCGAGGCCGACGTACTATCGATAGCCGCTACAGACCAGTATCGCGTGATGGGTGATGCCTTTGCGTGCAGCGTCCTCGATGACACACCGGTACCCACCCCCTTGAGTGACGCCATCGCCAATATGCGCATTATCGATGCAATTTTTACCAGCGCCGCCACCGGCCGCTGGATTGCCCTCTAAACCCTCTCGCTATCGCCCCCACCGGTGCTGTGCCGGTGGGCTCCCCTGCCAGGAGTACGCTGTGTCTGTTTATCGTTTCCTCGCCCTGCCACTGGGCCTGTTATGCCTGGGGCTGGGCCTGCAAGCCCTTGCGAATACCGCGCCGCAACGCCTGGCAGAGCCCTTGCCCGCCCTGGCCAAGGCCTTCAAACCGGACGCCGGCGCCGGGGCCGAGGTGATAGTGCGCCGCACCCATATCCAGTTGGACGAAGCGCTTATGGGTACCTCGCATTCCTATGTGGCGGTGTACATCAACAGCGATGAAGCCGCGCGCGATTACAGCCAGATCAGTGTGTCCTTCAACAGCTTCTACGAGGACATTACCCTGGAGTTTGCCAACGTGCGCACCCCCGATGGCAAGATCGACAGCATCAAGGCCGACGCCACCCAGATCCAGAGTCCCAACGACGAAAACTTCTACCACGACCGCAAGGAACTGCTCTTTTCCCTGCCCAATGTGCGCAAGGGCTCGATCATTGAATTCCAGTACCGCTACACGGATACGCGCAAAATCATCGACGGCCAGTGGTTCGACAGCTTTGGCTTCCACTGGTGGGAGGGCCGCGCTGCCGGCCAGGGCAGCCGTGCCGACACCGTACATACCGCCGAAATCAGTATCAGCGCCCCCGAGTCTGTCCAACTGGTGTTTAACGACCTGGGCCGCTTTGGCATCCGCCACCAGGTACGCGCCGACCAGCGCCCCGGTTATCGCCTGTGGCGCTGGTCCGGCAACCAGTTGGCGGCGGTGGATTTGCAAAGTGGCATGCCGCGCGAACACAGCTACACCCCCGGCCTGCGCGTAGGCACCATCGCCGACTGGCACACCATTGCGCGCTGGGCCGATCAACTGGTCGAGCCCCACCTGGTCACCGACAGCAAGCTGGACAAGGTGATTGCCGATATCCGCAAAACCGCCAAAACCCCCGCGGACAAGGTCAAGGCGGTGTACCAACTCCTGCAAGATAAGGTGCGCTACGTGTTTGCCCACGTGGGCCGCGGCGGTTACGAGCCCCACGACGCCCACGAGGTCTTCACCAACGGCTATGGCGATTGCAAGGATCAATCGGTACTGGCGGTTACCCTGCTGCGCCAGTTGGGTATCCAGGCCAATACCGCCCTGATCGCCACCCGCTCCATGGGGCTGCCGGACATGAGTGTGCCCGCCGTCACCTTCGACCACATGATTGTCCATATCCCCGCGCAACCGGGCCTGACCGACATGTGGATGGACACCACCGGCGACTCCACCCTCTTCCCCGGTTTTTCCCTGGGTATTGAGGGGCAACCGGCACTGGTTGTGGATGAGCAGACCCGCGCCATTACCACCCTGCCCCTGCGCCCGGCCAGCGAACACTATGCGCGCCTGAACCTGGTGTTCGACAAGCTGGAAGGGCAGCGCGTCGAAGCCCGCTTTCACGTCGAGCTCGGCGGTATGTTTGAGGATCGCCTGCGCTCGCTGTGGCAACTGACACCCGAGCGCGACAAGTATTTCCGCGAGCTGTTCAGCCATATTTACAGCAGTGCCGATATCAGCGAGCTGAGCACGCGCCATGCCGACAGCCTGTGGCAGGGATTTGAAATCCAGGGGCGCCTGGTGTTCGAGCAGGCCTGGGGCGGCGGCGATGCCCCACTCAATTACGGCTTTAACCTGACCCAATTGATCTACCTGTTCAGCGACCTGCGCAACCTGCATAAGCCGGCCGACCGCAAGCAACCCTATGTGAATGAACCCGGCTACAGCCTGCAGGCACAGATCGACTTCCTGCGCCCGGACCAAACCCACCAGGCGCGGGTAAAAAGCCAGGGCCAAAATATCGACAATGCCTATTACCAAGTGAACCAGAGTGGCACCGACAAAGGCACCCACTACCAGGTGGAGCAATCCCTGACCCTTAAACCGGTGCGCGTCGCCCTGGCGGACTATGCGGATTTCTACCACAAGACCCAGGAATTATTGGGCAACCGAGACTGGACAATCAGCTACCAGTTGGATACTGCCGCCACGGAACTGCACACCCTGCAACAAACCGGCAATAAAGACAGCGGGCACTATATAGCGCTGGCCAAACACCACATGAAGCAAGGCCAATACCGCGAGGCGCTGGATGCCGCCGAGCGGGCGGTTAAACAAGCGGGAGGGCAGAAAAACCACCAGGCCGAAGCCTACTATGTACTCGGCCTGGCCCAGGGCTATAACAATCGCCTGGAAGAGTCGGATGCCGCCTTCAAAAAAGCCGAAGCTATGGGATTCTCACTGTGAAAAAAGACACTGTGAGGAAAGGTACTGTGAAACAAGCCGCTGTGAAAGCCATAACCGCGGTGAAAACTACCACCGCCGCACACTCCCGCCAACTGGTCGGCCTGGTGCACAGGCTCAGGCATCCGCTGCTGGCGGGAGCCCTGGCACTGGCCATCGCCGGTTGTGCCCAGCAAGCAGGCCAGTCACCCGCGGCTAATACCAAAACGCACGCCGAGGCCACCGGCAACACCCGCGACCTGCGCAGCCTGCAAACCTGGGTAGAGACCGAGCCCGATAACCCCGAAGCCTGGTATGAACTGGGTTATTACCACTACCGCGAGGCGGAGGAACACAATGCCACATCCAGCCGCGAGCGGGCCCTGGCCTACTTTCGCAAAACCCTGGCCCTGGCACCCGGCAACGCCCCAACCCAGGAAGCCATCTACCGGCTGCTCTACCAAAAACTCCTGCGCGAACGCCGCCCGGAAAACCTGAGCGAAGCCAGGGCGCTCTATGCCCAGATTGGCAGCGAAGCGCGCAAAGGCCTGCATCCGCCCTCACTCGCGCTGTTCCTGAATACTTACGTGCAACAAGCGGGCGATGCGCAAAAGGACTATCCCGGCCTGCAACAAACCCTGTACAACGCCATCGCCGAACAACCGCAAAGTGCCCTGGCCCATCTCCAACTGGCCAACCTCTACCGCCGCCAGGGGTATTACCCCATGGCGATTGCCAGCCTCAAGCTGGCCAGTGACAACCTGGACCCATCGGCGGATATCCAGGGCACGCTCGGCGAACTTTACGAGGAGCGCGCGTTCAGCCAGGGCTGTACCTATGAGTACCCGGCCTACCTTGATCGGGCGATACGCCACTACCAGCACGCCATCGCCCTTGAACCGGATGAAGGCGAATGGCATTTCCGCCTGGCGCAGGTCTACCTGGATCAAAACCGCCCGCAGTTGGCGATGAACGAAGCGCAGATCCTGTTCGAGCTGGCCCCCAAGGCAGAAAACCAGGCGTTTATTGCGCAGCAATATTCCATGCGCAACCAGCAGCCCAAAGCCCTGCAAATCCTCGCCCAAGCCCAGGCGAAAGGACTGGGCCAGGGCGACGCCGCACAGCACGAAATTTACATGAACAGCGGCCAATGGCAGCAAGCGGCACAAGCCTTTACGCAATATCTACAGGGCAAAAAAGCGCTCAGCGGCTACGATGTCATCAAAGCCGACATTATCGGCCAACAGTCAAACAAGGACTTGAGTGCACAGGTGCGCGACAAACCCCTGCAATTGGGTAGCCGTTGGGAAGCGGCCGTCTATGCTTACTGGACCGGCAAGGTGAACCGCCAGCAATTGGCCGATTACGCCGGCAATCGCTGCGAGCGAACCGAATTATTTTTTTACGCGGGCTATCGCGAATTTGCACGCGGGCAATGGCAGCAGGCCCGGCAAGACTTCAGTGCCGCCCTGCAACAAAACACCTGGCGTTTTATCGAGCGACCACTGGCAACCTATTTTCTCGGCAGGCTAACCAGCCACTAGCGCCTCACCGCAACCATACGCCGACACCAGATCACCCATTCGCAACCCAATCTGGAAAGCACTATGCAAACATCAACCACTGCAATAACCCAGGCGACCGACCAGCACACGCCACCGCGCATTGTGATTGTCGGTGGCGGGGCTGGCGGCCTTGAACTGGCAACCAAGCTGGGCAATAAGCTCGGCAAGAAAAAACGCGCGGAGATCACCCTGATCGACCGCAATACCACGCACCTGTGGAAGCCACTGCTGCACGAAATTGCCGTGGGCACTATGGACGAGGGTATAGATGCGGTCAGTTATCGCGGCCACGCCAATACCCACCATTTTGCCTTTCGCGTGGGCACCATGACCGACATAGATCGCAACACGCGCGAAGTTATCCTGGCCCCGATCAACGACGAAGAGGGGATAGAGGTAATTCCCTCAACGCGCATCCCCTACGATTACCTGGTATTAGCCATTGGCTCTATTTCCAACGACTTCAACACTCCCGGGGTCAAGGAACACGCTATCTTTCTCGACAGCCCCAACCAGGCCTACAAATTCCGCTCACGCCTGCTCAACAAATGCCTGCGCATCCAGCGTGTCCTCGGTGAAGATGACCATGTGCGTGTCGCCATCGTGGGCGCTGGCGCCACCGGTGTGGAACTGTCGGCGGAATTGCATCACGCCGTACACGAAATCCACAACTACGGTTTTAACGCGGTCACCAATGAACACCTCAACGTCACCCTGATTGAGGCCGGGCCGCGCATATTGCCCGCCCTGCCCGAGCGCATTTCGGCAGCGGCACACAGCGAGCTGGCCAAGCTGGGCGTGGATGTGCGCCTCAACACCATGATTACGTCATCCTCCAGCGACGGCTTGCACACCAAAGATGGCCAATTGATCAGTGCCGATCTGATTGTGTGGGCTGCCGGTATTAAAGTGCCCGACTTCATGGCCAATATTGCGGGGCTCGAAACCAACCGTATTAATCAACTACACGTGAATGCGTTTTTGCAAACCACGCGCGACCCACGCATTTTGGCCATTGGCGATTGCGCGCAATTCACCAACCCCGATGGCTCACGCGTCCCACCCCGTGCGCAATCGGCACACCAGATGGCCAGCACCTGTTTCACCAACCTGGTCGCCCTGTTGGAAAACAAACCACTCAAGGTTTACAAATACTCCGATCACGGCTCATTGATTTCACTCGCCAGCTATTCCACCGTCGGCAACCTGATGGGCAATTTGAGCAAGGGCAGTCTATTTATTGAGGGGCGCCTGGCGCGTATGGTGTATATCTCCCTTTACCGCATGCACCAGATGGCGATCCACGGTTTTTTTAAAACCGGATTGGTCATGCTGGCCGGCCGTATCAACCGCTGGGTAAGGCCGCGCTTGAAATTGCACTAAACCAATACCAATCGCCTGCAGGGACGCGAGCTGCACAGGCCCAATATCCCGTCCACCTGTCACACGAAACCTTGTCGCACTTTCCCCGCCATTTCACACCCGCATTCGCGCGCCAGGCTGCGGGGATTGATCCGGGGTTTTTCGACAGATCTGCCAAGCGCTGCTATATTTTTTCACTCGGGAATCTTCACCTAACTCAAGGACTCTGGTGCCATGCCACTACGCAGACCTCTGGCGAATTCCATCCGCTCACCCTATATATTTATCGCGCCGGCAGCTCGCCCCCCAGCGGCGCCGGGGAGCGGGCAATGAAAAACCCTTCATCGATCATCCCGCCCGACCTCTATCGCCGTGCGCAAAAACGCCTGATGGACCAGGGGGAGCGCAGCCTCTTCGCACCGCCGCTCACCGAAACACAACAACTCAAACGCGATGTGCAAATCTACCAACTTGCCCTGGAAATGCAGCGCGAAGAATGGCGCCAGGCGCAAACCCAATTGCAAACCACCATTGCGCAACAGCGCGTCGCCGAGGAACAACTGCGCACCAGTGCGCGCCTGCTGGAGGCATCCCAGGCCATTGCCAATGTGGGTTCAGTAGAGATGGAATTTCCCAGTCGCCGCCTTTACTGGAGCGCAGAAACCTATCGCATCCACGACACCTCGCCCGAGGAATACACGCCGACATTCGACTTGAGCCTCGACCACTACCTGCCGGACTCGCGCCAAAAGCTCCAGGCGGCGCTGCAAAAAGCCCTGGAAACCGGCGAGGTATTTGATCTCGAATTGGAAAAATACACCTTTAAAGGCCGCAAGATCGATGTGCGCACCACCTGCACAGCCACCTTTGACCAACTGGGTCGATTGATACGGCTCACCGGTATTTTCCAGGACATCAGCGCGCGCAAACAGGCCGAGCGCTACCAACTGCACCACAGCCATATCCTCGAATTGCTGTTGCAGCACGCGCCCCTGCAGCAGGTACTGGAGGCCATTGCCCTGGATGTAGAGCGAACCAATCCGCACATGCTCTGCACCATCCTGTTACTCGATAGCGAAGGCAAACACCTGATCCACGGCGCGGCGCCCAGCCTGCCAGTGTTTTACATCCAGGCAATCAATGGCGGCGCTATAGGCCCGCGCGCCGGCTCCTGCGGCACAGCCGCTTTCACCGGCAAACGCGTGGTGGTTGAAGATATCAATACCCATCCCTTTTGGGCTGATTACAAACAGCTGGCCCTGCGCGCCGGGCTGCAATCCTGCTGGTCGCAACCGATATTGTCGGCTACAGGCAAAGTCCTGGGCACCTTTGCCATTTACCACAACCACCCCAGCCAACCGGAACCCCATGATCTGCAACTGATCGACAATGAAGCGCGACTTGCCGCCCTGGCCATTGAAACCACGCGCGCCGAAAATCGCCTGCAACTCACCGCCTGTGTTTTCAGTCACGCACGCGAAGGCATCCTGATCACCGATGCCCAGGGCAATATCATTGAGGTCAACACCACCTTCACCGATATCACCGGTTATACCCGCGACGACGTCATCGGTAAAAACCCACGCCTGTTGCAGTCGAACAAACACGATGCCGTATTTTTTGAACGCCTGTGGCACTCCCTGGTGAATGAGGGTGCCTGGTGTGGTGAAATCTGGAACAAACGCAAAAACGGCGACCTGTATGTTGCCAGCATGACCATCAGCGCCGTCAAAGACAGCCGCGGACAAATCACCCACTTCGTTGACCTGTTTAACGACATCACCCACATCAAGGAACACCAGCGCCAGTTGGAGCATATTGCCCACTACGATGCGCTCACTCACCTGCCCAACCGGGTATTGCTCGCCGACCGCATGAAACAGGCGCTGCTACACAGCCAGCGCAGTGGCCTGTCACTGGCAGTCATGTACATCGACCTCGATGGCTTCAAAGCCATTAACGACCAATACGGCCACGACCTCGGCGACCAACTGCTGGTGGCGATCAGCAGTCGCTTTAAAAGCGTACTGCGCGAAAGCGATACCCTGGCGCGTATTGGCGGCGACGAATTTGTGGTTGTGCTGAATGAACTTGAGCAGCCTGCCGCTTACCAGCCGGTACTGGATCGGCTACTGGCCACGGCCGCCGACCCCCTGATACTGCGCGACCAGGCACTGCGGATCACGGCCAGCATCGGCATTACGCTCTATCCCAGCGATACCGCCGATGCCGAACAATTAATTCGCCACGCCGACCAGGCCATGTACCTGGCCAAACAGCGCGGCAAAAACGGCTGGCACCTGTTTGATGTGGATCGCGATGTCGCCACCAAACACCAATACGAAAGCCTGGAGCGCATTCGCCTGGCCCTGGAGCAACGGGAATTCATACTGCACTACCAACCCAAGGTAAATATGAAAACCGGTGCACTGGTCGGTGCAGAAGCCCTGATCCGCTGGCAGCATCCCACCCGCGGCATGATCAGCCCCGGGGAGTTCCTTCCGCTTATTGAAGAACATCCTATCGGCCTCGATGTCGGCGAATGGGTCATAGACACGGCCCTGAGCCAAATCGAACACTGGCAACGCGAAGGATTAGCGCTGCCGGTCAGCGTCAATCTCTGCGCGCTGCAACTCCAGCAGGGCCGTTTTGCCCAGCGCCTGAGCGAACTCCTGCAAGCCCACCCGGATGTAGCGCCGGGCCAGCTGGAATTGGAAATCGTCGAAACCAGTGCCCTGGCCGACATGACGGATGTTGCCAACACCATGCGCGCCTGCAATGCCCTGGGGGTGCGCTTTGCCGTTGATGATTTTGGAACAGGCTATTCCTCGCTCACCTACCTCAAGCGCCTGCCGGCAGAAACCCTCAAAATTGACCAGAGTTTTATCCGCGACATGCTCGACGACCCGGATGATTTTGCGATTGTCAAAGGGGTCATCAGCCTGGCCCAGGCCTTCCATCGCCAGGTCATTGCCGAAGGCGTGGAAAGCGTTGCCCACGGTGAAATGCTCATCCCCCTCGGCTGCGAGCTGGCACAGGGCTACGGCATCGCCCGGCCCATGTTGGCCGGGGAAATATCGTCCTGGATCCAACGCTGGACGCCCGACCCGCGCTGGACCTATTTCGCCCGCGCCGACGCACCTGAATGCTAGCGCCGGTCAAGACCATGGCACAGTGAATCCCTGCACAGGCCATCACATTCACCCCCGACCCCGCCAATTCTCAGATTGTATTATTAACGATAAATCGTTAATCTTCGGCTCAATCAACTTGCAAAACATACAACAGGTTTTGGCAACGTATACCAGCCAATAAAAACCCGGACAGGACCCCATGGCGCTATTAGATCGCAATTTCAACCTCTCTCAACGCATGGTGCAGGAATTGGGCCGCACCATTATCTGTGGTGAATTTACCGATAACGGTTTGCCCACCGAAGCCGAGCTCTGCGAAAAATTTGGAGTGAGCCGCAGCGCGGTGCGCGAGGCCGTCAAAATGCTCTCGGCCAAGGGCCTGGTATCCAGCAAACCGCGCCAGGGCATTCGTGTCCTGCCCGAAGACCAGTGGAATATTTTCGATCCGGACCTGCTGCGCTGGATGCTGGAAAGTAAACCCACACTCAGTGTGCTGAAAGAATTTTTGCAAGTGCGTATCGCCATAGAACCGGAAGCCGCAGCCCTTGCCGCACGCTATGCCGACCCGGGGAAAGTCGACCAGATCGAAAAAGCCCTGGAGCGTATGCGCAAGGCACCGGATAACAGCCCGGAAGACCTGGAGGCCGATATTGCCTTCCACGTCAGTATCCTCTATGCCAGTAACAACCGCTTTTACATTCGCCTGCGCGATTTTATTTCCACCGCGCTGCGCGTCAGTATCAGCCACACCAGCCCGATCAAAGGCAACCATGAAGGCATAGTCGAGGATCACGCCAAGGTGCTCAACGCCATCAAAAACCGCAACGCCGAACGCGCCAAGCATTCGATGCTGCTGTTGATCGATGAAGCACTGAACTTTATTGAAGACTCGATTGCCGCCGGTAAATAGCCCATACGGGCCATGCCTTCCCAAAACGGCCTGCTATTGCAGGCCGTTTTGCTATCCATTCAATGTAAACCGGGAGTTTCCCAATCAATCCAGCGTGCCCGGTCAACCGTATACTCACCGTCAGTGCGCACCACATCGGTATCCGCAGTCGTGATGCCTTTTAAAAATTTATCCACAAAGGCATCCACCAAGGGCTGTTGGGATTCCGGTAATGTGCAATGCCAATAGCCGCCAAGCTGGGAAACCGCCATATGGTCGGTAACGCCCAAAGCGATCCAGATTTCGCGCGCGACCACGGCGGCGGTATAGGTGCTCACATTACCCAACCACTCCATAGAGGTATTTTCCAACACCAACAGCGCGCGTGGCGCAACCAATCCCATCACCTGATGGTGATCGAAAGGCAAACGCGTTGCAGTGCTAGAAAACTGCGCGAAACTACTGCGAAACCACACATTCTCCGTCACTATCTGGCTCAGGGTCTGTACGTTTTGCCCCGCCGCTTTTTGCGCATCGGACACACGCCAGGCAGCCGAGCCGCCAGAGCCGCTTTCCTGTGGAATGGTGAGCGCAATACGCTCATCCAGGGCCCCGGCAATCAGCGCCCCCTTACCATTGCGCGAACATCCGGTGACACCCAGGTAGCGGGTATCTATCTGGCTATCCGGTGTTTTTTCCAGCGCGTCAATCAAACGGCTGACACCCCAGGCCCAGGCCGTCATGGCGCCCGCGCCGTGGTTGCTGCCATAGAGTGTGTAAAACTTGCCACGACCGCGGGAACTACCGTTAGTCTGCTCGGCAATATCATTATTATTAAAGTTAATCACCGCGATACCGCGATTTAACAGTTCAGTATTATTGAGCGATGATCCACCCATACCGATCATCGCCGGATAAGGTGCAACGCCTGTTGTCGGTAATTGGATAGTCGCGCTAAACGCAATAGCACTGCCATTATCCTCGACCGTTACCGTGATCGTGTTATCGACCACAGCGGCGGTCACTGCATCGGTATCAGGTTCCGGTTTTTCACCCAGCTCATAATACTGCGCCTGTTTGCTCACCTCAGCGCGGCGACAAGTCCAATCATGTTTGCTGCTAATCGATTCACCATCCAACCCCCGAAATGGATCAGGCAAGGCAGCTATGCTCGACGCCAAATTGGCATAGGCGGGCAATGCCGGCACAAAACAATCGCGCCCGGAGTTCTCCACACCGGAAAGAGGAACAGACACCTGGCTGCTGGACGAAGCCTGCTGTGCGGACGATACCGAGGCAGCACTGGATGACGATAAATCACCCGCGGAAGAAGATGTTAACGATAATGCACTGGATGATGCCGCACTGGATAAAGAGCTTCCCGCACTCGCCTGGCTCCCACCACTGCCGGAAGATTTACAGCCGGTCAGGGCCAGCACGCCACACAAAAATACCAGGGGAACCCGTACAAGCACCTGGGTGTAACACACAAATCTCAATGGTTGATTTTTCATACAAACTCCAAATTATTGTTATTACCCTGTGGGTTTTGCCGTCGCACGCACACAACTTGTATACATGTGCACATAAATTCATCTTGCGGCAAGTTTTCAGCAAAGGCAAACAATACTCTGTATAGAAAAATCAAGCGCTATCGAAAATTTCTAACCATAAAAAATACATTCCCTGTAAAATTTTTCACTTATCTACCCATCAAAACAACCTGCCATAGCAAGTTGTTTTGACGGCCCATTGACACAATGGCAACTATTGGAGAGTGGGGGTAGTCCAGTTAATCCAACGCGCGCGATCCACGCTGTAATTGCCATCCGTGCGCATCACATTGGTATTGGCAGAACTCACACCGCGCAGGAATTTATCGACAAACGCATCCAGTACCGCCTGTTGGGATGAGGGGAACACACAATGCTGGTAGCCACCGAGTTGCGATACGCCCATACGATCGGTAATCCCCAGCGCCGTCCAGATTTCACGCGCCGCGACCGACGCGGTATATGTGCTCACATTACCCAGCCACTCCATGGAGGTATTTTCCAATACCAGCAGTGCGCGCGGCGCCACCAGCCCCATCACCTGGTGATGGTCAAAGGGCAAGCGTGTTGCCGTGTTGGCAAACTGTGAAAAATTACTGCGGAACCACACGTTCTCGGTCACGATCTGGCTCAGGGTCTGCACATTCTGCCCCGCACTGCGCTGCGCATCGGATACGCGCCAGGCCGCCGAACCACCGGAGCCGCTCTCCTGTGGAATCGTCAATAGAATGCGCTCATCCAACGCGCCGGCAATTAAGGCACCCTTGCCATTGCGCGAACAGCCGGTCACACCCAGGCGTTTTGCATCAATGCGCGCTGCCGGTGTTTTTTCCAGGGCATCGATCAAACGGCTCACCCCCCAGGCCCAGGCAGTCATAGCACCGGCACTGTGGTTATTGCCATAGAGCGTATAAAACTTGCCAAGACCGCGGGAACTGCCGTTCGTCTGCTCAGCAATATCATTGTTATTAAAATTAATCACTGCCACACCGCGACTGAGCAAACCATTGTTATTCAATGAAGAGCCACCCATGCCAATCACCGCCGGGTAAGGTGCCGTCCCCGACGAGGGCAACTGAATGCTGGCACTGAAGGAAATAGAGCGACCCGCATCCTGCACGGTCACCGTAATACTATTGCCCGATGCAGAAGCCGTTACCGCATTGCTGCCCGGCTCTGGCTTCTCGCCCAATTCGTAAAATTGCGCCTGCTTATTCACTTCGGCGCGGCGGCAGGTCCAATCGTATTTGCTGGTAATGCGATTGCCATTTAACGCGCGGAAAGGGTCAGGCAAGGCTGCCACCGCGGTCAGGTTCGCATAAGCCGGCAATGCCGGGACATAACATCCCGCACCGGAGTTTTCCACACCGGCCGGCAACAGGGGATCAGAAAGTTGGGAGCTGGATGATGAACTGGCCGAAGACGGTGTAGAACTCACCACACTGGAAGACGATGAGCTAACTGACCCGGCACTCGATGAAGGACAACTTGCACCACCGACGATACCAAAGGGGGAAGGCTGGCCACTACATGTAGCGCGCGCAATACAACTGCGCTGGTTTTCCCAACCCCAACCGCTGGTGGTGGTTACGCACAGAGGATAAAGCGTGCCGTACCAATTGCATTGCTGGCCGCTAGTGGTACAGGTGGAATTATTTGCCGAAGACACAAGACTACTGGAAGAGCTGGAACTCACCGCCGGTGCGCCCACACTGCCAAACGCAATATAGCCATTGCAATGCAACCATTCACTGTAACTGCCCAGGCCACAACCACCGTTATACGCGCCGGTATTGACCTGCTGGTTTTCCGCCTGGCGTGTCTCTCCATTTACCACAATATAATCCACCCGCACATCGCGTCCGCTGGCATCATTAGTAAAAGCCACACGAATTTCACCCGCCAGTTGGGTAGTGGCCGTATAGGTACTCATCGCCGTGCCCAGGGTCCAGGTACTGACGGTTGTCCCGCCGACTTGCAGCGCAACCGACTCGGTACCTGCGACCCCTTGCATGCGTATATCAATACGGTTCTGTGCGTAAGTATCGATGCTCACTAAAGCGAACAAACACCACACTATCGGTAGCCGTAGATGGAAAAACAGGTTGTTGATGAATTGCCGAATTAACATGGAAGACTCCTGAATTATTGTTATTGCGAAGGTCGTTGGTGATAAGGCTGCATCCATGCGCATCTTGTATACATGAATACAACAAAAAAATAATGAAATAAATAAACCCCAATGGCAAACAAAAACCTACCAGGGCCACGAATTTTGGCGCATGGCTAAACCGACATTGGGAGGAAGGGAAATTAATAGGACAGGAATAACAACCAGCGAAAAAAAACTCAGGTATAAAAAATCAGGAAAATCTGTTTATACAGAAAAATCATATTGATAACTGATAGCCCTCCCCCAACCCCCTGCATACGTATTCACCGCTTAAAGGCTTAAACAAGGCTTACCTACCTGTTTTTTCTTTGATAGCCTTTCATGCAAATATCGAATCCTCCGGAGGGAACTGTGAATAACACCAGGCAATTACTCTTTAGCATTTTGCTTATCGCCACACCCATAGCGGCGCTTGCCCAGGCGATAACATACGAATACACCTACGATGAATTAGGGCGATTAACGGATGCCAGCGATCCGCAAAACGGCACCCGCGCCTATCAGTACGACCCCGCCGGTAACCGAACCACCATGACCGCCGGCGGCTCCGGCAATTCAGCGCCTATTGCCAACCCGGATTACATCACCCTCAGCCCGCTCTATCGCACCTTTACGTTAAATCCATTGGCCAACGACAGCGATGCCGATGGCGATCCACTCACCATCGTTTCCTTTACCAGCCTGTCCATCGGCCATGTCACCCGCAACGGCAACACGTTCAATATCGTCGGCACCTTTGGCCCCGCCTCAGGCACCTTCACCTACACCATTGCAGACGGCAAAGGCGGCCAGGCCACCGCCACGGTGTACGTCACGACACGGTAATCATTGGGACACAGAGGACGCCTGTCCTTATCCGCCAACATTCATGGAGAATTTTATAATGTATCGTCACGGATTTTTTCCGCTACCCGTCACCGTCCTTATAACACTGGCAATAGGATCGCTGGTTTCTATCGCAGCTCACAGTTCTACTTTGCCACCACCACCGGAAGTCACCCTCAGCGACGACGCCGGTGTCGATTTAATGTCCGGCCATGCGCCGGTAAAACTGAATGATGTGAATATTGGTAATGGTGTGAGTGCACTGCCCCATACCATCGCTACCTATCGCAATTACTTTTGGGGTTTTCGCGATGACTACAATATCCATGTCGGCATCGGCAACAGCGGCCCTAATTACTGGCGCACGGCTACCGTCGGTCACAAAAGCCAGAGTTTTCTTAAAGTCACTGGCGATATATTTTCGCATGCGACCTTTAAAGCCCAAAATAATGATGGGGCGTTATTGGAGCAGCTTGGCCCGGACAGCTTTCGTTACACCATGAATGACGGCACAGTTGTATTGCCGGGCACAAACCTGGATGAAGTCACCTATCCCAACGGATACCAGATCAAAGTCCATAAAAAATCCGGCCGGATACAATCGGTCACCAGCAATACCGGCCTGCAATTAAAATATGTCTATCGCTCAAACAGCCTGCCATCCAATCCGAGTGGAGAAGAGCGGGCCAGGTTTGAATTCCCGGAAAAAATCATTGCGCTCAATAATGCCGTTGAGTCCTGCTCTCCTGTGGCCGATAGCTGCCCCCTAACCCAGGCCTGGCCACAGGCGAGTTATCTATGGCCATCCCATTCCATTATGTTTTCTGGCAATGCAGGTGTGACCGGTATGTTCAAGGTGACAGACGCGGGTGGTAGAACAACCTCTTACCTACACAGTAATTACACCATGGATAACTTTGGAGCTCCTTTTGAGCCGCGCATTACCCAAATAAAAGAAGCCACCAGTAAAGGGAATACTGTCCATGTTTACGATTATGCCCATGTGAGGATCTGTTTACTGGAAGAATCAATGTCGCATCAATGCCCTATTAAAAAAACCAATGTTGTACGCAGCCTGACCAATAACAAAGGCAGTTGGAGCTACGAATACCCAGGGGCCCATGTACTGTATATAGAAGCCGGCAACAGCCGGGGGCCCATGGGATTAACCCAGGCACTCATGTCAACGGGAATGCTGTTTCCACGGATCAATAATGTTAAAAGAGCCGATGATGTGCAGGCGACGTTTTTCAATAACGACCTGAATAAAATGGCCACCGCCAGTGTAAAAGGCCGCCACTACGCCTATGAATACGATACCCGGGGCAACCTCACCAAAATCACGCAAACCGCTAGCGGTGAATCGCGCGCGACGCAAACCGGTTATCCAAGTACCTGCGATAACCTGAAAACCTGCAACAAGCCGCTCTGGGAAAAAGATGCCAATGGCGCAATTACGGATTACAGCTATTACCCGGAACACGGCGGTATCAAAACTGTTACCAGCCCGCCCAACGCGCAAGGTATTCGAGCGACGACCTGGTACAAATACCAGCAATACTACGCCTGGTATAAAAACACTTCCGGCTCACTGGTCAGGGCCGACACACCGGTATGGCTTCCCTATGAAGAGCGCTCCTGCACCGAAGGCGCTGCCAACCTGTCCGCCGATACCTGCGCAACGCCCGCCAACCTGGTGATTACACGCTATCACTATGGTCGCTCCGGGGTTGCCAACAACTTGTGGCTGCGCGGTATAGACCAGATTGCCGACGGCACAACCCGCCGCACCTGTTACGAATATGACCACTATGGAAACCAGGTCTCCGAGTTTTCCCCCAAATCCAATCTAACGGAGTGCCTCTAAAAGGATCATTGCCATGACGTATTTTTTTGCGAAACGCCTCGTTAATGCTGTTGCACTCCCGTTATTCCTGCTGGCCTGTATTGTGTTGTCGTCGGGAGCCAGCGCACAGGACAACGCCGCTAATTACAAAACCGGCAAACGCTATGACCTCGGCGGCCAGTTAACCGGCGTGATATTGCCCGATCCCGATGGCACCGGCGGACGTCTCTTTAACGCCACCCGCAATACCTACAACGCACAGGGCCTGCTGGAAAAAATTGAAACCGGTTTCCTCTACGCCTGGCCAGCCCACACCATTGCGCCCAAAGACTGGGAATCCAGCGGCTATCGCTACGATATCCGATCCACCAGCCGGTTTACCTACGATGACTGGGGCCGCAAGACCTCGGAAAGCACGCACAATCATCTGGGTATCACGGAAAAAATCCGTCAATTTTCCTATGACGAGCGGAGCCGGTTGAAGTGCGACACGGTGCGTATGAATATCTCGTCACCGCACCAAACCCTGGCCACCGATCCCTGCAGCAATATCGGCAAAGGTGCCCACGGCCACGACCGCATCACCCGGTATGAATACGACAGCAAAGACCGGATGACCGCCATCCGCAAAGCGTACCTGACACCCCTGGCGCAGTACTACGCGCGCTATAGCTACAACAGTTTTTGGGAAAAGGAAGGCATTACCGATGCCAACGGCAATCGTGCGATGTTGTATTACGATCACTTCGGTCGCCTCAGCCGCTGGGTATTTCCCTCCAAAACCAACACCGGCAGCGTGGATCACAGCGATTACGAAGAATACGGCTACGACAATAATGACAATCGCACATCACATCGCAAACGCGATGGCCACATCATCCACTACAGCTTCGATCCCTTAAACCGGGTCACCATAAAAGACCTGCCCGCTCCCGCCAGCGATGTGCACTACGCCTACAACAATGCCGGGCTGCAAACCCAGGTCACGTTCGGCTCGCTAAGTGGCCAGGGCATCACCACCCAATACACCGGCTTTGGTGAGATTAAATCCTCCACCAATAACCTGCTGGCAACCGCCAGGACCCTTCACTACCAATACGACAAAAACGGTAACCGAACCCGGATCACCCACCCCTCAGGCATTTACTTCCAGTATGACTACGACGGTGTCGATCTGCTGACCGGTATCCGGGAAAGCTCCACCACCGCAACGCCTATCCTCACGGCAACCTACCACCAGGATTTAACCCTGGCAGGCGTTGCTTACGGTGGCGGCGCGCTCAGCAGCTACGGTTATGATGGCATTGGCCGCCTCGCCCGCCTGGAACACAATTTCAGCGGCACCGCCTCGGATGTGGTCAACAGCTTCCGTTACAACCCCGCCAACCAAATGACTGCGCGCGACCTCTCCAACAGCCTTTACGCCTACACCGGTGATCAAAACCAAAAAGGCGCCTATGTCGTCAATGGCCTCAACCAATACACCAGCGTCAACGGCAAAGCCTTCTCCTACGACGCACGCGGCAACCTGACTTCGGATGGGACATCCACCTACACCTACGATGTCGAAAACCGCCTCACCCAGGTCAGCGGCGCCAAAACCGCAACGCTCAAATACGACCCGCTGGGCAGGCTCTATGAGTTAAATGCCAGTGGGGTTATCACCCAGTTTTTATACGATGGCGATGCATTGATTGCCGAATACTCATCAACAGGTTCACTGCTCAGGTCCTACCTCCACGGCTCGCGGGTGGACAACCCGGTTGTCTGGTATGAAGGCAGCAGCGCGTCCAGCACCAACCGCCGCTATCTGCACAATGACCATCAGGGTTCCATTATTGCCGTGAGCAATCCGGCCAACAGCGTAATCAAAGCCAATACTTACGACACTTACGGAATACCACACGCCACTAACCTGGGCAGATTCTCTTACACCGGGCAACTCTATTTATCGGAGATAGGATTGCATTACTATAAGGCGCGGATTTATTCGGCGCCGTTGGGGAGGTTTTTGCAAACCGACCCCATCGGGTATGAGGATCAGATGAATCTGTATGCTTATGTGGGGAATGATCCGGTTAATATGTCCGACCCTACTGGCATGATGGGATATAACCCTCAAGCTATGGCCGATATGCATATGGCATTCAGGGATCCGGCCACAAAAACAGCTATTAAGGAATTATCAAAAGCTGTCAGGGAAGCTATTAATTCTGGTGATTTTTCCAAGGTTAGTACCTCAACTGAGGCAGCTGCAAAAGCAGCTTACACAAAAACACACGGAAACAGTAAGCTTAGCAAGAAGCCTCAGCATCGTTACGAAATTCGTGATAAAACGACAGGTGATGTGAAGAAAACAGGTATTAGTGGACAGAAACTGAATAAAGATGGCAGCTCTCCAAGAGCAAATTCTCAAGTGAACTCGTTAAATAAAACAGAAAACACAGATAAGTACGAAGCATCTGTCAAAGAAACAAATATTCCTGGTCGCCAAGCCGCGCTTAACAGTGAACAGGCTGCAACAAATCGACTAGATGCAGAGGGGCATTCGTTAGCGAGACAATGCAAGCCAAAACCTGAAGGAGGTTGCTAATGCCAAAAATATTTAAAGATATCAGCTTATATGGAAAAAGACCTTTAGCAGGAAATGACTCAAAAATTGAATATATGTCTAGAGTTATTTGTGCTCTTTTTATTAAAGGTATGCCGAAAATAAAAACAGATGATTTTTGGAAACTAAGCATAAATTTTAATCATGGAGATCAATCAGAAAAAAATAGAGTTGTGATTGGTCTATATGAATTTTATTGTAATTTTCCAGTAGATGAATTTTTATTATGGGAAACCGAAAAACAACAGGAATTTATGTTGAATTTTGTTTCCAATACAGTTCACCAGGCTTTTAGTGCGCAGGGTATAGATACCTCATTCATAGAGGCGGCATGCGAATATGTACGCATAAATAATTTTATTAACATATTTGAAGGAAAAGGTCAGAAAAGCCCACACGAAAACATCAAGGCACGAATTTTTTGTGAGCAAGAAATGCTGGAGGCACGAATCTACATGGAAATAGGGAAAGGAAAGAAATGGGAAAGATACTTAATAGATAGGATTAACCCTAGTGAATTTCAAATTCAAATTTACTTTGGCCGTATCGATTGGATAAGCCAGAATAATTTGGTATTGAATATGATTGGTGGCAGAAAAATAGAGGTAATTCGCGAGCACTAATATAAGTTAACTGCCAATGGGGTTATCACCCAATTTTTATACGATGGCGATGCACTGATTGCCGAATACTCATCAACAGGTTCACTGCTCAGGTCCTACCTGCACGGCTCGCGGGTGGACAACCCGGTGGTGTGGTATGAAGGCAGCAGCGCGTCCAGCACCAACCGCCGCTATCTGCACAATGACCATCAGGGTTCCATTATTGCCGTCAGCAATCCGGCCAACAGCGTAATCAAAGCCAATACTTACGACACTTACGGAATACCACACGCCAATAATCTGGGCAGGTTCTCTTACACCGGGCAACTCTATTTATCGGAGATAGGATTGCATTACTATAAGGCGCGGATTTATTCGGCGCAGTTAGGGAGATTCTTGCAAACCGACCCCATCGGGTATGAGGATCAGATCAATCTGTATGCCTACGTTCATAACGACCCTGTTAATTACACTGATCCCACAGGTGAATTTGGGATATTTGGTGCGGCTATTGGAATTGGATTTGAAATTATTTCTCAAGCAAGTAAAGGTGATCTGGGCTTTAACGCTAACAGTATGAGCAAAATTGCAATAGCAGGTGCCGTGGGTGCTGTTACTGGGGGGATTGGTGGTCGTTTAGCGACCCAGGCACTGCAAGGAACCATATCAGCTTCAAAAGCAGTGGCAACCACGGCAGCGGTAGGCGGCACAGCCAATGGTGTTGGTACTGTTGCATCGAATGCAATAGATGGTAAAGCGACTACTGCAACAGAGGCAGCAGTTGTCGTGGCTGGTGGTGCAGCAGGTGCTGGGGCGGGAGCAAAGATTGCCAATCAGGTTGCTTCCAAATTAGATAACCTTGGTAAGTCCAGTGGTCTTGGTCAACACATTTCGGATACTACAAGAGCTTCATATGGTGGTGGTGCTGGCGAAGCTGGTACTACTATTGGACAGAACATAGGGACTACTGCTATAGATGCAGCCTCTACAACAATTCAAAAAGAATTAAACGAAAGGTTATCAAATTAAAATGAAATCGCTCATATTATTTCTAATATTACAAGAGTTTTACTACGGAATTTTAACTGCGATATTTGGTGTATCAATGTGGGTTTTGCACGGTTACGATAGTGGTCTAAAAGCAACTATTTACTGCTTTATATTTTTACAATTTGTGATTTTTTGGATAAACCGAAAAGTCATTAAAGATGTATTATTTCCAAAGATAAAAGATAAAAGATAAATTTCCTAGTTATCTTTTTATTAAGCCCTGATATTGCAAATGCAACAGGGCTCTTCTGGAGAAGCACTATAAGCTAAATGCCAAGGGTGTTATCACCCAGATACATTGATTACGGAATATTCCTCAACAGACTCACTGCTCAGGTCCTACCTGCACGGCTCGCGGGTAGACAACCCGGTTGTCTGGTATGAAGGCAGCAGCGCGTCCAGCACCAACCGCCGCTATCTGCACAATGACCATCAGGGTTCCATTATTGCCGTGAGCAATCCGGCCAACAGCGTAATCAAAGCCAATACTTACGACACTTACGGAATATCAACCCGGTCATCAGCGAAATTAAGACAAGGAGAACAAGACGTCATAGGAGAATCTGTATCAGCCAAGATAAATTGGCAAGAAAATTCAGAATGTTAATAGTATCATTTTTATGGTATTGATTTTTTGGAAGGACTATTTTCATTGTATTTAAAACAGGAGTTCTTCACTCTGCTTATGGTGAAACAATGACTATGCGAAAGAGTGAAGGAGCAATTGGCTTTTATTTAATTTCATTTTTATATGTGGCCATCTGGATATGGATGACCTACCTATTAATCACCGGAGTAAGCATCTTTTTCTAAGATTGAAAAAGCCCCGATCAACCATGTTGCCTGTGGCTTTTTTATGAACGGCCGAGCGAGTTTATTACTCCACAGTTAGTACATCAACTGAGGCAGCTGCAAAAGCAGCTTACACAAAAACGCACGGAAACAGTAAGCTTAGCAAGAAGCCCCAGCACCGTTACGAAATTCGTGATAAAACGACAGGTGACGTGAAGAAAAAAGGTATTAGTGGACAAAAGCTGAATAAAGATGGCAGCTCTCCAAGAGCAAACTCTCAAGTGAATGCTCAGAATAAAACAGAAAACACAGACAAATATGAGGCCTCGGTGAAAGAGACAAATATTCCTGGTCGTGAAGCAGCACTTAATAGTGAGCAGGCGGCAACCAATCAATTAAAAGCAGATGGACACTCATTGCGGTTGCAATGTCGCCCTAAACCAGAACAATCCGGAGGTTGCTGATGTCACGTATTTTTAAAGAAATAGATTTATGTGCAAAAAGACCTCTAGCTGGAAATGATAAAAAAATTGAATATATGTCCAGAGTAGTTTGTGCCCTTTTTGTAAAAGGAATGCCCAAAACTAAAACCGAAGAATTTTGGAAACTATCTATTAGATTTAATGATTCAGACAATTCAGGAAATAATAAAATTCTATTAGGCGTTTTAGTTGTTAATCATAATTTTCCAGCAGATGACTTTTTGTCGTGGCCAAATGAAAAGCAACAGCACTTTATGCTGGATTTTGTTTCCAGCGCAGTTCATCATGCCTTTATTGCACGGGGCATGGATGTCTCATTCATAGAAACCGCACGAAAATATGTGGAAAATCATAATTTCCTGAATGTATTTGAAGGAAAGCTACAGGCAAGCCCTTTTGAAAACACCAAAGCCAGAATCGTTTGTGAGCAGGAAATGCAGGAGGCACGAATCTATATGCAAATTGGAAGAGGAAAATCCTTAGAAAAGTATCTTATAGATCGATGTGCGCCTGATGAGTTCCATATTCAAATTTACTTTGGCCGTATCGATTGGGTAAGCCAGGAAAAATTAGTACTAAATATGATTGGCAACAGAAAAATAGAGGTAATTCGTGAGACCTAATTAAATGAAATTACGGATCCCCAATGAAACACCACGCATTTATAACCTAGACAGGCTTTATTGCAAATAAAAATAATCCATGAAAAAAATAATTAATTACTTTATATCAACAACTGGCGGAAATTTTGTATGGCAGCACATTAACAGGGA
The DNA here is from genome assembly GCF_000019225.1 of Cellvibrio japonicus Ueda107. Classification (NCBI taxonomy): domain Bacteria; kingdom Pseudomonadati; phylum Pseudomonadota; class Gammaproteobacteria; order Cellvibrionales; family Cellvibrionaceae; genus Cellvibrio; species Cellvibrio japonicus. Next base: position 974,138 of record NC_010995.1, on the reverse strand, counting down.
TGCTATACAAAATTACCTCTTATACAGCTCTGTGCTTGCCTTGATAGCAGTATTTTTATCAATCTTCATTTCTCAAGTATTTTATTTAATTTTTTTCCTTTTACTTTCGTGTTTTCTTCTTATCACTGGGATTTCCGCTTTCCATATCGACGCAGTTAAAAACTACATTTTAAAACCCGGGTCAACAACCGAGGATGCAAAATACACCCTGTTTTTCTTTATTTATATTGGTGCTAGTGGTCTTATTATAACCATATACACCCTGCTCAAAGGGCCAGTTATTAAGATATAGCTGTCCACTTCCCCTATCCTGAGACAGACATAACTGGAGTTTTCTGAGAATATTACCTCAGGAGGCCACTATGAAAAAATCACGATTCACCGAAACCCAAATATTCAGCATTCTCAAAGAAGTGGATGCTGGCATGAAAGTAGAAACCGTGTGCCGTAAGCATGGCATTAGCAACGCGACCTACTACAACTGGAAGTCAAAATATGGCGGTATGGACACCTCAGAGCTTAAACGCATGCGCGAGCTTGAAGAGGAAAACGCCAAACTGAAAAAGATGTTTGCTGACGTCAGCCTTCAAAACCAGGCCATGAAGGAGTTGTTTGCAAAAAAGGGTTGGTGACAGCAGAAAAGAAAACCTGCGCACAGGCTTTGGTTGAGCACGGCATTGATATTGCCAGTGCGTGCAAGCTGGCTGATCTCAGTCGAGCCAGTTACTACCGCCCTGAACGCGACTGGCGTAAATGCGATGCTGCTGTCATTGATGCGATTAACAACGAATTGAAACGTTCACCGCAAGCGGGTTTTTGGAAATGTTACGGGAGAATTCGCCACAAAGGTTATCCGTTCAATCACAAGCGCGTATATCGTGTGTATTGCCAGATGGGTCTGAACTTGAAACGTCGGGTCAAGCGCGTTTTACCCAGGCGGATTGTTCAACCGTTGGCTGTTGTTGCACAAGCTAATCATCAATGGGCGTTGGATTTTATGCACGATAGTTTGTATTGCGGCAAACGCTTTCGCACATTGAATGTATTGGATGAAGGAACTCGTGAGTGTTTAGCCATTGAAGTGGATACCTCCTTGCCCGCTGAGCGGGTGGTTCGAGCGCTGGAGCAGATCAAGGTTGAGCGTGGACTACCCACACAGTTACGTGTTGATAATGGACCTGAACTGATATCAGCGAGGCTGACTGATTGGTGTGAGGAAAACGGTATTAGGCTTGTTTATATCGAACCGGGCAAGCCGCAACAGAATGGTTTTGTTGAGCGATTCAACGGTTCTTTCCGGCGAGAGTTTTTAAATGCTTATTTATTTGAATCATTAACGCAAGTGCGGGAAATGGCGTGGTTCTGGCGAATGGATTACAACGAAGAGCGAACTCACGAAAGTCTTGGTCATTTACCGCCAGCCGCGTACCGAGCAAAACTGGAAAACTCCAGTTTAGAGATGTCTCATTAATGGGGGAGTGGACATAGCCACATATGAGGAAATAGGGAGATAATATATTGTCAAAGAATGATTTTATTGTTGTGTCAAAATCCATGTAATTTTCATCTTATTTTGTGTAATAAGCGATTTAAGGAATAGCCAAAAATAGCTTTAGTTCTGAATAATCTTTCTTCCCTGAGGACATTATGAAACTAAGTAGAAAAATGATTTCGCATCTAATTCAAGGCCTGATTTCGTAGTGTTGCCGGCGGCTTTATGAGCGATTCAGCAGGAATACCTAACTCTCTATTTAGTTTCCAAATCATTTTCAATGTTAATGAACGCTTATGAGTAAGCACTTCATAGACCCGATTGCTTTTTCCGATCATGGGCTCAAGGTCTTTAACCGTTAATCCCTTGCGCTCCATTTCAAATTTAATTGCTTCGACCGGGTCAGGTAAATCCATTGGAAAGTGTTTTGTCTCATAGGCTTCCACCAACGTAACCAATACGTCCAGTTTTTCGCCTTCCGGCGAATCGAACTCCACCATCATCAGATTTTCTATTTCTTTCAACGCCGCACGATAATCGGCATCAGTCCTAATTGGCTTAATGTCCATAGTGGGCTACCTCAACATTAAATGGTTTGCACATCAATTTTGTCATATTCAGCGTGAGTACTAATAAAGCGTATATAAATCACACGGTATGGATAGTTAGTCCACACAACTAATCGATATTTGTTGCCTGCAATGTTAAATACGACCCGCCCATCCTTGAGGATACTGGCACTCCTAAAATCCTGTTTAACATCGGCAGGTGATGTCCAATCTGCTTTTAACACATGGCGATACCACACCAGGCACGGTTCTGTCGAGTCAGCAAAGGCAGGATTGGTTTCCCAAAATGACGTTAATGTGGATAAAGCAATTATTCTCATAGCTTCAGGGCAGTCCCATTTTGGGACTATTGCAACACACCACAAACCTGGAGACAGGTGAGAAGTTCCAGTAACACCTAAACAGACAGATTCAAAGCCACCGGACACACAGCCCCGGTGGCTTTGAACACATAAAAAGCGTTTACTTAATTAGCCGCACGCAAACTGAATTTCTGGCACAGGTTATTGAGCCAGGTGTATTGGTTTAGGGTTGCGCCATTGGCGATGGAGCAATTCATAATATCCAGCGATAACCCCGAGTGGCGTGCGGTAAAGCGCAGGGTGCCATCCGCTTGCGGCAAGAGTCGCCATTGTGCGGCGTTGCCGCTGCAACTGCCTTGTACCAGGCTCGTGCCTGCGCTGGTTGATGAGCCGCTTACCTGCATACAGGCGCTGCTGTTGTGCAAGGGTTTCACCTGATAATAACCATTATCCGTGTGCGTAAACGTCCACTTCTGGCAATTGGTGTCCAGCCACTCGTACTGGTTTAATACCAGATTACTCGCACTGGAACAGTTGGGCACTTCTACTGCCTTGCCACTTTGCGCGCTCACAATAGCTACCGTGCCTACCGGTTGTATACGCCACTCCTGGCAGGCGTTGCTTAACCAACTCCACTGCTGCACGGCAGTGTTTTCACTAACACCACAATAGGCCGCATCCAGGACTTTATTGCTGTTGCGATTGGTCAGGCGCAACCAGCCATCACTGGTCGTATCAAGTGACCACTGCTGGCAGGTATTATTCAACCAGGGCCACTGGTTACTGGCCGCGCCATCACTGCCGCTGCAATTACCGATTTCCAAAAACTGCCCGGAATTGCTATTGGATAAACGATAAAAACCACTGGCGGCATAATCCAACACCCATTGGCTGGAACTGGCGGAACAATTGCGCAATACCGCCGCTGCACCACCCGAGGTGGAATTGCTATTAATACCCAGGCATAAGCCACTGTTGCGATTGACCAATTGTACAGTCGCACCGCGCACCACAGTGGTGAGTGGCCCATTATCGCCCGAGGGCACGGCTATGGCTGTCGAGGTCGCAACCGGACTGCCGAAATTAGGCGTGCCATTGCTATTCCAGGTAAATTTTTGTGCGCGTAAAGAGCGGGTATCGCCACAACCTTGCGAGGCCGATGCGTTGGCATGATAGGCAATCCAATTCTCTGTACCGTCTGGCGAGGTAAAGAAACCATTATGGCCGGGGCCATAGACACCATTGGCTTGCTGGAATACCGGTGCAGTGGTTTTAGCCCAGGAGGATGCCAGGAGTGGATTGGTGCCAGTTAATTCCAACTGTCCCAACTTGTAATCCGCCGTGCTGCACGAACTGGCTGAATAGATCACAAAGGTACGACCGTTGCGCTTTAACACCACAGGCGCTTCGTTGACATTAGCCCCCACCAATTCCCAGGAATAGGCTGGTGAAGCAATGGCCACCCTGGAGCCCGTTACCGTCCAGGGATTACTCATCGCCTGGATAAACAAGGTTTGGTAAGCCCCCTGCCATTCCGACCAGAGCAAATACAAACTGCCGTTGTGCTCCAGGTAGGTGCCATCAATATTCCAGGTAGAACTCATGGGCGTACCGCGATAGCGATAAGGCCCCATGGGATCATCCCCTTCACTTTCCAATACATGGTTGCGCTGGCCGCCCAGGTCACCGCTGATTCCCGCCGTGTAGATAATGTACCAGCGCCAACCACTGGGGCCATTTAAGCGATGCATTTCAAATGCCCAGAAATTACAGCAGCGCGAGGCTGTGGTATCCGACCAGATATAGGTCGGTGTTGCACTGGCAAGCCCCGCCAGGGTGGGCGATTTGCGCATGGCAATTTGCGATGTCCAGGTGGTCGTCAGCGCGTAGTAATTGCCCTGGTAAAACTGCACCCAGGGATCGGCGCCATTGGCAAAGAGTGGATTATTAAAGGTTGTCTGTGCATGCCCCAAGAGCGGAAATAACACACACAACAACACCAAAGCCCTGCGCAGGGCCGAAAAAAAGACAGCGTCCATAGTGAATTCCTGTTTATTGTTAATGAACGACATGGCCGAAGCCACACGCACAACATCCTGTTGCTACACCTCAAACACCGGGCAAGGTACCCGATGAATACTTCTGTCGTGGATGGTTATTGTTGTTATTAAAATAGCGTTATTAAAAAAGGAGTGAGCCGAAGCTCACTCAACTGGGGGACACAAAACGGGGAAATCAGGGAATGGTTTTTAATTGGAATTTTTGGCAGTGAATATTGAACCACTGGCTTTGTGCAATATTGGTATGGTTGGCAACACCACAATTGGCAAGGTCGAGCACCAACTGGCTTTTGCGGTTGCGAATAGCTGTGGTGCCGTCGTTCAGGTAATCAATACTCCACTGGCTGTGATTACCCTCGCAGTTACCCATCTCCACATTCATACCGGGCACAATCGACGCCCTGTTCACGGTCATACAGGTGTTGGTATTGGCGCTGGATTGCAGTTGATAAAAGCCGTCCTGGGTCGATACAAATTGCCAGCGCTGGCAGGCGCGCTTATGCCATTCATCCTGTTCCACATTGGCACCAGCCACTGCACTGCAATCCGCCGCAGTCAGCGCTTTACCGCTCTGCGCACTTAACAGTGCAACATCGCCCACCGGCTGGATACGCCACTGCGCACAGCTCGCCTTTACCGGATCGAGCTGCGGAATATCTTCAATATCCTTGATTTTTTCGACAGGTGCCGGCTCGACACAGGCCGCCAGTTGCAACAGTGCTTGCGATTGTGCATTGGCAAGGCTGATCCAGCCATCGCGCTCCTGGGCAATGTGCCACTGCTGGCACTGCTGGTTTAACCAGGGTGATAGCTGCAAGCCTTTATCCGCATCGCAAGCACCGCTTAAAAATTCACCCTGGGACGTCACCAGGCGATAGCGGCCTGCAGTGGTGTAATCCAATGTCCAGGGCTGCGCCTGTGCACAATCGGCCTGGCGTGCGCCCTCGGCATCCACCACCAGGCATTGTCCATCGGCTTTATTGACCAGTTGTACCTGGGTGCCCTGCACCTTTGTCACCAGCGGGCCATTCTCGCCCGAAGGTGCTTGCACCGGAACACCGCTGGCAACTGGCTCGCCAAAGAAGGGCAAGTCATCGTCTGTCCAGGTAAATTGTTGCGCGCGCAGTGAACGGGTAGAGGTACAGCCCTCTTGCTCGCTGGCATTGCCGTGATAAATCAACCAGTCTTCCGTACCATCCGGCGATTTGAAAAAACCATTATGGCCAGGCCCATACACACCGTTGGCGCGACTGAAGAAGGGCTGGTCAAATTTATGCCAGGAATCCGGTTTTAACGGATCGTCGCCGACCAATTCAATCACGCCCAGTTTGTAATCCGGTGTATTACAAAAACTGGCGGAATACACCATAAAGGTGCGGTTATTGCGCTTGATTATCTCCGGCCCTTCGTTGACTTTCATACCGGATTTTTCCCACTCGTACTCCGGTTTTGCAATCAACACCCGCTCGCCGGTGATGGTCCAGGGATTCACCATCCTGGCGATAAAGATGGATTGCTCATCGCCCACCCATTCAGACCAGAGCAAATACAACTGGCCGTTGTGCTCCAGGTAATTGCCATCGATATTCCAGCTGTCCGGCATAGGCGACCCTTTATAGGTATAGGGCCCCATGGGGTCATCGCCTTCACTCTCAATCACACTCAAATGCTGGCGATCAAAGTTTTCGGCAATACCGGAGGTATACATCACATACCAGCGATAACCTTTTTCGGTTTTCAGGCGATGGAATTCAAACGCCCAAAAATTACAGCAGCGCTCCAACTCACTTTCGGACCAGATATACACCGGTGTCGCATTCGCCAAACCGGCGAGTGTCGGCGATTTGCGCATCACCAGTTGCGAAGTCCAGGTCGTCGTTGTCAGATAATAATTGCCCTCAAAATATTCCAGCCAGGGGTCGGCGCCGTTGGGATAAATCGGGTTGGTAAATGTCTCCGCTGGCATGCCGGCGTTTGCGGCAGCAGGCGATGCATTATCGGCGGATGCAACCGCCGCATCGGCGGCCGCCGAACTTTTTTCCTTGCCACAACCCAGCAATAGGCCGGGTAGCAAGCAAAGCCATAGGTATTTTTTCATTGGTCTCTCTCCCACATACTCTCTTCGTTTTTGAATATTCTGTTTTTTTGGGTCTCGAATGGTTATTGCAATCGAATGACAAAACCGGCTGCCGGCTTGAGGGTGATCGTCAAGGGCTTGCGGCTATCCACAGCGGATTGCACAAAACGGCGCTCGCTGTCGCCACTGCCGATCAACACGCCCTGTTTGCCATCGGCAAACGACAAGTCCAAGGTCAGGGTTTTGCTCTCCGCTTCGGCGTTGACGCCTGCGATATACCAGGTATCACCCGCCTGGCGGGCAATCACCACATATTTGCCGGGAAAACCGTCCACAAAGCGGCTGCGATCCCATTGAACAGGAAGGGTTTGTAAAAAGTGTTTTACATAAGCCGGCACACTGGCCATACCCTCGGGAATTTCGGCAAAGTGCTGGATGCCGGAGAGGAACAACACCGACTGCGCCAATTCAAACGAGTTGTGGGTGCGGCGCTGGATATTGGGAATATCGCCGAACACCATCGGGGTAAAATCCATAGGGTCGAATACATTGCGCACAAAAGGCGCTATAGCGACCTGGGTAACGACTGCATCTTCATCGGCCTGGGTAAAGGTGGTGAATTCAAAACCGCGAATCGCTTCTACCGTCATCAGGTTGGGATAGGTGCGCTGCCATCCACGCGGCAAGGTGGCGCCGTGGAAATTCACCAGCAGGCCATGGGCAGCAGCATCGTTTAAAATATCCACGTAGTAGGCCATCATGGATTGGCCATCGCCACCGAAGAAATCAATCTTCACGCCCTTAACGCCTATCTGGCGCAAGCGCGCAAATTCTTTCTCGCGCTGGGCGTGGGTTAGCAGTTGGCTCTTGGGTGTGTAAGGTGTTTGGTTCCAAGCGCCCGCCGAGTTGTACCACACCAGGATGCCAATATTTTTGGTCGCGGCGTAATCCACCAGCTGCTGCAATTTTTCGTAGCCGATTTTGCGATCCCAATCGGCATCCACCAGGGTGTAATCCCAATGCATGTCAGCGGCATAATCGATAAAGGTTTTCTGTACCTCAAATACCGTGAAGTCATCTTTCAACAGCGCCCAGCTCCAGGACGCGTGACCGGGTTTGAGCAGGTCGCGCGGGAAATTGACGGCCGGTGCCGCCAGGTCGGTACCCAGGGTTGAATCGATCACCTGTGCCAAATCGCCAATGGCGAGCAGGCGCCAGGGCGATACCAAGGCATCCTGGGTGTGTGCCAGCAGTGCGCCATCGGTAAAAACTTCTGCGGCTTGCGGAATATCCAATGTGTATTTACCACCGGGCGATTGATCGTGCAGGCGCGAGCCATGCCAGCTGCCGTCCATACCCACTTCGGAAATCAGTACCCAGTGTTTTCCGGTCTGGAATAAACCGGGAAATACCCAGCCAGCCCCCAGGGTCGATGCGGTGCCTACCGGAATCCCCATTTGGTAATGTTCTTCATAGGAGGGATTGGTATTGCTCCAGCCGGTTTGCGCTACCGACATGGGCTGCAACCAGGCTTTGCTGTCCGGCGCAAACTGGAAGCTGGTCAATTCTTTCAAAAAATGTTTTTGGCCGGGAAAATCGACGCGATAGCGAAAAGCCACGCCATCGTCAGACACGCGAAAGGTCACCGCTAATCGCTGCTGCTGTGCATTGACCAGGGTCAGGGTTTGCTCATTGGCCTGGTAATCGATCCAGCGCTGTTTGCCCACCAGCATTTCATAGCGATCGCTCACCGGCGTAACCGCCGAGACGTCGACGATACTAAGATCGCGGGAGAAGTCCGCCTCCTGCAATTGCAACCCCAAATCCGATGCCAGGATCACCGCTTGCCCCTGGCGATGAATATCGTAGGCCAGGCGGTTGTCCGGGGTGAGATAAACCCGCACCTGCAACTGCCGGTCGGGACTGGTGAGCGGTGCAGGCAGATTTACACTACAGGCTGCCAGCACTGGCAATAACATCAGCACGCCGACCAGCCCCCACAGGCGATGGATTCTCTGCATCATGGTTTTACTCCTTTTTTGTCGTAGATCAGTTGTCGTTGGCAATGACATTGTTTTTATAGAACAGCAGCGCCCTGCTCTCGCAGGCGCTGCTGTGATGGGTCAACCTATTTCAAGCGTGTCAGCGTCCACTGCTGGTTGTTTGCCCCGGTCGCGGTCCACTGGATAATCTGGGCACCGTCGGCGGTACTGAAATTCAGTACATCGAGCGGTAAATTACTCAGCTGCGAACGAATGGTGTAATAGCCGCTGCTGCTGGTCAGGCTCCACTTTTGCCCGGTGCCGCCCCAGTAATCCCACTGGGCGATATTGGCACCTGCGGCGGTGGAAACCCCGTAGACATCCATACTTTTCAAGCTATTGGCATTGATCAGGCTGTAATAACCCGTGCCCTGGTTGATCAGGTACCACTGCTGTGCGCGGTAGTTATTCCAGGCCACCTGCTGGACCATGGCACCATTGGCGGTGGACTTGTCCGCAGGCATTAAATCTTTATTGCTGTGACGCGAGGTAATGCGGTACAAGCCATCGCTAACCCCGCCGCAACTGGCCACCGAGAAACTGCGCGTCAAGGTCGGCCAGCCATTGCTGTAGGTCATCTTCAACAAATCCAGCTTGGCTGCACCGTTGTCATTAAGATCGTAGTAATGGGTGGATACATAGTTACAGCCATCCTGCTTCAACACGCCAATATGGCCCGGCCCTTTATACTTGCCGTCCACATTGGGGAGGATGGTGCGCACATCAGTGTAAGGCCCATAGATAGACGTGGAGCGCGCCACCTGCACGTAATAGGTACTGCTGGCCCCCTGGCAACAGGCGCCGCGGTTGATAAACAGGTAGTAATAATCGCCGTTGCGTGTGATATAGGGCGCTTCGATATCGGCGTGATTACCGCCGTAAATCTTGGTCACACTGCCATTCAACTTACCGGTGGACTGGTTAATCTCTGCCAGGCCGATGCCGCCAAAGAAAGAGCCATAGCTCATATACACCTTGCCATCATGGTCGCGGTACAGCGCCGGATCAATCGCGTTGATCTCCGAGCCGCCACCAAATGATTCCACCACGATACCCAGGTCCTGCCAGCTGGGGCTGGTCAGCGACGCACTGCGCGCTACACCAATCGCCGACACCGAGGAGCCGAAGGTAGATACCGAATAGTAGAGGTAGAAATAGCCGTTCATGTGGATGATATCCGGCGCCCAGAAAGACCCGCTGAAATTGGGCACCTTGCTATAAATCCACGAGGGATAGGAACTGAATACCGGGCCGGGGCCGCCGGTCCAGGTCGTCAGGTTAGTCGAGGTGGAATACCAGATCCCGGTACCCGTGGTGAAGTGGAAATAGGTACTACCGTCTTTGGTAATCGTCCCCGGATCATGGGAATTTATCAGACCATTAAGGGTAATAGCCGAGGCCGCCACACTGCAAAACCACAGGCCGATACCGGCCAAAATACGCTTATACATAGTGTTTTACCTGTTCGTTATTGTTAGCAGGAAGGTTCGATGAATGACTTTTGTCTTAATATTATAAGACAATTAGAGTGTACCGGGAAAATGCGGGGATGCCAAGGTGATAAGGGAATCAGACGCCACCCGTATCCTGCTCACGGCCCGGCAGGATGGGGTGTGTAGGGTGGTAATCGGGTGTAATGGCAATCGAAACGACTTTTCGGCTACAAATCAACGGAGCACGTTAAGGCGTCAGATTAGGCTGGAAACTTTCCGGCTTTCATGCCTGAACCAAAAGGGTTCAGTGTTTCTAAATAATTGTAATGTATGGATTTTGTGGAAATGCTATAAAGTTACGCCCTAAACTTAGACGGAAGCTTTGCGGGTGTGAAACATAGAAATTTTCCGTCTAATAATATTGTTAGCCAGCAATATGGAGTATTTATGTCTTATAAAAAAATGGTTGCCATTTTTGTCGATGTGATTGGATATAAAAATATCACCGACTTCTCGACGAAGCATGAGCTTCATCGGCTTTTTCATGAAGAGGTAGCTATTCATGAACAGCGCCAGAAGGAAATATCTCATGTTATATATGATAGAAAGGTATTCGGATTTTCAGATTGTGCATATTTCTTCTTCTACTATAAAGATGGCATTCCAAATGAAAGAAAAAATGATATAAACCTTTCGTATATTGCTGCGTACAATGTTTCGCTAACCATTCTTAGATTAATGAGTAAAGGATTTCTTGCAAGAGGTGGCGTTTCATTTGGTGATGTATTTATTGATGAATTAGGTTTCTTCGGTCCCGCTGTAGAGCGCGCCCATGAAATTGAATCTAAGGAAGTTATTTTTCCAAGGCTTCAGTTCGATCAGGATTTAGGAAAGAATGTATTTGAATGGGAGCATGACCTTTCAACGAAAGATCCTGATTTAATCTCAATGTATACTGAAGTTCCTTTTGTGTCAGAGATTGAAAGAGATGCATACTTTGTTAACCCTTTCAACGTTTTACAAAGAAGTGGGCAATTCGTTGCTGGAACTGAGACTCTTACAATTGATGCTGTAAAGAACACGGTAATAGGAAAAATCGAAGCTGATTTGGAGAAATTTTCAACAGACCTTAGAGTTGTTGAAAAACTTGAATGGTTAAAAAAGTATGTTATAGAAAAGAAACAGCTTCTTAAGGAAGAAATTAAGCCTGATTCTTTTAGTTTTATGACTATATACAATCGCGGCGGCTAACAAGGCGCAGCAACTCGCACGCTTCGCGTGCTGGACAGTTTGCAAGCCGCGCTTTTTGCGGTTTTGCTGCGCAAAATTATCCCGCAACGCGCGCCTTGCAAACTGCCGTTGTGCTTAGCGTTAAATGTTCAACCATACAGACGCGAAGAAACGAATGAACGATATCATAGAAACTGCATTATCAGCTCTCTCTATTCAAGAGATCAAAGATAAAATATCCGATTTTGAGAGCTTGGATCCTCATTTACAGTACGAAGATGCTCTCGAGAAAATAATGAATGTCATCCTTTTTGAAGTCGGTGAACTTAAAGTATCGGCATTTAAAAGTGAAGCTCGGGAGTACAAGGAAGGTGGAATCTTTTATCGTGTCAGGAAGTTAAAACGAGAGATCTTAGTTTTGAAATACAGTGACTTTTGGGAAGCACCAAAGGAAGTGATTAAACGCGGAAGATTAAATAGGCCGATGGAGCAGCTTCTTTACATATCTCCTAAAGAATATTGCACTCCGATAAATGAAACTCATATCAAAGAAGGTGATCCATTTCTTCTTATTGCATATAAGGCCATATCTCCTATAAACGTGTTTGGTGTAGGTGTCGGCGGGAATTTTGAAGGTGGATTCACACCTGAAACAGAAAAGAAATTGGATATAATTTCTGACTTTATAAAAAGGAATTTTCTAAAAAATAGTGATACGGCATATATTCTTAGCAATGTTATTGGCCAAGAGATATGCAAATTTGACTACGATGGTTGGGTATACCCCTCCGTGGCTCATGAAGGAGGAGAGAATCTTTGCTTAAAATTATCATCCAAAGATAAGCTGGAAATTCAATCCGCCTATTTATGTGAGCTTGTCGATAAGAAAGTAAAATTTACTCATGCTATTAGAGTGGTTAATGAAATACACATATTTAACGATTGGGATAGTAATGATAGTGATGCTCGTAAAATATTAGATGGTTTGAAGGGCTTCAACAAACACAGTGGATCAGAAATTGAAACCAGAAATGATATAGGTTATCCAATAAATATCATTACCCCCTAGTGCATTTAACAAGGTGCGGCATTACGCCGCCGCGAGCGGCGGCCAGACGCTCGTAAACTCGCGCTCATGCGCACGTCGTTAGCTTAATCTGCACACTGTAGGGATATTAGAAGTATATGGCTCACTTTATTGAAATCGACGGAATCAGAGAAAAGCTTTATCTGCTAATCCAAATGGCACTTGCAGCGGAAAGCTTTACTTCACGTTATGGAATTGGAGTGGAAAATGCGGAACGGTTCATTTCTAAAGAGCAATACTGGCGGCATACAAAATCTACTGTAAGCAATTATTCTCTCGAAATAGCAGTCAAGCTGCGAAATGCCATAGAGCTTTTGGAATCTAACGGCATTAGTTTTACTCTAAACAGCTCCGTTCATATTTATAACTCAGGAATAAAAGCCGACGGAACTAAAGAGAAAAAGGACATAAAGTATATTTTCCATAAAATTATTCATGCAAAATCGTTTCAAATCGACGCTATTGGCTCATATGAAAAACATGAGAGTTTATTATGGTGGGCAGGAACTTTAACATTGTCTGGAACTGAACAAGGAAAGGCAGGTAAAGCCTGGTGTTTCTTTTTTAATATTCTTGAATGGTGCCAGGCCTCACTAGACTTCTTGACCCAAGTAGAAGTTAATCTGCAAAATATACAGCTTAACTCTGAAGACTTAGTTTTAAGAAAAATAAGCTAACAAAGTGTTGCAACCCGCACACTTCGTGCGCTGGACAGTTTGTAAGTCGCGGCTTTGTGGTTTTGCTGCGCAAAAGTAACCCACAAAACCACAACTTACAAACTGCCGTTGAGCACAACGTTACACGTTTTGAGGAGAGTCCGTGCAAAACCCAGGTGAAGAAATTGTAGGGGAATATTTAAAATACTTTCTGGGCTGTGACTTCGTTGAGTACAACTTGTACACTCCGGATGTTCAGGGGGAAATTGACGTTGTTGGTATAAATCCTAAAAATAGGATAGTTTACATATGCGAAGTTGCTACGCACCTTGTAACTGGACTTCAATATGTAAAAGAACGTCAACCTGACAACGTTGAACGTTTCACTAAAAAGTTTCGCAAAAACATTCAGTACGCAAATAAGTACTTCGAGGGTTATGAAAAGCATTTTATGCTGTGGTCGCCCATCGTCAAAAACCAAGGGGTAGGCGCAAAGAACAACCAAATGCGAGACATTGAAGAAATTCAAAATAATCTTCGCACTGAATTTGGCGTAGAGCTTGAACCAATTATCAATAAAGCATATCAAAATTGCTTATTGCAGTTACGAAAGTATGCAGCCATAGAAACAAAGGAGCTAAAGTCTCCAATTCTTAGGCTTATGCAAATAGAAGAAAAATTAGCTAAACATGTGGCCAATTCCAGCGTGTAACAAAGCGGGTTAAGTTCCTTCCGCTTCGCTCCACTGGACAGAATTTAAGTCGCGGCTTTGTGGTTTTGCTGCGCAAAAGTATTCCACAAAACCGCAACTTAAATTCTGCCGTTTACCGCGGCGGTATACACCACCAGGAGAGAAGAATGGAACTAAAAGAATTCATTGCTAGCACGTTAGGTGAAATCCAAGAAGGTGTGCAATTGGCAATTAATGAAACAATCAAGAATGGTGTAAATGGCGTTATCAACCCGAGCCGGGGTGGCACAAACAATATCAATGCTTCACTAATTCAAAACGTCAATTTTGACATTGCTGTCACCGTAGCTGATGAAGAGAAGGCCGGTGTAAAGGGTGGCATTAAAGTTGTGGGTATCTCGGTCGGCGGTGAGGATACTGCTACGTCAAAAACAAGCAGAGTAAGCCGAATACAGTTTTCAATTCCGGTTATACCTCCTGTAACAACGGTAAATGGCTAAATGTATAACAAAGCTGTCATAAGGGTTTTTAAGCTGCATTTTATGGCAAAAGTGCAACTTAAAAGCCACCGTTTATCGCGGCGTTAAGCTTTTCCAGAATAAAGAATTGGAGTAAACATGAACAACATGGAAATATTTAATCTTACCGTTGCTGACGTTTTTGGGCAGTGTTTCGAAAACTTTCCAGTAAGAATTGAAATCGACAGCTTGGAAATAGCCTATCGCATAGTCGAGCTATATGAAGAGCGCGAAATATTGGAGAGAACTGATCTCCTGACACGAGAATCAGAGGTTGTTTTTAATGCCATTAATTGGCTAATTGACTCTGGTTATTTGTGGTGCAATACAAGCACAGGAGATCTTGATTTTTTTGGTGTGGTGCTAACTCCAAAAGGCTTAGAGGTAATGAATTCAATTCCAGCATCCTTACAGAAAATAGAAAGTTTTGGTTCAATATTTAGTAAAGGTGTAAAAAAACTTGGGGCAGAAACCGCAATAGAGACTGTAAAAATTGCTTTGGCACTCGGAGTAAGCCAAATCAATGCTTAACAATCAAGCGGATCCTTGCGCGGAAAATCCAACGTACAAGGTCAATGGCGACTCTATTGTATGGTACATAATATCGAGAAGTTGATGAATTACGGTACGGTAGCGTGATTAACCGCTTGTCCGGAAAAGATATTGCTCAATTTTAAGTATTGAGTGATTGTGGTAAATAGTGTTGCTTAAATAGTGGGAAAATCTTAAATTCAATAAGGGCTAAGAATGGCAATTTTGTAATATTGTTTTTCTACAGCCTCGTTATGCGCTTAAATGAAGACTAAATCATGACCGAACAAAAAGAAAAGAATTGCTTCATCATTATGCCAATAGCCGATCAGGATGGTTATCCTCAAGGCCACTTCAAGCACGTCTATGACAACATCATTGCCCCAGCCTGCGAACTTGCTGGCTACAAATCTCAAAGAGCAGATGAGGTTAAAGCATCTAACCTCATTCATCTTGATATTTTAAATAAGCTAATAGAAGCACCAATAGCAATTTGCGATCTTAGCACTCGCAACCCTAATGTTCTTTTTGAGCTCGGCATCAGGCAAGCTTTTGATAAACCGGTAGTCCTCATACAAGAAAAAGGAACTCCGAAAATATTTGATATCGCGCCACTTCGCTACCTTGAGTACTCAAAGGAAATGAAATATCACGACGTATTAAGAAGCCAGCAAGAGCTTAAAGATTCTATTTTGGCAACTGCTGCGGCAGATGGCGATGCCGGCAATGTCAACTCCATCGTTAAACTTCTTGCCCTGAACACGCCGGCAAAAATCCCAGACCTTAAAGACGGGAAAGAAGGCCTCGCATTTGAAATTATGCAGGCAGAAATGAGGGAGCTCAGAAAAATGATGGAATTCTCCATCATGAATCAAGGTCGCTCTGGCCGCAGAGGAAGCATTTCCGCAATAGAGTATGAACGGATTTCCAATCTTATAGAAAAGCTATCCGCAAATAAGCATCTTCCTGTAGAGGAAAGAATGCAGCAGTGCCATGTTCTTATGAGAGAAGCTGAAGATATTATGATGCGCTGTGAAGAAAAGTCAGATCACATGCACTTCAGAAGATTGATGGATAGAATTCATCAAGTAATGGCAGAAAGCGCATAACAAGGCGCTCTTGGCGCCGCTATCACGGCTGGGACGGCTTACGCTACGCTCCAGTCGCCCCAAAGCTTAGTGTTATATGGAATTTGAAAAATTGAGAGGATAGAGATGAGAACAGCGTTCGTTGCACTTTCGACGCTTCTAATCGTGACATTATTTGCGGTCATATTTCTTGCTGCATCGGGAAAGGTTTCTGATATATATTCGGAAACATATAAAACAGCTATACAGCTACTTGTAGTGGCTGTTACGGGGCATGTCGTTACATTTCTTGTCGCAAAACTGAATCACGAACGAGAAGAAACAAGAGCAAAGGATGAGTTTCGCCGCAAGATCATTGAGAAGCTCAATGAAGCATTTGTAGAGGTGAAGCGATTGAGGAGACTTACCCGCGCTGCGAACACTCCTGAAACCGGAGGGTACCCCGAAGCAGTAGAGGTTGACAGTTATCAATCTTTAATGGAAGAGGTAAACGAAGTTCAACTGCGTATCGAGATAATTGCTAAAGAAGTTGAAGCTTTTCAGGGCTTGTTTAGTCGCTACATTGAGCTTCAAGCGAATATCGACAAGATGGAAGAGTATCTGAACTCAATAATCAATGAGTTTGAACACGTAGCGCCTGTTCAAAGTGGGAGCCCAGCTTCTTTTTCGCTTCAGGATCTCCCGCAAGCTGCAGATTATCTCGGGGAGTACAAGGGATCGAAATTCCGGACAGAGTTCATTAAGCCCTACTATCAAGGACTAGACATTCTCCGCAGTGAACTTTTATATGCCGGAAAAAACTATTCAGCGAAGAGGCCCGGAGCGGGTGTCGCATAACAATCAACTGCGACAAAAAATCAATACCCGCAGAATAACCCATCAAATCCCACGCATAAAAAAACACCAAGAAACTGTTGATTTATACAGCCTCTTGGTGTTTCATTGTTTTGCTTGTAACCCAATAGAAAGGAGCAGCCAAGCAATCACATTTTAAATCAAATTCAAAGTCGCTACCCCTGAGTGCGCTAACACCCAGAGGCAGCTAACCACAACAGACTGATTAGGAGTCCATCATGGCTAAGCGCAATGATAAGCCAGAGTCCCGCTCGACTGCAAAGTTTCCCTACCAACGCCAGCTTAAAGTCCGCGAAGGTTATTACGACTACCAGTTCCACAGCCCGACCTTCCGCAAAAAATCCCGCCCACGGTTCGTGCCGTTTATCCTGCTCAAAGGTTATTGGCTAGAGCAGGCTAACCTGCCGATTGGCACAGAGCTGCAAGTGACTGTCAGCCCCGGTCAAATCATCCTTTCCGCTTCATCCGGTGGGTAGCTTGAGCTATAGTGCAGGCAATCAGCTGCACGACACCTGACAAACGGCTGTTGTCGCCCCCTCGGGCGGGGACAGCCCTCGCTCTGCTACGCAGCTACAAGTCCACCCCAAAGCCAGACGTTAGCACTCACAGGAAGTTTATGAATATCGAAGAAAAGTCATTTCGCATTTTGGTTGTAGGTCGAGGCAAAGAGTTCTTTGATGAGCACATGCAAGAACATACTCAAGAGCTCAAAGACAATGATCTATACCTCGGTATTGATGAAGGGTTTTCAGCGCCAGAGATCACAAATATAATGGTTACTATTGGTGCTGGTGTTATAACTGGTGTATCTACTTACTATATAACCAAGCTGATTGATTCTATATTTTCCGCTAAGAACAAAGCTAAAGATAGCGGTGTAAAAATGAATATAAATATCACCATAAATCAAGGCAACCAATATATACAGATTGGCTCTGATCAAGAGCAAGTCAAAAAAGAAATTTTATCTAAGCGTACTGAGCTAAATGAGCAATAAAGTGCTAACAAACAAAGGCAGTATCGCCCTACGGGCTAAACGCGCCAAAGTGCGCCGCTACTTTGGACTTTAACTCCCAGAGGAATTATGGAAGACATATTTGATTGGCTAAGGCCACTTGTCAGCGGTCTCATCGGGGGACTGGCTGTGTATCTTATAATTAGGTATACAAAATCTACTGCGGAATTAGAGGGGGAACTGAAAACTGTCTCTTACTCTAAACCGTTCAAACTATTTTCGGCAGTATTAATTCCATTTACCATATTTATAATTTATGCCGTGAGTCAGTCCTACAAAGGACAAGAAATTGCTGCTTTGTTAGTTGCATCTGGATTTGTTGCAGCGTCTATATTTTTTCCATATCAAGCATTTTTCGTGTCGTTTAAGTACGACAACCAGAATATTTATTATAAAAGCCCCTTGTGCGGTTATCGTGTGGTGCCTTGGGGTAATCTCACCAAGGTAGGTTACTCATGGCTGGTTCAGGCAGATTACATTGTGGTTAAAGGCATTGGCCGAATCTGGTGTTCCAATATGTTAAATGGATACATAGAATTGATGGATTTTATAAAAAACAAAAAAGGCTAACAAGGAATTTAAGCACCGTTGCACTTCGCTCTACTGGAAAATTTTCGAGGAATTACAGATGCCATTTACGTTTCAATCCAATATTGCCCGTCTTGTTCTGTGGACAATTCTCATATTAGTACTTGCTTTGGACGCATATGGAGTTTGGATAGTTTTTTGGAAACAAGCTCAGGTGACGATGCCTATAAAGGTTATTATGCTTGTGGGGGTCGCGCTAAGACTGGCAATTTTATTTAGTCTAATTTTTAGCAAGGGGCCAATCAAACCTTTGATTTACATCTGGGGTGGTTTATTCGTGGTATCGGGCAGCACAGGATTGCTTTCGTTCGCCTTATCATCACAGACAGAACCGGTGCAAGCATATCTTGACAAGGTGCTGTATTTGTTTGCAGGAATAACCCTCATTACAATAGCAAGCAAATACATTTCCACGAATATTTCTCAAGAAAACTAAAAAAATTATACCAACACCGTACACTCAACAATTTGTAAGTCTCTTTTTTGTGCTTTTGATTCGCAAAAATACTCCACAAACTTACAAATTAAATTCTGTCGCTTACCATGGCCTTATATACAAAATGAAATCTATGAAGAAAATTTTAATTTTTGTAATCTTAATAGTATCAATTAGCTGTAACACTAGTTCCCCAGCAAAAGAGGATCTTGGTTATCAAGGGCAAAGTTCCGAAAGATTGGTAGTGGAAGAGCTTCTATTTCAATTAAAATCCAACCCTGAAGTCCAGTTTAGAGTTGAACGTGGCTGGCATATTGCAGTAGTAAAATCTGAGCACACACTTTACTCATTTACACCGGAGAATCATCCAGCTCACCCTTCGTATGTTAAGCGTTCTGTAGTAGAAAAAGATGGTGCTATTTACATGGAAACAAGTGCCAAGTGCGGTGCCGAGAAAGATATATGTGATCAGCTACTTAGGGACTTTATCGAGCTAAATCATAGCGTAAAAGAAAAGGTTGGTGTCCAGTAATGCATAACAAGACGGTTATAGTGAAGTTTTTTTGCTTCGCTCCGTTTTGGAGCGACTACGTAAATCATGATTAGTCTCATAAAGCAACAAGATAAAACTGGATGTGGTTTAGCATGTGTTGCCATGCTGGCAGGAATCGAATATGGCCGCATTAAAAGTATTGCTCAAAAGCATGGATTTCTGGTTAAGTCGAAAAACGGGGAGTTTTATACATCCTCAAGCCATTTGAGATGTATTTCGGATAAGGTGCAGTCTATTGAAGTTGTTTCCCTGCGACGTATAAAATTCTCAAAAATAGATGAACTTCCTGATCTGGCGATACTCTCTATCGATAATCTGGGCGTAAAAAATAAATGGCACTGGGTTGTCTTCGAAAGGAAAAGAGATGGATCTGTTTATATTTATGATCCTGAAATCCCAAAGAGATATGAAAAAGCAGCTGAAATAGCTGATCTATATATCACACACTACTTGGTTGTTAAGCGCAAAAAAATCAATCAAGTGAAGCCTGTAGCTAAATAGTAGAGGAGGGTCACGCCTTTGGCTGAAGCCCTCTCTAAAAACAACATACCGCTCATAAAAAAACACCCGACACATTTACATCTGTGCCGGGTGTTTTTCATCTGAAACCAACTACTTCACCAAAAACTTAAACACTGTCCGCGTTTTATATTGCTCGCCCGGTTGCAGAATAACGGAGGGGAATTGCGGCTTATTCACGGAGTCCGGGTGGTGTTGCGGTTCCAGGCAGAAGCCGGTGCGCTGGTGGTAGGTTTTGCCTTTGCCGGTATGGCTGCCATCGAGGAAGTTACCGGAGTAAAACTGCACACCGGGCTCCTGGGTATACACTTCCAGCACGCGACCGCTGCTGTCTTCTTCTACGCGAGCGGCCAGGGTTAAGGCTTTGTATTGTGCTTGGTTGATCACATAGTTGTGGTCGTAGCCCAGGCCGAAGCGCAGTTGTTCGTGATCGGCGTTGATACGCTCGCCGATGCGGTGCGGTGTGCGGAAATCAAACGGGGTTCCGGCAACCGGCATCAATTCACCCGTGGGGATTTGGGTGTCGTCCACAGCGGTAATATGATCGGCAAAAATCTGCATGCGATGATTGAGGATATCGCCCTGCCCGGTCAGGTTGAAATAACTGTGCTGGGTTAAATTGACCGGCGTGGCTTTGTCAGTAGTTGCCCGGTAGTCCACCACCAGCGCATCCTCGTGTGTGAATTGGTAAGTGACTTCTACCTGCAAATTGCCGGGGTAACCCTGGTCGCCATCGCTGCTGAGCAGGCTGAGTTTTACGCCTGGTCCCTGCGCATCGTCAAATGGCTCGGCATGCCAGACTTTTTTATCAAAGCCCTGCACACCACCGTGCAAATGGTTGACACCGTTGTTCACTGCGAGTGTGTAATCCACGCCCTCCAGGGTAAATTTGCCCTTGGCGATGCGGTTGCCGACGCGGCCAATCAAGGCACCGAAAAAAGGCGAGGTTTCCAGATAAGGCTCCAGGGTTTCAAAACCCAGCGCAACGTCAGCCAGTTGGCCACGGCTGTCCGGCACATGGAGTTCGGTGATCACGCCACCAAAGTTGATGATTTTGGCAATGCTGCCTTTGGCATTGGTGAGCGTGTATTCCGTGATCTGGTCACCCGCTGGTGTGGTGCCGAACAAGCGTTGGGTAATGGCCGCAGTTGATGTCATTTTGTACTCTGTTTGTGTGTCACTAAGTCGTCGGCGCGCTCCTGACCAAAGTCAGGAAAACCTTGCGTTGTCCATTGCAGGCGACGAATGTAGGTGTGGCGATTGGGATCGGTGAGCGGAGCTCCCTGCAATTCGAGATAGTCGCGCGCATGATATACCAGCACCGGGGTTTTACCATCCTCGGCAAGCGTAAAACTGTTGTGCCCGGGGCCGTAGCGCTGCAACTTTTCATGGGTAAAAAAAACCGGCTCAGGGGCTTTATTCCAGGCGGCCGGGTTCAAAATATCTGCTGTTTCATCAATCCAGAGTAATCCCATGGCGTAGCGATGGTCGGTGGCACTGGCAGAGTAGCTGACAAAAATCCTGCCGTTGTGTTTGATCACCGCAGCGCCTTCGTTCACTTTGTAGCCCTGGATTTCCCACCCCAGGTCAGGCCGGGAAATTTCCACTTCACGGCTGCCTACCTGTGTCGGTGTTTCCAAGGTGGCCAGGTAGAGCGCGGAATTGAACAGGTTCTGCGGATCTTTTTGTGCCCAGAGTAAATAACGCACACCGCGATGCTCAAATACCGTGGCGTCCAGGGAGAAAGAGTCGCGCGCGGTGTTGACGCGCCCCAGTTCACGCCATTGGCCTTGCAGGGGATCGACATGGTCATTGGCCAGTACATACATACGGATATGGCCGGGGCGCTCGGTCTCACCCGCGGCGAAATAGATATACCAGGTGTTGTCCCAGCGATGCAGCTCCGGGGCCCAGATATTGGCGCTCATGGGGCCGGACGCATGTTTGCGCCAGATAACCTGTGCCGGTGCCTGCGTCAAATCCGCGAGGCGATCAGCAGCGCGCAATTCAATGCGATCAAATTCGGGCGCAGTGGCAATAAAGTAATAGCGCCCTTCCTGCGTGCGATATATTTGCGGGTCTGCACGCTGGAGAACCAGGGCTTGCGGCAGCGCTGTGGTATCTGTGCCCTGCACTGTCTTTGTTGCCGGTATGGTGGGCTTTGTACAGGCGCTGAGCAGGCACAGGCTAAGTAGTAGCAGGCTTATCGGGTTGATCAGGTTTGGCATGGGGGGCTCCCTCTTCGGTTTTTATCGTTTATCCAGGCCCATCATTGGCAATTGACACCGCACTATCCGCCGCTTCAGGGCAAGGCGGGATAATTCAGGCTTGAGCTGGATGAGCAAATACTATTATATTGCAATATTGTCAGACAATATAAACAACAAAGCTTAACCCTGCCAAGACACTGCAGCGGTTTTATGAGAGGAGAGTTCCCATGCCCACCCACCACCCGATCACCCGCCAGCACTGGCACCACTCTTGGTTGTCCGCACTTGCACTGCTCTGTGCAAGCCTTGCCTGTGGTGCCAAACAGGTCGATGTGCACGATCCGGTCATGACCCGCGAAGGCGATACCTGGTATTTGTTCAGTACCGGCCCCGGCATCACCATATACAGCTCCAAAGACCGCGTTAACTGGCGCTACTCCGACCGCGCCTTTGCCACCGAGCCCACCTGGGCCAAACGTGTTTCGCCCTCCTTTGACGGGCATTTGTGGGCCCCGGATATTTACCAGCACAAAGGCCTGTTTTACCTCTATTACTCCGTTTCGGCCTTTGGCAAAAATACCTCGGCGATTGGCGTAACGGTGAATAAAACGCTTAATCCGGCCTCCCCCGATTACCGCTGGGAAGACAAGGGTATCGTGATTGAATCCGTTCCCCAGCGCGACCTGTGGAATGCGATTGATCCGGCGATCATTGCCGATGACCATGGCCAGGTGTGGATGAGTTTTGGTTCCTTCTGGGGCGGATTAAAACTCTTCAAACTCAATGATGACCTGACCCGCCCTGCGGAGCCCCAGGAGTGGCATAGCATCGCCAAACTCGAACGCTCGGTACTGATGGATGACAGCCAGGCGGGCAGCGCGCAGATTGAAGCGCCGTTTATATTGCGCAAGGGCGATTATTATTATTTGTTTGCCAGTTGGGGACTCTGCTGCCGCAAAGGTGATTCCACTTACCACCTGGTTGTGGGCCGCAGTAAACAGGTGACGGGGCCTTATCTGGATAAAACGGGCCGGGATATGAACCAGGGCGGCGGTAGCCTGTTGATCAAAGGCAACAAACGCTGGGTCGGACTCGGCCATAACAGTGCCTATACCTGGGACGGCAAGGATTACCTGGTGTTACATGCCTATGAAGCCGCTGATAATTACCTGCAAAAACTGAAAATCCTCAACCTGCATTGGGATGGCGAAGGTTGGCCACAAGTCGATGAAAAGGAATTGGATAGTTACATCAGCCAACGTTTGAAATAACTGTTGGTTAATAAACTCGCGCGGTTATCAGTAAATAATCTGTCGATGTGCTGTTGAAAGTCTTATGCTGGTAATCAGTACTTTTTTGCGGGCGAGGTACCAGTGATGGAAAACAATGTCATGAAACACGAGATATTACTGGAAGAGCAACGCGAAACCGCCAGGGAGCTGGCCGAATTGTTACGCCTGGCGCAGGAAATGGGCAGGCGTTTGGCCAATGAAACCCACGGTGAGATGTATGACGATGTGCGCTTGCTGGTGTCGTTATTGCACCAGACACGCGCGCAAGCCGATGTGATTGACGCCAAACTGAACAGCAATTCACCGATGGAAGTGATGCAGCGTTTGCAATCCCACCATTAAAAATAAACGGGCGTATACCCTGGTATACGCCCGCCTGTTTTCTTCTGCCTATCCAGGTTTATCCTGCAACCGGGCAGTCTATCCTGTTGTTTATCCATGTCGCCTAACGCAACAATCGCACCCCATAAATTCCACCGGCAATCGATCCGGGTTTAGCAATAAATTTCACCACTAATTTGCCTTGGGCATTTTTTACCAGCGCTGCTGGCAAGGCATAATCCACAGTGAAAAATTCGCGCGCATCGCCAGTGGATTCAATTTCGGCAATACGCTGGTCATTGATCCGGATTTCAAATGCTCTCCCGGCATCAACACCGGCATAGGTAATGCGCAGGGTTTTAGCCTCGACCTTGGGATCATTTAACACATAGCTGAACCAGGCGCGGGTATGACGCCAATGGCGTCCCGCGTGTATGCCCGCCTCACTCTGCTCACCTTGATAAAAATGATCGGATTCCGGTTGCTGCTCACCCGGTGATACCTGGTCAATGGTTTGCTGCAACAACGCCAGGCGCTCTGCTTCGGCATCTGCCGCGGCCTTGCGCGCGCCAGCTAATCCCTCAGCGGAGGTGTAAGGCCAATACAAGGTGTAGCGCGATTCGTGCAAACGGAAGAATGGAATGAGTTCCAGTTGATCCAGATTAGCGCCATTGATTAAACCTTTTGCGCTGAAGGTCAGTGGTTTACCCGCTACCGGTTTAAGCTGTTCGATAAATGCCTGGCTGTTGCCTAATAAAAAAGGCGCGGCCTCCAATGGACATTGCTGTCCCTGGGCGATGTGCCCCATGCGTGAATCATCGGCAAAATAGCGCAATTGTTCATGGGCAAAGGGTTGGGTTTTTGCAGCCAATACAATCGGTCCATAGAGCACGGCATAATAAGATGAGCCATCTGGCAGGGATTCCAGGTGCGGTTTCATGGGTAAACGAATGTCGAGCTTATCGCCCTTTTTCCAGCGCCGCTCAATCGCCAGGTAATTGCCGGGCTGGCTGCTGATTTTTTCCACCTTGCCATTAATGCGCAGTTGCAATGTATCGGCTTCCACCCATTGAGGATAGCGCAGATGCAGGGTAAAACGGCCACTGGATTCAAGCACGATAGACGTTTCCGGCACATCCGGAAATTGGTTTTCCTGGCGCAACCGGATACCGGTTTCTTTCCAATTCAATTGCGAGGGAATAAACAGATTGACATAGACCTGGGGAATATTCCTGGCAAACCAGCCGGCGCTTTTTTTCATACCGCGCGCATAGATAAACTCTGCATATTTGCTGTGGCTTTCCAAACCGGAGCCCACACAGCACCACATACCATCGTGCACCTGGGAATAGACACGATAGTGGTTGGGACGCATGGGCGTGAAATACACAAATCCACCGGTTTGCGGATGCTGGGAGCCGAGAATATGGTTATAGAGCGCACGCTCATAATAATCCCCGTATTTGCCCAGAGGATTATCCAAAAATAATTGCTCGGTCAGTTTGAGCATGTTGTACGTGTTGCAGGTTTCCGGGCCTTCCACGTCTTCGATCATCGAATGGAAATTATCCTGCGGGTGGAAATGCTCCCGAACACTGTTGCCGCCAATGGCCACACTGCGCTTGTTGACGACGGTCTCCCAAAAAAACTCCGCCGCCGATTGCCATTCGGCTAACTGTTCTGCATCGCCCACCCGTTTAAAACCAATCACCTTGGGAATCTGGGTATTGGCATGCAAGCCTGTCAACGCATCGCGCTTTTCAAGCAAGGGTTGCAAAATCGCCCGGTGCGAAAAGCGCTCTGCCAGGTGAAGATAACGCTTATCGCCTGTGATATCGGCCACATCGACAAACACGTCGTTCATACCGCCATGCTCGGTGTGCAACAGCGTTTGCATCTGCTCATCACTCAAGTCTTTGGTCAGCGCCCATGTCCATTCCGAAAAGGCGACCAGCATGGCCTTAGCGGTTTCATTACCGGTGTAGCGATAGGCATCGCGTAAACCGGCAAAGGTTTTATGGAGGTTATACCAGGGCACCCAGCGTTCATTGGTGGAGAAGTTATCCGCGCGGATATCACCGCGCGCGATTTCCTGCCATATCCCTGCCCCCTCGGGCAGGCCGGCGAGATAACCATTGCCGTTTTTATCCTGGCATTTTTTTAACTCTGTAATCACATACTCCAAGCGCGCCAGAACGGCAGGGTCGCCTGTTGACGCATAGGTTAGCGCCAGGGCAGAAATATAATGGCCGCCAATATGGCCATCCAATCCGGTAGATTCCCAGTTGCCATAAGTCTCTTTATAGGGCAACCCGGCTTCGCGCCGAAACGGCGCCAGCAATTTCTCCACGTCCAGCGCCATCAGGTATTGTTTATTGGTGTTTTGCGCCGCTAAAAATGGGCTCTCCAGCAACCTCACCTGCTCAAGGGGAAACAGCTCCAGGGCAGGCTCTGCCTGCAGGGAAGCAGATCCGATTAACAGCCAACTGCCAAGCCAGAAAGTACTTTGTTTTATGATGTTGCGCATGTGCATAGCAATTTCCCTGGGGGATTTTCACCGGAAACGATCATCCGTTTCCCGTCCGCAATCCCGTGAATGATTATTTTATAGCCTCAAAATATGGCATATTGTAATACAAAATAAAACATCCATTGCATATCTTTAAACACGAGTGAGCAATATCATTTCCCATGACAACTCAGGTGACGGCATTGGTGCGATATGTGTTTTGTATCGGGCAGGTTGCGGCAAGTGTTGACGCCACGCAAATGGGAGCAAGCGGGAGAATATAAATAGGATGGTGCGGAGGTTTCTGTCAGCCCGGTTCCATCGCTAACCAATCACACGATCAAGTTAACGATGGAACCGCTGATACTACACGTCGATTAACCTGCTGAACGCTGTTTGTAGGCACGAACGATTTCGTTAAAACTTTCGGCAAACTTTTTCAATTCGTCCATTTCTTTTCTCTCTGCCGACCGGGACAGCCCGGCACAGCCCAAATAGGTCTCAATGGCTTTCACATAGGCTTTGACATCGTTATGCGCTTTTACCATCTGCGCACTGACTGCCGTCTGGGGATCAGGGAAAGAGGGTTTATCCGATGGCTTGCTACAGGCCTGTACCTGGGCACCGACAGCTCCCAGGCCAAGGATAAAAAGAGTCATCACATTTTTCATACTATCTACCTTTAACAACTAAACACGAAAACGGCCCACCAGCTCTGCCAAATGGCTGGCACTATCGGCCAGAAGGCGGGTATTGGTACTGATATGGCTTGAACTTTGGGCAGCATCCACCGCGACATTGGAAATATGATGGATATTCCGCTCCATCTGGCGAGTCGATGCACTTTGCTGCTCGGCAGCGGTGGCAATCTGGTTAGTGCGGTCGCGAATGACACCGACAATTGCAGTGATTTCCTCCAGTGACTCACTGGCCTGGTTGGCGCGCGCGACAGAGGCTCCCGCCTGGTTATTGCCCTCCGACATCATGGTCACGGCTTGATGCGAACCGGATTGCAGGCCTTCGATCATTTCACGGATTTCACTGGTAGAACTTTGTGTGCGCGACGCCAGGGTGCGTACTTCATCGGCCACTACCGCAAAACCGCGACCTTGCTCGCCGGCCCGGGCCGCCTCTATCGCCGCATTTAACGCCAATAAATTGGTTTGCTCTGCAACACCTTTAATAACATCCAGTACACCGCCGATGCTCTGCGTTTCCTGCTGCAAACGGTCAATCACACCAGTAGCCGCGTTCAATTCTTCCGACAGGTTTTTAATCTGCATCATGGTTGCCATCACCCGCTCTTTGCCGGCAACGGCGACCAGATCAGCCTGGCGTGACTCAGTGGCTGTTTCGGTAACACGCTGGCTCACGTTATCGACCACAATCGCCATTTCGCGGATCGCCTGGGCAACCTGCTGGATTTCATTTTGCTGTTGCAGGATGGCTTTTTCATTGTCGGAAGAGAGCTGCGATAAGCGTTCGGCATCCTCACGCAAACTGTCTGCCGTTTTTACCACCTGGGCAATGATTGTCTGCAAGCGCTCGACAAAACGGTTAAAGCAACTGGCTAATTCCGCAACCTCATCGCGGCCGGATATCGGCAAGCGCTGGGTTAAGTCACCTTCACCTTCCGAAATGTTATGCAAGGCATCAACAATATGATTGATGGGGCGCACAATGCTGCGCTGCACCAGATAAGACACCAGGAGTGCCAATAGCCCCAACACCAGGATCACTAACAGCGAATATTTAATCGCCTCGGCAACAATAGCGCTCAGTTCGCTCATACTAATGTGTAACGTGATAACACCAACCAACTGTGAATCGCTATAGATCGCTTCGGTAATTTCCACCAAACCATCGCGCTCTACAATACCGGGCGCGGGCGGCTGTGAGGGGATTTCTGTACCGGCACTTTCCGCGTCGCGGCCTTGCACATACCAGGCAAATGCTTTGTTGTCGGCATAGACCGCCGCCGAAATCACCCTGGGACTGAGCTTGAGTGCCGCCAGCGATGCACTGACCGTAGCAGTATCTTCAAAGGTAATCGCACCAGTACTTGCCTCACCCAACACCTGGGCCAGGATTTGAGAATCTTTAATAATGGTATCGCGCGTCGTTTGAATACCGGATTGCGCCATAAAGATGGCCGTTGTAATCACTGCAGCCAGACAACTGGCCGTCACACTAAACAGGATTTTTAGCCTGAGCGATAAACTTCCCACTAGAATCTCCGCCGATAGAAAGCATGTGCTTGTTTTGGAGTGGTTAAGCCTGCTACTCGACAGAGCAGGTAATTTTTGGCGGCTAAATACACCGACCTGGCAGAGTATAGACCAGCAAAATCTTCTAATAAGATAAAAAATCAAAAAGCAAAGAATGGGATAGATATGACGTAAGTGACGCAATATTCATTGCACAAAAACTGCTGCAGGCACAGATTTATCATCAAACAACGAGCGATGACCGCAAAAACAAAAAAGCCGCTACAGGCAACTGCAGCGGCATAAAATCTGGTGTTAACAAGGGCTTGTTACACCATCCAACGACAAAGCGGATAACTCAAAAACGATGCGATAGATTTCGGGGGGATGAAATTCGTCGCCCATTTTGTATTATTATATACAATAAAAATCAAAAAGCCAGATCCAGGCTGAAAAAGATTGATTGACAATATCGCCGACAATAAAAAGCCCCGCGAGCGGGGCTTTTTTAAACGC
The DNA here is from genome assembly GCF_000019225.1 of Cellvibrio japonicus Ueda107. NCBI lineage: Bacteria > Pseudomonadati > Pseudomonadota > Gammaproteobacteria > Cellvibrionales > Cellvibrionaceae > Cellvibrio > Cellvibrio japonicus. The sequence continues at coordinate 945,341 of NC_010995.1, read as the reverse complement.
TAATAACCCTAGAACGAATAGCGCGCACCCAAGGCATAGGTTTTTGAGTAAACGGCATTACCAAAGTTAAACAGGTTTTGATTTCCCTTACCGTAATAACTTTGATAGACATCATCCAGTAAGTTAGTTGCATCGAAGGTCAAGGTGAGGTTATCCAACACATCATAACTTAACTGAAAGTCCAGACTACGCTCCGGACGGCTCCAGAATTGGATTGGGTTAGCAAAAATAGCCGCCTCATTACCCGTGTAGAATTCTTCACGCCACACATAAGACAAGCGAGCTTCAAATGCATCCTTATCATATGCCAGTACAACGCTGTAGGAAGAATCAGAAACACCCGCCATTTTTGAGTCAACATAGCGACTGATATTACCGTCCGTATCGAACTCCGGTGTTGATTGTGAAGAATCCAATAGTGTGAAACTTGCCTGAATACCTAAACCATCCAAAGCATTGGGCAGATAATCTGGAAAGTGAACAAAGCCAATCTCCAAACCAGACAACTCACCATTAGCCGCATTGACGGGGGCGCTCAGTACATAGGGACGAGTGACACCATCGTCCCCCGTTCTGGTCACGGTTTTGCGCCCCGCAATCACCAAACCATCAATTTCTCGCTTGAACCAGGCGCCATAAAGTGAGCTGCCTTCTGCAAAATACCACTCCAGTGATAAATCATAGTTAGTTGATTCCGTAGGCTGTAAATCCGGGTTGCCACCATTACCGGTTCCATAGGGGATACTGGTCACAGGATCAAACCAATATTGCAGTGCATTCAAATCCGCGAAGTTGGGCATACGCAATGTCTGGGTATAGGATGCACGAGCAACGACATCATCCGTAACATTCCAGTTCACAACCAGGCTTGGCAGGACTTTGCTTGCGTCGCCTTTACCTTCGCTATAGTTGTATTGGTTAGATTGTGCTGACGTTTCTGACCAGAACTGCATGTCCTGCTCATAGGAAACATAACGCACGCCCAGTTCACCACTGATATCGTCACCAAGACTAAACTTGCTGGTGAGGTAAAGTGCAGCCGAGGTTTCTTCAATATCAAAAGTCTTGTAAACGTTTTCTTTTTCCAAGCCGTAGACGGCGCGGACAGCGTCTGCGTTGTCTAATAAATAGGAACCATCAGCGGTGATAAAACTGTCAAAGATATCTGCCCGGCCATCAAAATAATCATTAACCGTAAAAATCAAACCGGAGCCATCACCTTTGGCGCCATTGGCAACCAGCTGATCCATTAAGTCAGTCAGGCTAATACCTGCAACAGAGGAAGAGTCTTGTCCACGGGTAAACTCTTGCGCCCCTCTAACTTCATAGCGTCCACCGGCTTTAACTGAATTGATAAACCCGTTATCGACATGCCATTCCACATCCAGTGTGAATGCCGTTGAGTCACCGGAGTTACCGCCGCCATTGTCCCATATCGTTGAAGCAGTCCAATTGCCAATAGCAGCCATATCAGACTCATCAAGAGATGGAGTAGCAGGGTTATCCCAAAAATGCAGTGATGGCAAACCGTCCTTATTGTTATAGTCCACATCGAGGCCATAGGCTGTTCTTGCAAAGCGCATGGCGAAGAAGTCCGTAGTGTATTTACTGTCCTGATATACCAGCTCTGAATTAATGGTTAATTTATCCGATGGTTCCCACTTGGCGCCCAAGGCATACAAATAACTATCTGTTTCACCATAGGAGTAATCACCACTTTGGAAACCACCATTGTTCCGTCCCTGGTGTTCTTTAACGACGACGGTACCATCATAAATCACGGGGATATCGATATTGCCATCGCCATGCTCCAGGGTATTAGAGAACCACATGGCATTTTGTGATGAGTTTTTGTATCCGGTATAAAAACCTTCCGCAAGGATTTCCAGCTCATCGTTAGGAGCCCATTGGAAGGAAACACTGGCCGCGGGGCGCTCACGCTTACCGGTAAAAGATGTACCAAACACCGCGTCACGCATCAGCAAATAATCAACCGCCTCACCACCTATGTTCAGGGTCGAACCCGGTGCATAGGGAAGTCCGTTCTCAAGACCTGCCTGCCAGATTAAGCTGCCATCACCTACACCTTCCGCATTGTAGTTATTTGGAATCATTTCATAAGGTGAGTAGGCAAAGTGCGGATTAGCAGAGAAATAGGGAAATACAGCACCCGCAGTCATCGTATCGTCACGATAATTGGTCTTAACATACGATAGGTTTAAGAGTGCACCGAACTCACCGGCGGATGTTTCCCAACGGTTGCTAAATAATGCACTGATATTCGGATCCGTTTTTCCATCCTGATCGCCATAAATGGCGCGACCGGCTAATACAATTTTTTCCCCGTCAAAATTAAACGGGCGGTGGGTTTTAATATCAATTGAACCCGCAATGCCTCGCTCAACCTGATCTGCTGAACGAGTTTTGTAGACCATTACATTGGATAATAAACTCGCAGGAATATCTTGCAGGGCTACCGACCGACCGGCACCGGTGAAAATATCGCGACCATTAACCGTAGTGTGCACATCGGTCAAACCACGAATAGACACCGTACTAACTTCTCCCGAGCCACGACCGGTAGTCTGGACACCGGTTACGCGCTGTAAAGCCTCCACAACGTTGTTGTCAGGAAACTTACCAATATCTTCAGCAACAATCGAATCAACAATTTGAATGTTATTACGCTTGATATCAAGCGCTTTGCTCAAACTTCCTCTAATCCCCTGAACAACAATTTCCTCGATTTGTTCCTGCGGTTCTTCCTGGGCAATAGCAGACTGCGCCAATATCACCGCCAGTATTGCACTAGACAAAGCTTTTTTTGAGTACATGATGTGACTCCAGAATTTTTATTAATATCGGTTCTGGCCGTTCTTTATGTGTAACTGAAAATCAGTTCTGAACGACCGACTTCTCGCCATCTCAACAGGTCAGATAAGGGGAGCGAACTCCCCCTGTTCACGTTATTGAGCTACAGAAGCTGACCCCTCTTGATATAGTTCACCAATCGATTCAGCTGTGATGGCACCACTAAAAATCTTCAGCTCATCAACTGCACCGTTGTAGGGGGTATCCCAATAATTCACACCAATGGCGAATTCATTGGTTTCACCCGGTACAGTGAATACGCGCGGGAAGCCGGTGGATTCCAGTTTAAGTACACCATTAATGTATATTTTCACCGTGTCACTATTGTCACCATCGACAGTGATGGCAATGTGGGTCCATGCGTTTTGGGGTATGCGCATGTCCAGCTCACCCTTATCGAAATACCCCCCCTTGTCTGCCCATAGGCGGGTTTTATTGCTGCCATTCATGGATGGCACCAGGCTAAGCCAGGAAGTACCCGAGGCACCGCCGAAAAACGCCGTCGTGAAGTTGGTGAATGCAGCGGGCTTCAACCACATGGCGATAGAATAGCTGTTTCCAGTAATCAGGTTATCTGGCAACCTCACACCTGATGTGCCATCCAGGCTCAGCGCTGAACCTTTCACACCCTCAACGTAAGTGACACTACCACCTGCCCCCAGAATACGATCACCGGTAATTTTTCCAGCACCATAGGCACCTTTGGCTTCCAGCAGATCATTTTCAAAACTGTACTCTGCCGGTGCGAGTGACTTGACAGTAACGTCAAATGTCTTGGTTTGTACTTGTCCCTCAAACGTAATGGTCGCCGTTAGAGTTACGACCTGATCGCCTTGTAAGGCACTGGGTTGAGTCACTTCCGCCACCCCATTAACAGGCTTCAGGAATGTCTCATTACTGGAAGCCCAACTAATGCCGGACACAAAAGGACCTACACGAGGAAGCTCAAAGTTTTCGCGCACTGCCGACATATCACCCAGTACCAGCGCATCTTTCACAAAGCCGGCAAATAAGGAGGGATCTGTCAGGTTATTAATAGCGGCACCATTAATATCAAGGCTGTTCAGTGCATAGTCATAGACAATAAACTCATCAATTTGACCCTTGAATGGTATATCCCAGCCATAATTAACACCGAGTGCAAACAAACCACCACCGGCAGCACTGAAAATATCCTGACGGGGCATTGAACCTGCATAACTACCATTAATGTAAAGCTTCATAGTGGCATCAGCATAAGTAATTGCCACATGCTGCCACTGATTTAACGGTGCTTTAGCTGTGTGTACGATCTGGTTCCAATCATCAGTTTCTACTGTGCCGTCCTGGAAGATATAGCTCCAGACAAGGGATGTCGTCGTAAAGTGCGCTGCACTATCCGGGATAAAGCTGATCCACTGGTTGTCAGCTGTTGCCGCAAAGAATGCGGGCGTATAGGCAGTCAATGCTTCCGCCTTCATCCAGAAAGATACGGTATATTCACTGGTTTTAATGATGTCATCAGGCAAGCGTACGCCATTATTGCCATTGAATTGGAAAGCCTGGCCAGCATAACCTGCTGAATACGCCGGACTGGTTGCCCCCAGATTTAATAAATTATTATCTGTGGCACTCGCCGATGCATAATTACCCATTGCATCCGTTAATACATCTTCAAACTTGTAATGGGCAACAGCATTTCTAAAGACGGGGCGTGCATAGAGGGTAACCGTAAATTCTTTCGTAGTGCTCTGACCATTGAGCGTAATATTGGCCGTCAGGGTTACTGTTTGATTACCAAGATCCGGTGTCGGGATAAAGACATTACCATTGTTGCCAATGTAATATTCATTACTGCTTTCCCAGTTAATGGCCGCGCCGTTTTTACCCGCAGTAGGTAAAGAATAACCTTCATCGGAAATTGTTAATTCGGTTTTAACATCCAGGGCATCAGCCACTGTTGCCAGCGCTTCACTGGTTGCCGTAATGGGGTCAACTCGCGTTCCAAACACCGTTTCACCACCAGCAGCCATTGCAGAAAACACTGGAACCAGCTCTTTCAGGTTGTCATCCCATTGCCATTTGACAACACCAAAATAAACACCTGACGTTAATTCCAGCTTGATAGCATCGCCACCTTGTGCAGCCCAGTTACCCGATTCAGAACCAGTCACACTGCGATCCGTGTTCAATGCAATATACGTTGATTTAATCGCAGCCGTATTGACAGCTTTACCCTGATTAACAAATTTGTAGTAACCGGGAATTTCATTGACATCAACAACATTTTGCCCCTCAAGTGGAGCATAGCGCTGTGGTGAGGCAACCAACCATCCCGCTTTATTCACAAACATTTCATGAACACGAACAGCATGAGCTTCTTCGTTGTTGGGATAGTCAGTTGATGTTGCAGGGAAACGTGTATGTGTGACCAGGATATGACGTCCGGTGGCTGCATCATAATATGCAGAGTTGTGACCCGGTGATTGATACCCCCAGGATTTACCCTCTTCGCCCAATGTCTGGACGAACTCAAACCCGCCCAATAACTTACCGCCAATCTCCAGGCCAGCAGCATCTTTAATATCGTTTCCAGCGGGGTCCAGATAGGGGCCATCGGGTGTTTTAGATCGGGCAATACGAATGTTGTAGCCATCATTCGCTGCAAACCCGGCCACAGAATAGAACAGGTAGTAATAATCGGCTACCGGGCTATACATGACAAATGCACCTTCGATAGCTCGGAAATCACCGCCAACCAAACGTTTACCAAACCCTTGGCCAGCTTTGGGTTTGCCAGTATTTTCATCCATAGCCAGCACGAAAATACCACCCGAGTAGGAGCCATAAACCATCCATAAGCCACCACTTTTATCGTAGAAGGCAGCAGGGTCAATCACGTTTGGATCTACAGCACCATTCCAGGTTGTTTGGCCGTTATCCAGTGGATAGGAAGAAAACTCACCGGCCTCGCGGTAACCGCTACGCAAAAACACACCCTTATCAACATAAGGGCCTTCAATCGATTCAGCTTCTGCCAGCCCCAGATATGAACGGTTCCAGCATCCACCATCAGCTTCCGTTTGCGCACAATGATTGTAATAAAACCAATACTTGCCATTAGGCGCCTGAATAACATCGGCAGCCCAGTTACCTTTATAGCCATCAGACCAGGTAATACCTTCAGCTATTTCGGTTGAGTAGGTATTAAACAGTGGGCTCTCATCTACCCTGTCATTAGCAGATAAAACGGAAATGTATTCCCAATTAATCAAATCGGTTGATTTCGCGGCAGCCAGATGCGAACCAAAAATATAGTAAGTACTACCGGCTTTCACGACAGATGGATCGTGGACACCAATATCCTGCCAATCAATTGAACCCTCCACAGTCAGTGGGATAGAGGTTGATACGCTTGGCTTACTATAGGAAGGCTCTTCAGATGCCGGAGTCGATGGGTAGGTTTTATTGTCACCGCTGCCACCACAACCGCCCAATATCAGCAGGCCGCTCATGGCAAGCGCCAGGCTTGTCAATTTCATGTAGGTTTACCCTCTCACGTTGTTATTACTTATTAATTAACCTCGTTTTTCACTGACCGGTAGCTAGCCTCTCCAGCCAATGGATAGCATTATTGCAATGCCACATATGTCATACAATAATACTATCAAAATATAATGTCACGCTATTTTTCAGGAATGACGCTATTGTTATGGGCTAAATAGCCTAACCTCATAAAAATTTCAATATATTATATTACAATATGTACAAAGAAAGGATATGAATAAAAGGGGTCGCCCCTAAACGTTCAAAGGCCAAAAGCTAAGATGTTGTTTTGTATGGAAATATCCGAAGAAGTAAAAATCCCCCATAAAAAAGGCAGGCGACCTTGAGAAGGTTGCCTGCCTTTTTACAGGTCAGCCACACTCACAGTAATACCCGCATAACATTGACCGGCCTACCCGCCAGCCGGGTGCGGCGTTCAATGCTCCAGCCCCGCTTTTGGTAGTAATCCGTAAAGTCACTCGCCGATAACCACAGCTCATCAGCGTTTAGCAGCCTGGCATATTGCTTGGCAGCATCGATCAATTGGTTGCCGATACCACAGCGGCGATGGACTTCGTCGACATACAGATTGCTCAGCCATAAAGGGCTGGGACTATTTACCTTGGGCATACGCTGACTGGTGCGATAGGTGTAATCAACCAGGCTGACACAACCCACTAATTGCTGGTTCACCAAGGCGACCAATGTCGTGGGTATAGACGCTGTTTGCATGTGCAGCATTAAACGCTGCTGGCGTAAGACCAGAGTGGACTTTAATCCCTGGCGCTCGCACTCCTGATGGTGCCAGGAGGCGACCTGGGAAAAATGCTGTGGCGCATCTTGCAGGGGAATGACTGCGAACGCAGGGGATTGACAACGAGCCGTTGTGATCACGATAAAACGCCAAAATAACCAGTATGGGAGACGCTGGAATTAATTAACTATAGAAGAGATGAGGGAGAGGTATAACAACAGGGAGATGAATCCCGCCTGAAAACAGGCGATTACCCGGCCTGGAACAGACCGGGAATATCATCAGGCTTTTTTAGCGTCGCCAAACCATTGTACTGACTCACCATGGGCCTGCTTGTCAGCGTGATAGCTGGAGCGAACCAATGGACCACAAGCTGCATGTTTAAAGCCCATTTGCTCTGCCAGTTGCGTGTATTCGGCAAATTCGTCCGGATGCACATAACGATCTACCGGCAGGTGATCCCTGGAGGGTTGCAGATACTGGCCAATGGTGAGCATATCCACATCGTGATCACGCAGATGCTGCATGGTTTCGATGATTTCGTCTTTGGTTTCACCCAAACCAACCATCAGCCCGGATTTGGTCAACACATCAGGGCGGCGCGCCTTGTATTGCCTGAGCAGTTCCAATGACCATTCATAGTTAGCGCCGGGGCGCGATTGGCGATAGAGGCGCTTGATGGTTTCCATATTGTGGTTAAACACATCCGGCGCTTCTTGCTCCAGGATATCCAGGGCGATGTCCATCCGGCCGCGGAAATCAGGCACCAGCACTTCCACTTGCAGTTTGGGGCTCAACGCACGAGCCTCACGAATACAATCGGCAAAATGCTGGGCGCCGCCATCGCGCAAGTCATCGCGGTCTACCGAGGTGATGACCACGTATTTGAGGCGCATCTCGGCAATGGCTTCAGCCAATTGGCGCGGCTCATTTTCGTCCAACGGATTGGGTTTACCATGGCCCACATCGCAAAAGGGGCAACGGCGGGTACAGATGTCTCCCATGATCATAAAGGTGGCTGTACCGCCGCTAAAACATTCGCCCAGGTTGGGGCAGTTGGCCTCTTCGCAGACAGACGATAGCTTGTTTTTACGCAGGATGGATTTGATGCGTTCTACTTCCGGCGAGGCGGGGATGCGCACGCGAATCCAGTCAGGCTTGCGCGGCAGGTCGTCGCGGTCGGAGGCGATCACCTTTACCGGGATACGCTCTACCTTGTCGGCATCGCGCAACTTTTCACCCTGTTTGTAACGCTCGGTGCGTTTGACCGGTTGCAATTCAGGAGCGAAGGTGGATACAGGAGGTAGATCAGACATAAAAAGCTCTTTGTATTGGCAGCGAGAGTGCCACTAGCCCGTTGATGTGCATTTCGGGAGTCAATTGGCGCGCATTGTACAGGTTTCGTAACCCAATTTCCGCGCGAATTGGCAAACCAGTTGTTCTTGTACCTGCACCAGGCTGGGCGTTTCAGGCATAAGATCGCGCATTTGGGTCATGGCCAGGCCCTGATAACCACAGGGATTAATCCGTAAAAAAGGTGATAAGTCCATGTCCACATTGAGTGCCAAACCGTGAAAGCTGCAGCCGCGGCGCACCCTCAGCCCCAGGGAGGCGATTTTGTGGTTTTCTACATAAACACCGGGGGCATCCGGTTTTGGGTAGGACTCAATGCCATATTCAGCCAGAGTGGCCACTATAGTCTGCTCAATCGCCGTTACCAGGTCGCGCACCCCCATTTTGAGGCGACGCAAATCCAGCAGCGGGTAGGCCACCAGTTGGCCGGGGCCGTGGTAAGTCACCTGCCCGCCCCTGTCTGTCTGTACCACGGGAATATCGCCGGGGAATAGCAGGTGTTCCGCCTTACCGGCCTGCCCTTGCGTAAATACCGGGGGATGCTCCACCAGCCATAATTGGTCAGGCGTGTCCGGCGTGCGCTGATTGGTAAATGCGGTCATCGCCTGCCAGCTTTGCTCATAGGGCTGCCGGCCCAGGTTGATGACGTCAAGCAAGGGCAATAAAGCCACCTAGATCACCATCTTTACACGCTGGCTGATACGCAAATCCTCGTGGATTGCGCGCAATTGCGGCTCCCCGGTTGCCGTAATCCACACCGTCAGCGACTGAAAGCGACCTTTACTGCTCTCGTTGATGGTGATGCGGGTCTGGTCAAAACCGGGGGCATGGCGCTCCATAACATCGATGACCAGGCTGTGCAGCTCCTGTCCGGCATCGCCCAGTACCTTGATGGGGTAGTTTTCGCAGGGGAATTCAATCTTGGGGGGTTGTTGTTCGGACATGACATAAGCTCCAGCAGAATGCCGCTATTATAAGGGCGAGATGCGCGTTCCCAAAGACGCAGGCCAAAAGAAAGATGCCGCATATCCCGCTTGCTTTTAGCCAGCGAATTCGCAATCCTGCGACCCCGGACTACCCACCTAATAATGACAGGGACCCCTGCTATGAAATATTTGATGATCCTGCTCCTGGCACTCTTCGCGAATACCAGCACTTCGGCACCCTATAAAACGGGCGATACGCCACTCGACGCCCTGGGAAAATCCTCATTGGGAGAGGAGGTCAGGATTTCCGATTACTACGGTAAGGTGGTGATTGTTTCCTTTTGGGCAACTTGGTGTGGCCCCTGTATGAAAGAGCTGCCCGTACTGGGCGGAATCCAGAAATCGGCAACCACGGAACAACTACAAGTCATTTCCATCAATTACCGGGAAGACCGCCGACAATTCCGCAAAATCGCCAAGGCCTTGTCCAATACCGACATGGTGTTGATTTCCGATGCCCAGGGAAAGATCGGCAAGAAGTTCGGCGTAGAGGGGATTCCCCATATGGTGATCATCGGCCGGGATGGCAAGGTGGCGGATGTTCACATTGGTTACAGTGAGGCCATGCTGCCAGCGCTGGTTGACCAGATTAATGAAATTGCCCGCCGCCCTGCCGCAGAACCTACAGAGAGTTGACAGCGCGTTTATCCTCATAAAAAAGGCCCGCTTTGCGGGCCTTTTTTATGGATTACACCAGAGGTTAGCTAACTAAATAACCCGCGGAAGAACAGCTTGATACTGTCCCAGACACGGGCGAAGAAACCTGCTTGCTCTACAGGATTGAGGGCTACGATCGGACTGTTGACGATCAATTGGCCATCCAGCTCTATCGTCAAATTGCCCAACTCCTGTCCAACCTGGAGCGGCGCCTTGATCGTTTCATTGACGTGCATCTTGGCTTGCAGCCCCTGCTCACGACCTTTTGGCAGAGTCAGGGTAATCGCATTGGCCAACCCGAGCGTCACTTCATCGGTTTTACCCGCCCAGACACGCTGTTTGCTTAACTCCTGACCAGCTTGATACAAGGTAGTTGTTTGGAAATAGCGGAAACCATAGGCCAGGAGCTTTTGTGTTTCGGCAGCGCGCGCCTTTTCGTTGGCGGTGCCCATAACGACAGCAATCAAACGTGTGTTTTCGCGTTTGGATGAGGCAACCAGGCAATAGCCCGCCTCTTCGGTATGGCCCGTTTTTAAGCCATCCACAGTCTCATCGCGGAATAACAGCTCATTGCGGTTGCGCTGGCGAATATCGTTGTAGACAAAATATTTTTCCGCATGGAGCGGATAGTAAATGGGATGATCATTGATTATCGCACGGGCCAAAATTGCCAGGTCTTTGGCAGTAGTGAGGTGCCCTTCGGCCGGCCATCCGGACGAGTTTTCAAAATGGGTGTTCACCATCCCCAACTCAGCGGCTTTTTGATTCATGCGATCAACAAACGCATCCTCATTACCGGAGTGATATTCAGCCAGGGCGACAGTGGCATCGTTACCGGATTGGATAATCACGCCGCGCAACAAGTCGATCAGCGGAACCTGGGTGCCCTCTTTCACAAACATGCGTGAACCACCCATCTGCCACGCCTTCACACTGATAGGGACCAGGGTTTGCTCCTGGTAGCGACCTTTTTCCAGCTCATCGACAATCAAATAGCTGGACATCATTTTGGTGAGGCTGGCCGGTGGCAATTTTTGCTCTGCATTGAATTCGGCAATGATACTGCCTGTCGTCGCATCCACCAGAATATAACCAGTGGCCGCTAATTGCGGTGCCTGGGGAATCGCCACGGGTTGCGCCGGAACGGGAGCAGCCGTTGGATTGGGCGTCGGCAGCGTTGACGTTGGCAGGGTATTGGAAGGAACCTGTGCAAAGGCGGATGTGGTGGCGAGCAGCGCAGCTGCCAACAGAATTTTTCTAACCATGGGATTGTTTAACACCTTGTCAGTTCGCTAAATAAAACGAGTGAAAAAATACGCGCAAATTGTACCAGTAATGAATTAACACAAGCCAAACACAGGCTGAACTTTACTGTTGGTAAACAACATGGGCATCAAAAATTTTAAGGCGCGCCAATTGATTTCGGCCCTGTTGCAAACTGGCCGCATCCTTAAAGGGACCAACACGGACGCGATGGATTTCCCTGGGTTGTGAAGCCGATGTCACCACAACGGGGATCGTCAATTGGGCGCGCAAACGATTGGCAAAATCCTGGGCAGCCTGGCGGCTTCCAAATGCCCCCACTTGCAAGAAAGTCCCCGGTGGCAAGACAGATTCCACCTGTCCCTGTTGCGTTTGCGGACGGCGCGGAATCGGAGTGGCATCGTTAGGCAATGCAATTTCCACCTCTACATAGCCAGTACCGGTTTTGTGAATACCAATACGCTGGGCAGCGGCATAACTCAAATCAATGATGCGCCCATCATGAAAAGGCCCGCGATCATTCACCCGCACTACCACGCTTTTTCCATTCTGGAGGTTAGTAACGCGCACATAAGAGGGAATGGGCAAGGTTTTGTGCGCCGCCGTCATGGCATACATGTCGTACAGTTCGCCATTGGAGGTGTGGTAGCCGTTGAATTTCTTACCATACCAGGAGGCATGGCCCCGCTCGCGATAGGCGGTTTCATCCTCCATCAGGTAATAGGTTTTCCCCAGCACGGTATACGGGTTTTTATTGCCCGCGCGCGTGCGCTGTTCATGGCGTGGCACCGCATCGGGCACATGGGAGAGATCAACATCTTCATCGGGGCCGAAATCCTTATCGTGTTTATAGCGCCCCTCATTGCCGGTGGTCGGCGGTGTTTTTTGCGCTGGCTGCTGACTGCAGCCAACCATCAACACCAACAGTGCACACAGCAGATGAAATCCGCTCAGTGCAAACCTGTTGCGGGGGAGCATCATCAGCATTGGATATACCCTCTCACCAAAGACCCGTTGCGAGCTGTTATCGGGATTTTTCTTTTGCGGCTTTAATTTCCTGGCTCAACTGATGCACGGCCATGGCATACATGGGACTGCGGTTGTAGCGGGTGATCGTGTAAAAATTCTGCAGGCCCAACCAGTATTCCAGCCCATTAGCCCCATCAAACTCAATAGCAATGGCGGGTGTTTTACTATTCACCCTGCCAGTAGGCGCCACCCCTTTCTTTTTCCACGCAGAAACACTGACCGCCGGAGGCACAATATTGTTGAACCCGGCCAGCTCTCGTTCGCCATCAAATTTTGCTGGAATGACCACCGCCTTACCCGATTGCCAGCCATGTTTAACAAAATAATTCGCCACACTGCCAATCGCATCGGTGGGATTATTCCAGATATCGGCAAAACCATCGCCGCTAAAATCCACGGCAAAGTTGCGATAACTGGACGGCATGAACTGGCCAAATCCCATGGCACCCGCATAGGAGCCTTTAAACAACGTCGGGCTCTGCTGGTGTTCGCGGGTTAATACCAGGTAGTTCTCCAGTTCGGAGCGGAAAAAAGGTGCACGGGGTGGATAGTCAAATGCCAGGGTCGAAAGCGCATCCAGCACGTAATGACTGCCCATATTGCGGCCGTAATTGGTCTCCACGCCAATAATGGCCACGATCACCTCGGCGGGAACACCATATACCTGTTCAGCACGATTCAATGCCTGCTGGTTTTCTTTCCAGAAGGCGACGCCATTGGTAATACGCAGGGGTTGGATAAAAATAGGGCGATAGTCGCGCCAGGGCTTGGTTTTTTCGGCGGGGCGGGAAATCGCGTCAAGGATCGGTTGACGCTTGTTGGCGCGTTTGAGTATTTCGCGGACTTCATCGGCCTTGAAACTGTGTTTGGCCACCATATCCTGTACAAAACCTTCGGCAAGCTCGTGCTTGCTGTAGTCTGCCCAGGCTGTCGTTGCAGCCAGCAGCCCCAGGTTAAATCCCATCAACCTACCCATACGCAACAATAACTTCATAACAAAATCCTGTGATCAACGATTACGACTGGGGCGTCATGACCCGTTTTTTCTCTGTAGCAATGGCCATCAAAATACCAAAGCCGGCAAATAGGGCCACGATGGCCGTCCCGCCCTGGCTGATCAGCGGCAGGGGCACCCCCACCACCGGCAACATACCTGACACCATACCCATATTGACGAAGACATACACAAAAAAAGTGGTGCTGATGCTGGCCGCCAGCATGCGCCCGAATGCATTCTGCGAACGCAGGGCAATGGTCAGGCCGCGCCCGATCAGCAAAGCATAAAGGCTGAGCAGTACGACAACCCCTAACAGGCCAAACTCCTCGGACATTACCGCGATAATAAAATCCGTATGCCCCTCAGGCAGGAAGTCCAGGCGCGATTGGGTGCCCTCCATCCAGCCTTTGCCCGACAAGCCACCGGAGCCTATGGCTGTCTTGGACTGGATAATGTTCCATCCGGCCCCCAGGGGATCGGATGTCGGGTCAAGCATGGTCAACACCCGGCGACGCTGGTAATCATGCAACATAAAGTGCCAAATAGGCCAAAGGCTGGCGAGGAACACCACCACGGCTACCGCGATATAACGCCAGAGCAGACCCGCGTAAAACAACACCATTAACCCCGATGTCGCCACCAGGATCGAGGTGCCCAGATCCGGCTGCTCGATAATCAGGGCGGTGGGGATACCAATTAACACCAAAGAGACCACCACGTGTTTGAATCGCGGCGGCAAAAAGCGCTGGGACAAGTAGGCTGCCAGGGTGATGGGCATTGCCAGCTTCATGATTTCCGAGGGCTGGAAACGGAAACTGCCAATCTGCAGCCAGCGCTGGGCCCCCATGGAAATATCGCCAAAGACAGTCACCGCCAGCAGCAGCAGTACACCACCGGTATAGGCGACCGGTGCCATACGGCGCATGAAGTCGACCGGAATCTGGGCCACCACAAACATGGTGATATAGGCCAGGGCAAAGAAGGTCGCCTGTTTTTCAACACTGGGAAGGTGATGGCCACTGGCACTGTAGAGTACCGTCAGGCCAATCGTCGTCAGCACCAGCAAAATCCCCAGCAGGACAAAATCGATATGGAGCCGCTCTTCCAGGCGCGCGCGGCGACTGAAAGCACTGGCAGCATCCGGCATGCGCCGTAAAAAATCCTGTCTGGTCATCGACTGGCTCCCGCCGGGGTACTGGATGATTGGGCAGAGGCACCCGTTGCCCTGGTCTCCCGAGCCGCCTGGCGCTGGGCGATATAGGCATTGGCGCGCTTAATAATGGCCGTTGAGTGATAGCCAAAGGGCGGCACTTCATCCCCCGGTTTGAGGTAATAACCCAATAAATAGGCGTCCATAACCCAGCGCGCAACAGGCGCCGCCTTGCCCGATCCACTTTCCGCATTTTCCACCATCACGGCGACAGCGATCTGCGGATCATCGACCGGGGCGAAAGCCACAAACAGCGCATGGTCGCGATGGCGCTCCTGCAACAATTCGGATTTGTATTTCACATTCTGGGCAATACCAATCACCTGGGCAGTCCCCGATTTACCTGCCATGCGGTATTCCGCCATTTGGCTCACATGACGGCGGGCCGTGCCCCTGGCACCGGTCATGACTTCTTCCATACCCTCAAAGATGGCATCCCAATATTCGGCTTTGGTGTCGATAACCTCTTCCACGATCGGCTCGAACACTTTGTTGCCAAGCTTGCGAATAAATTGCGGGCGATAACGCACCCCGCGATTGGCGATGGTAGCGGTCATCACCGCCAGTTGCAGTGGTGTTGTCAGGGTATAGCCCTGGCCGATGGACATATTCACTGAATCGCCGGGATACCAGGCCTGGCCTTTGGCGGCGCGTTTCCACTCGCGCGACGGCCAGACACCCCGGCGCTCATGGGGAATATCGATACCGGTTTGCACCCCCAAACCAAACTGGTTGCCAAACTCGCTCATGCGGTCGATCCCCATGCGGAAACCCAAGTCATAGAAATAGGTATCGCACGATTCCGAGATCGCCCGCTTTAGATCCACCCGGCCATGTCCACCCTTGTCCCAGTTCCAGTCGCGGAAAGGGCGCGACACATTGGGCAAGCGGTAGATCCCCGGGTCATTAATCGTGCGGTGCACATCGGTAAACCCGTAATGCAACCCCGCCAAGCCCATCATGGGTTTAATGGTCGAGCCGGGCGGGTATTGCGCCTGCAGGAAGCGGTTAAACAGCGGCGTGTCTATATCTTCATTCAGGTTCTTGTAATCGCGGTAACTAATCCCGGTCACAAACAGGTTGGGATCAAAACCGGGATTGCTGACCGCCGCCAGCACACCGCCTGTCTTTACATCAATGGCCACTACGGCACCACGGCGCCCCTGCATGACAGCAACGACAGTTTCTTGCAAACGGGTGTCCAAATGCAGTTGCAGGTCTTGCCCCTGCACCGGATCGATACGATCCAATACGCGCATAACGCGACCGCGCGCATTGGTTTCCACGTTTTGGCTGCCGACCTGGCCGAGCAAGACATCTTCATAGTTGCGCTCGATACCCAATTTGCCAATCGAGTGAGTGCCCGAATAGGCCCGCTTTTGCTCGGGCGTGAAGGATGACATTTCGCGCTCGTTGATACGGCTGGTATAACCAATCACATGGGCAAACAAGTCCGCTTTGGGATAATTGCGCACCAGTTCCGCTTCAACTTCAATACCGTCCAACAGATGCTGGTTCACCGCCAAACGCGCAATCTCCGCTTCCGTGAGGTTGTAGCGCAGTGGAACAGGGTCAAGGTGGTGGCGCTGTTGTTTTTTGAGGCGGTAGAACTTACCCAGGTCAGCCGCGCTGATGGGAATAATCGTTTTCAACCGCTCAATCATGTCATTCAACTGGGCCTGGTTGGAGCTGACAATGGTGAGGGTATAACTGGGTTTGTTGTCCGCCAGCAGCTCGCCCTGGCGATCAAAGATCATGCCGCGCGTGGGGGGAATAGGCTGAACGTGGATGCGGTTGCGATCAGACTGGGTGGCGTAGTCTTCGTAGTTGACGATTTGTAAATCGTAATAGCGGTACCCCAGTGAGCCGAGCAGCATGAGCATGAACAGCAGCATCACCACCACCCGGTTGCGAAACAACCGCTGCTCACGCTGGTGATCTTTAAACTGTTGGGTTTCTTCCATCGCTCGGGAAAACTCGGGTCGACACAGGTTATGGGTTATTTGTGATAAGGATGGTTCTGCAAAATCGTGCAGGCGCGGTAGAGCTGCTCAATCAACAGGATGCGCACCAGCGGATGGGGCAAGGTCAGGGGCGACAATGACCACTTGATCGTTGCCTGCGCCAGCGCGGCCGGCGCCAGGCCATCGGGGCCGCCAATCAACAAGCAGAAATTACTGCCGCTCATTTTCCAGCTGGCCAGCTGCTCCGCGAGTTGTTCCGTACTCCAGGGCTTGCCTTTGACATCCAGGGCTATCACCTGTTCCCCCTTGCCGATAGCGGCGAGCATGGCTTCGCCCTCTTTCTCCATGGCTTTGGCAACATCGCTGTTTTTACTGCGCTGGGCGAGCGGCAACTCCACCATTTCCACGGCGAGATCACGCGGCATGCGCTTGGCATACTCGGCATAACCCTGTTCAACCCACTCGGGCATTTTGGTGCCCACGGCAATAATTCGAATACGCATCGGCTTTAATTTGGCAAGATCCGGAAAGCATCGTCCGGTATCAGGGTACAAGACCGTCGGAGACAGGATGTCGACGTCGAGCCCCCATGGAGGGGTTTACGGCGTGTCTTGTACCCTGATACCGGACGATGCCTGGCACTAACTGCGATTGGCCGGCTTCATCGACCAGAGTTTTTCCAGCTCGTAGAAATCGCGGGTCTCCTGCTGCATCACATGCACCACGGTATCACCGTAATCCACCAGCACCCAGTCCCCCACCTCAAGTCCCTCGATACCCAGCGCACGGAACCCCTGCTTCTTGGTATCTTCCACCAGGTTTTCCGCCAGGGCGCGGGCATGGCGGCTGGAGGTACCGCTGGCGATGATCAGGGTATCCATCACATCGGACAGCTCGCGGACATCCAGGGTGACAATGTTTTTACCCTTAAGGTCTTCGAGGGCATTGATGATGGCTTGGTTTAAATCTGACATGCAGTTACCTGTAAACAATAAAACGTAAAAATTCAACAAGGCGGCGACACCACCCTGACAGCATCAGCGGTATAACCGCTCCTGGCCAATGTATTGCCAGACGGAATCCGGCACTAAAAACTGGGGCGATTGTCCCGCGCCGATTAACTGGCGGATTTCCGTGGCCGATATGGGCAGCAGGCGCGGCGCCAAACGCACAATACTCCCGCAAGCCGCAAGCCTGAGCTGCCCGGGAGCCCCCTGGTGTTGCGCCAGTAAAGTCCTGACAGGGCCAGTGCTCGGGATATCCCATCCCGGACGTTCAACCACCACCAGATGCGCCAGCTGCAGCAACTCCTGCCAGCGATGCCAGCGATCCAGCCCGGCAAAGCTGTCTGTGCCCAGACAAAACACCAGACTGGTTTCGGCGCCCAGCTCAGCGCGCAATTCACTCAGGCTATCGACGGTGTAAGACGCGCGCGCGCGCGCCACTTCGCGCAGGTCGATGCTTAACTCGGGACAGGCTGCCAGCGCCAGCTGCAACATGGTCGCACGCTGGGTACTGCTGGCTCCGGGCTGGTCGCGATGGGCCGGTAGATGGCAGGGCATCAGGCGCATGCCATCCAATTGCAGCTGCTGCTTCAACTCCAGGGCCAGGCGCAAGTGACCGATGTGGATCGGGTCAAAGGTGCCGCCAAACAATCCCAGGGTCGGACGCATCAGCCGCAGGCGCCCGGCTTACTTGCGCACATGGCCATCGCCAAAGACCACCCATTTCTGGGAGGTAAGCCCCTCCAGGCCTACCGGGCCACGCGCATGGATCTTGTCCGTGGAAATACCAATCTCCGCCCCCAGGCCATACTCAAAACCATCGGCGAAACGGGTAGAGGCATTGACCATTACCGAACTGGAATCCACCTCGGTAATAAAGCGGCGGGCAAGGGTGTAGTTCTCGGTCACTATGGCATCTGTGTGCTGGGAGCTGTAGCGATTGATGTGCTCAATAGCCTCATCCAGGCCGGCCACCAGCTTGATCGACAGGATCGGCGCCAGGTACTCGGTAGACCAATCTTCTTCCGTAGCCGGCTTGGCATCGATCAGGGCACAGGTTTTAGCGCAGCCGCGCAATTCCACCTCCTTCTCGGCATAGGCCGCCGCCAGGCGCGGCAGTATGGCAGGTGCTACCTGCTCCTGTACCAACAGGGTTTCCATTGCATTGCACACACCATAGCGATGGGTTTTGGCATTGATGGCGATCACAAGGGCCTTTTCGAGGTCAGCCGTTGCGTCGATATACACATGGCAAATGCCGTCCAGGTGCTTGATAACCGGCACCTTGGCCTCGCTGCTGATGCGCTCGATCAACCCCTTGCCACCGCGGGGAACAATCACATCCACATACTGGGGCATGGTAATCAGCTCACCTACCGCCGCGCGATCAGTTGTTTCAATCACCTGTACCACCTCGCGCGGCAAACCCACCGCCTTTAGGCCGGCCTGCAGGCAATGGGCAATGGCTCGGTTGGAGTGAATCGCTTCACTGCCACCGCGCAAGATTGCGGCATTGCCCGATTTCAGGCACAGGCTGGCGGCATCAATAGTCACATTGGGACGGGATTCATAGATGATACCCACGACACCAAGGGGCACACGCATCTTGCCCACCTGGATACCCGTGGGGCGATAGCTCATATCGGTGATTTCACCGCAGGGATCCGGCAATGCCGCCACCTGGCGCAGGCCTTCGATCATGGCATCGATAGTGGCAGGTTTCAGGGTCAGGCGATCCAGCATGGCGGAGTCCAGGCCATTGGCTTTACCTGCCGCCAGGTCTTTCTGGTTCTCCGCCACCAGGGTAATACGTGACTTATCCAATTCCTGGGCGATCGCCAGGAGTGCATTGTTTTTAGTGGCAGTGGGAGCAGCGGCAATCAGGCGCGATGCTGCACGTGCCTTGATACCGATGTGCGCCATATAGTCTTTTACGCTGTCCACTTTCATATCCGTCATAGCAACAACTGCTCCACTTGAAAAGCTGTCAATCAATAACCTTGCCGACCTCAAAAAAGCACTCCGGATCAGCAGAGAAAAAATAGGCGCAATTATAGCCTGAGTTATGGATGCATTTGGGGTGATTTGCGCGCTTTATTTCACACGCAAAACTGTGCGGCCTGCACCCGGCTTTTTCAGTATGAGTTCAGTTACCTGCGCCTAGTCTGTTAGCCATCAGGTTATCCCCCTGACGATACCATCAAAGCCAACCAGACCGAGGGCTCTTCCATGAACAAAGGTATACGCACATCCCTGCTGATTATTGCGCTTGCCAGCCTTGGCACTGCCTTTTCCAGGGTGGCCCTGGCCGATCATGACCGGGGATACCACAAGCAAAAACACTCGCATCACTATCGCGAGCGCGTCGTGGTTTATGAGCGGCCCATCGCCTATGCCCCGGTAGTTGCCGCTCGCCCGATTTACCGCACGGTCGCCGTGGAAGTCCCGGTCGACACCTGCCGTGTTGAAACCGTCGCCTACCGCGAGCGGCGCGGCGGCGACTCCTTCGGCGGCACAGTTGTCGGCGGTCTGATTGGCGCCGCGATTGGCTATGAATTGGGCCACAGCAGTGGCCATGCAGCCGCTGCCGGCGGCGTTATAGGTGCAGCGATTGGCAACAGTGCTTCCGGTGGCGGCCGCACGGTCACCCGCTATGAAGATCGCGAAGTCTGCCAAACCCGTTACCGCACCGAATATGAACGTCGGCTGGTGGGCTACGATGTGAGCTACAGCCACAATGGCCGCATTTATTACACCGAGACAACCCAACATCCCGGCGACCGGATTCGTGTCGATGTATCCTACGGCCGCTAGAAAAGTCCGTTGGCGTTGACCTTTAGGAGTTCAGGGGCGATAGTTATCGTCTTTGTGACCCACACCGGATGTGGAGCGCCAGCAAGTTGCTGTTGTACCCATGAACACCGCGAATGACACGCCCATGAAACTCTGCTGTTTACACTCTCTGTCCAGGTCAGTTGCCATCTATCTCCTGCTCGCTGTTGGAGCCTGTGCAGTGAGTGCCGATGATTTCCTGGAGGGTGACCTGGGAGTCCCCGCGCAATCCAAGGGTGCCAATAACCTGATGGCCCCAAAATCCAGTGAGCCTGCCGAAGAGTTTGCCCCGCCCCGCCTGAGCCCTGCTGACGCAGCACAGTTGGTGCGCGACAAAACCGGTGGCCAGGTGATGAGCGTGAGCACCCGCCGCACAGGATCAGGCACAATTTATGGTGTGAAAATTCTGAATGCCGGACGCATGCGTGTTATCCATGTAGACGGGCAGACAGGTGAACTCCTTTCCCCCTGAGAACAGAATAACCGGAGCCGGACATGCGCTTACTTGTAGTGGAAGATGAACAAAGCCTGCGCGAGCAAATAGCTTCCCTGGTGGCCGCCGAGAAATATGCCTGCGATACCGCTGCCGATGGCCGCGATGGGCTATTCCTCGGCTGTGAGTACGATTATGACCTGGCCATTATTGACCTTGGCCTGCCCCTGATGGATGGCACAACAGTGATTCGCGAATTGCGCGCCAAAGGGCGCAATTTCCCCATCCTGATCCTCACCGCCCGCGGCAATTGGCAGGACAAGGTACAAGGCCTGGAGGCCGGTGCTGACGATTACCTGACCAAGCCCTTCCACCCCGAAGAGTTGAAAGCGCGTATCCATGCGCTCTTGCGTCGCGCCAGCGGCCACGCCTCCTCGCAACTGAACTATGGCCCTATCACCATTGATACCAGTGCCAAGCGCGTCTATCGCGATGGTGCAGAAGTGGAGCTGACCGGGTTTGAATACAACACCCTCACCTATCTGGCGATGCATCCGGGTAAAAACATTTCCAAGCTGGAGTTAACCGAACATCTCTACGCGCAGGATTACGACCGCGACAGCAATGTCATCGAGGTATTTGTCGGCCGCCTGCGCAAAAAGCTCGACCCGGATGGCAGCCTCAACCTGATCAGCACCCAGCGCGGGCTGGGTTATCGCTTTAACGACAGCCTTGGCAAGGCGTAAGGTTGGATCGCGCCAGATTTTCTTCCATTGCGGCGCGACTCCTGTTCGCGTCTGCATTGCTGTTGCCCCTCTTCCTGGGATTGACCGGTTTTTTTCTCGACCGCGCCTTTTCCAACAGCCTGGAAGTGGCGGTGCACTCGCGCCTGCGCGGCCATATCAACCTGTTATTCAGCGTGGCCGAACTGCACGAAAGCCGCAACGGCAACAAAAGTGAGTTGCGCTTGCCCCTTACCCTCAGGGAAGCCGACTTCGAGCAGCCCAACTCCGGGCTTTATGCCTACATCTTTAATGACAAACGCAAGCTGGAATGGAGTTCCAATTCCGCCGCGCTGATATCGCCACCGGATTACAGCAACCTCGACCTAACCGACCAACCGGGGCAAATGGTATTCAGTTCACTCCTGTTCCAGAAAAAACCGTTTTTTGCTGCCCACTATGATGTCTACTGGGAAGATAACCGCGGGCGGCCACACCCCTATCGCTTCCTTGTCATGCTCTCTGCCAGCGAATACGAAGCCGAATTGTCCGCTTACCGCAACCAACTTTGGCGCTGGCTGGGCGCTGCCGGCGTATTCCTCCTGCTCTCGCAGATTTTGATTTTGCGCTGGGGCTTGCGCCCGTTGGGCAAGCTGGCGCGCGCGCTCAAAGCCATGCAAAGTGGCGATACCAGTACCATCGAAGGGGAGCATCCGCGCGAATTGCAAAAGGTGGTCGACAACCTCAACCAGGTATTGGTGCGCGAGCAGTCGCTGCGCCAGCGCTATCGCAACAGCCTCGCCGACCTGGCACACAGTTTGAAAACCCCACTGGCGGTTTTGCAAAGCAAGCTGGGCCCGGAAACGCCCGCCGGGGAATTGCAACAAATCGCCGCCGAGCAGGTCGCACGCATGAGCCAGGTGGTGACTTACCAACTGCAGCGCGCTGTATCCAGCCAACAGGCCGGCACCACCCGACGCACACGCCTGGAGCCCATTGCCCAGCGGCTGTTAAGCGCCTTACAAAAGGTATATGCCGATAAACACATACAACCTCGTATCAACCTGGCAGGCGGTTCCGTGGTTGCCGGCGATGAGCAGGATATTATGGAGCTGCTCGGCAATATTCTCGAAAATGCGTTTAAATATGGCCACAGCCAAGTGCACCTCTCCTCGGAATTGGCCGGCGATTGCCTGTGCATTTGCATTGAAGATGACGGACCGGGTGTACCGCCGGAAGAGCGCCTGCGCATCCTGCAACGCGGCCAACGCCTGGATACCAACAAACCCGGCCAGGGTATAGGCCTGGCAGTTGCGGCAGAAATTGTCAGCAGTTACGAAGGCCGCATCGATATCGACGAATCCTCCCTGGGTGGTGCCCGCTTCCGCGTTTTCCTGCCGCTGTTACCGGTCTAGGCCCTGGCTTCATCGCATTTAACGCACAGCTGCACGAAAAACCACACACCGCTGTGAGACATGTCTTACATCACCTGCATCAACTCCCCTACATCACATAGCGATTCCGGCGACTGGGTTTAGTCGTCCCACAGGCAGATACTGGTCACATATCGCCAAAGGGATATACCAGGGCGAGCAACCCCCGAAGGGTAATTTCCCCTGAGGTTCATCAATGATTCGGAGAAAATGCCATGTCCGCCAGAACCTGCATTGCTGTCGATTCCACCTGTGACTTACCGGCCCGTTTTATCGAGCAACACAATATCGAAGTGCTGCCCATCTATATCAACCACAAAGATGGCCAGGCCCTGGATTACCGCGATCCACAAGCCATGCTGCAGTTCTATAAGCACCACAATCGCGAGCGCTATGGCCTTGCCCAATCCGATCCGCTGTCGGTTAACGACATCACCAAAATCCTCAAGGAGCGCCTGTTGCCCAAATACGACCTGGTGCAAGTCGTTACCATCAACAGCAAAAAAAGTGAGGTCTTTAAACGGGTTTCGGAAGCCGCCCTGATCAACGAGCCAAAATTCCGCGAATTGGAAAAAAACCAGGGGCGCGTTCACTGCTGTCCCATAGTTCTACTCATAAGGCGAGCCTCATTTGAGGCTCGCTTTTTTTATGATTCGGCGGGTCCGGTATCAGGATGCTTTTTAGACTCCTACGCTCAAACAAATTTAACTGAATTACCCTCATGATCCGTTGAACTGTCCATCCCGCTTTAGTGCTGTGACGCGAAAATGCCAACAATAGATACGTAATCATGGCAATCCAAATTTGTGTTAACACCGCATTTCTTGAAGTGCCCACAAACGCTTTGATCTTCAGGTTTTGTTTGATCGCTTTGAAGAACAACTCCACCTGCCAGCGATCCTTATAAATCGCTGCAATTGTGGCCGCCGCCAGCTGAAAGTTGTTGGTGAGAAACTCATAGAATTTGCCGGTTGTTGCGTCACGATAGCCAATTCGACGCAACTTCGGTGCGCCGCGTTTGATCGCATGAGCGCTGGATAATTGAATGACCTGATCACTGATAATACCTTTGCTGCTGTCGGCATAGCGACGTTCTTCCACGCGATAGACGGCTTTGGCGCGCAAGCGGGTTACAAAGAAAACTCCTTTATCTGTCAATAACTTAAACCAGCGGTAATCCACGTAGCCTTTATCAAACGCAACGATGCTGCCTTTGGGAAAATCAAATTTTCGTCCCTCAATCATGTCGTTTTCCTGGCCATCACTGAGTGCGACAAACTCCGGCACTTGGGTGCCATGATTCAGACCAACACTTAATTTTACATTTGCTGTGTCATCTCGATGCGCCGCCCAGGGAAATACCGACAGCGATAAATCAATCGCGCTGGCATCAAGGGAGTACAGCGGATTTTTAAACTGGAATTTGTGTTTGCCCTGCATGGATTTACAGCGGTGAAGCAGACGAGCAAATACGTGTTTGTAGAGTTCGGCGGGCTGTACTTCGTTGATTCGTGCCAACGTTGAACGGGCTATTGGCTTGGCACCGAGATGATAAAGTTTATGCTGCTGTGCTTCGAGATTGGATTGAATATCACGCAAGCTTTGGCGGCCAGAGAGCTGCGACATGGCCATGCCGACAAATTGATCCCAGCGGGTGGCCGAGCGCAATTTTTGGCCGACATGATGCTTTTTAGCTTCCGCTTCAAATTCATGTCTCGATAAAGGTTTGAGTAGTTGATGAAATGCGGTGTTAGAATGTGACAAAGCCTGTTTTCCTTTGTTTTACCAATGTTTGGTCGCACTTACATTGTATCAACTTGGAAAACAGGCTTTTCTTTTATCTACAAACTATGGGACAGCAGTGGGGGCGCGTTCCCTTCCGCATCCGGCTGTGTGACAGCATGTCGATGTTTACCGGCCACGCCCTGCTCGTATACGAACTGGTGAAGCGCGTCCACCTGGGCCAGCAGCCGATCAATCGCGCTACTCGCGAGATCGACACTATGCGCGACCAAGTGTATGGCTATCTGATTCCCAACGATCTGTCCTATATGCGCGAGCGCCGCCATTTGCGCAAAGGCGATAACAATATTTCCTGGATTAATTTCCAGTTGGCAAGCGCTTTTAACCTGCGTCCTATCGTACAGCTGCATCGCGGCAATACTGACAAAATTGACACCGGTAAGGGATTCTGGGGCGCCATGGAAAAACTGTTCGCCCATGTTAAGAAGCAAATCCAGCAGGGGCTGACCAGCGATGTCATTACCATGAGCTACGGAGGATTATTGGAGGAAATCAAGGATGAGCCCGTACTGCTGGCGTTTCGCGAGTTTTGCAAACAGCAGGGGATTAAAACCATGTTGTCGATGATGAGTATTACCGGCGCAATAAACGTTGGCCCCAAATCCTTTGCCTTGTCGTTTGCCACAGATAAAGAACTGGTTTAAAGCATTACCCCTAAAAAAAACACCCGCCGTAATTTTCCGGCGGGTGTTTTTTTAGGTACCTACTCGCGACAAGGCCCTACTTAAATCCCTTATAAAGACTCCAGGAATTTAACCAGGTCATTGCGCTGGGCCGCTGTGGCCGCGCGGAAAGCGGCCTGGCTCGCGGCCGCTTCACCGCCATGCCACAAAATGGCCTCTTCGATATTGCGTGCACGGCCATCGTGCAACAAACGGGTATGTCCATTTACGGCCTGTGTTAAACCCAAACCCCACAGTGGCGGTGTACGCCATTCGCGATTGGTTGCTGCATCCTGGCTGAGGCGATCCGCCAGTCCTTCACCCATATCATGCAAGAGCAGGTCGGTGTAAGGTCGGATAGTTTGGCCACGCAGTTCCGCCAAGGGGTGGGCATGATCGGTCGTCAGTTCCGGCGTATGGCAAGCTGCGCAGCCAAAATCGCGGAAGCGCTGTTCACCGCGTTGCACATCGGCGTTGTTAACCGTCTCGGCACGGCGTGCCGGAGCTCCCAGGGCCTGCATGTAAACTGTCAGTAATTTCAGGCGCTCATCATTCAACTCAACGGCATTATTGCTGTTGGCCCGGCAGGCAGTTTGCACTTGTCCGCAGGCGGAGCCCGGCAGAATACTGGTTCCCACACCAATATCTTCGTGCAAGGCATCTGCCGTAAATTCTTCCAGGCTGGCGACAGAAGCCTTCCAGCCAAAGCGACCGATACGACTTTCACCGGTGCGCATATCCCTGACCAGAGCTGCGCGACCGGAAATCCCGTCACCATCCGCATCCTGGGGATCATGACGCGCCAGCAATTGCGCTTCGGGCACCGCTTCTAACAAACCCAGGCCCACAATGGTTTGCGGCATGCGCGCCGAGAAGAAATCCAGCGTTCCGCCCTGGGTATCCTGGATGTGGGGCTGGTATTGGGGAGCCTGCAACTCATAGCGTGAGCCATCATTGTAAGTACCGGACACGCTGGTATAGCTCAACTGCAAGTTACCCTCTGCCGGAACGCTGCCGGCGCGCGACCGGGGTTGCAGCACCTTGCCAAAATACCCATGGGGAGCCGGATTGCCCAGCGCATCCAACTGGCCAGAGCTGACTTTCACCGCCAGGGTATTGCCCAAATTACCCGCCACGGGGGCCGGGCCGCGACCATTATTGATATGGCAACCCACACAGGAACTATTGATGGTTAACCCCGTCGCCAGGTTGGCCAGGGCCGGAAAGTCGGGATTGCCAGGCTCAAAATGACTGCCGTTGACAAAATCCGTGTGGAAAATACGGCGGCCGTTGAGGAATTGGTTGTGGGTTTCCCAGCGGATATTCAGCGCTTCGCGGAAGAAGCTGGTCCAGTCGTAACTGGCACGATCCACAATAAACGGGCTGGCAGCGCCGGGAGCATAATCCAACACCTGATCGGTATAGGTCTGGCCGTTATGGCGATACGTCACGGTCGCATTATTCGCGGGTGTGTTTACCTGATAACCCGGGATTTGATAGCCCTTGGCAATCGCCTGTGGCGAGCGGATAGCCATGTATCCTTGGGAACCGGAATCAACCAGAGTACCGGTGGTACTGATCACATCGGCCTGGGCTACGCCGACATAAGCACGCACCGGTGCCGCAGTTGCGCTGCCACCACTCGCCAGCTTTCCGTTTAACGCATCGTTGTTAACGATATACAAACCCGGACTGCCCAACTTGATGCGGAAGGTATCGGTGTAATAGACACGCTGGGCACTGACACGCGGGTCTGTCTCGGTAAAGCCCAGCCATTGCTGGAATTCAAAATCGTAAAAATCCCCTGCACGTAAACGGGTCAGTCCTTCGCGTTCCGTAGGAACAAAACGCGTGCCAACACAATGCCAGCGTTCACCCTTACCCGTGGCGGCGTCGGCAGCGCGAATACGGGTGAAGCCACCGTTGTCGCCAAAATACGAGCGGTAGGGATTAAACAGGCTTTTGCGACAACCAATATCATTGAAATTGGCATACTCCGGCTCGTAGTAGATATCCACCCGCGATTCACCTTTGGGTGTATGGTCATGGATTTCAAAATGGAAGGTGCGATGCTCGTGATAGAACGCCGGGAAGGTATAGAAAATATCTTCTGCCTCATGGCGCGAGCGGGCGCGACCACTGCCATAGGTAACGATGGTGCCATCCGGCTCAATGCGCCAGTTGCGCGCTTCGCCAGCCGGGAACTGGGTGGCAAACAAGGGTTGATATTGCAATGCTGTCGGCTGGCTGCTGACCACCGATGAGCTGGAGCGCGATGACGACTGGGAGGAGCGCGAAGAGCTCACCAGGGAAGAGGAAATCGCTGAGGAAGATACCTGGCTTGAGCGAGAGCTGCTGGATGCGCTGATCGCGGAACCGTAAATTTTCCATTCAAAAATCGAATAGCCCCAGCTATTACCCGCACTCCGCTGTGTGGCATAAATGCGCAAATAGCGGTAGCTGCCGCTGATGTCCAGGGTATCGGTGCGATTGCCAAAGGCAGCCCCAGTGCGGGTTGTCAGATTCACCCACTGGCTATTGTCTTGCGAACCCTGCAGTTGGTAATCCGCCGCATTGGCAGCCTCCCAATCAATTACAGCACGGGTCAGACTGTGTGCTGCACCCAGATCTACCGCAATCCACGCTGGGCCAGCGCCGTGATTTGTCTCCCAACGGGTAGCGGGATTATTGTCCAGGGCATTGGCCGCCGGTTGCAATTGGCTACTGGCCGTCACCTGGGCGACGGGTAAGGGCAATGCCAACGCCGATGAGGCGCTGCTGGCGAGCAGTGAGCCCTGCACACGCCACTCAAATATCGAATAGCCCCATAAATTTCCACTGCTGCGCTGGGTGCAGTAAATACGCAGGAAACGATAGTTACCGGCCAGCACATGTTGGTCGGTGCGATTACCAAAACTGCCACCAACCTCTATCGCCAGGCGGGTCCACTGGCTGCCATCGAGCGATCCCTGGACTTCGTAGTTGGCCGCATTCGCCGCCTCCCAATCGATCTCGGTACGGCTCAATGAATAGACAGCGCCCAGGTCCACACTGATCCAGGATGGCGTTTCCCCATGGGTCGATTCCCAGCGGCTGGCGGCATTACCATCCACCGCATTGCCGGCCGGCTGGAGTGCCGAACTGGCAGCCACCGGTTTGTTTACTGCCACATTGGTTTGCGCCTGGCTCACACCAGAGAGAAGCATCAGGGGTAAGGATAGACATACCACTAACAAAGCCCGGGCCAGCCGGGTGTCGGGTTTGGATTGCATAAAGCCTCCGCTAACACTGCAAATGCGAGCCTGATGGAGCGTTATTTCCGTATCGACAAGATTCAGGATGGATGAATAGCCGCCGCCGGATTGCGCAAAGACATTGGCGGGGGAAAACACGACCAGACTCGGGTTGATCAAAGGGTTGTTATTGAAATCATTGCCAGCCACTGGGGATAGCCCAAAGAGCATGGCAAACGGAGGGCAGTGTCAGCCTCTCACTTTTTACAGAAGGGAAAAATCGGTGGATTGCCAGTTATGGATAACAAAAGTGGGATGCAAAAGCGCTAACAACTTCACATTCCCGATAGGAATCAGGCCGCCACGAGTCATCGCAAGCGGCCTGTTTGGGTATTTCAACTTTTACGAACCTGACGCACAGGTTTACACACTTGACTCAAACTTCGTAGCCATGGGGATTTTGCGATTGCCAGCGCCAGGTATCAACCATCATGCGCTCCAGCCCATACTCGGCCTGCCAGCCCAATTCAGCCTTGGCCTTGTCAGCGTTGGCATAGCAACTGGCAATGTCGCCCGGGCGGCGCGCCACCACTTTATAAGGCACAGGACGACCGCTGGCATCCTCAAAGGCCTTCACCATTTGCAGTACAGAATAACCACAACCGGTTCCCAGGTTGTAGGAGCGACAGCCGGTACCGGACTTATCCAGCCCCTGCAAGGCAGCCACATGGCCGCGCGCCAGGTCGACAACGTGGATATAATCGCGCACCCCGGTGCCATCAATGGTGGGGTAGTCATTGCCAAAGACACTCAACTCCCTGAGTTTGCCAATCGCCACCTGGGCCACATAAGGCAGCAGGTTATTGGGAATCCCGGCCGGGTCCTCACCAATCAACCCTGACTCGTGGGCACCGACCGGGTTGAAATAGCGCAGCAGGGTAAAATTCCACTGGCTATTGGGTGCCCTGGCAATGTCGTGCAGGATTTCTTCCACCATCAACTTGCTGCGGCCATAGGGATTGGTCGCCGAAGTTGCAAAGCTTTCATCAATCGGCACCGAAACCGGATCGCCATACACGGTAGCGGAAGAACTGAAGATCAGCTTCCACACCGAAAACGCTTCCATCACTTCAGTTAAGGACAGGGTTCCGGCCACGTTGTAACGGTAATACTTCATCGGGATCTGGTTGGATTCCCCAACGGCCTTCAGGCCGGCAAAGTGCATCACCGCTTCTATCTGATGGGTCGCAAAAACTTCGCCCATGGCTGCCTTATCGTTGATATCCACGGCATAAAACACCGGCTCAACCCCGGTAATCCGCGCCACACGCTTAAGTGACTCGGCTTTGGAGTTGCACAAATTATCAACCACAACCGGCAGATAGCCTGAATTAATTAACTCAACACACACATGACTGCCGATATAACCGGCACCACCGGTCACCAGGATACGCGGCGCCGATGTGGAAAGACGTGAACTCATGGACAGGATTCCTTGGATATGACGAACCTCAAAAGAGGCGGCAGTATAGCGGGAATTTATGGAGTCATTATTAAATCATATAATTATTACTTAATAAACAATTAATAATAAAAAAGCAGGCTGATGCCTGCTCTTAGTGTCACTATTTAAAACTGATAACCAAACATAATTAAAGCATTAAATTTGTCATTATCGTATTGAGATGGATCCTGCACCCAAGATGGAATATCCCGCTTCCCATAAGCCAAACTGCCGCCCAATATCCATGAATTACCCTGGACATCCCCCCAATAGTAAGAATAGGTAATGCCTCCACCGACGTAATCGTTACTCCCTGTCTCCGAAAGAGTAGCGGCCACCTTGCCCCAAAAAACTCCCCACAACTGACGCTCAGATATCACTGGATATTCGTATCCCAAAGCATAACCGCTATGAGCACCTGTATCACTTGAGTAAGCCAAGACTCCCAAACCACCGTATATGTGCCCTTCGCCCAAAGTGTGAGAATATTTAACACCTGCCCCACCATATGAATGCCCAACGCCCAGAGAAAGGAAAGAGTCATCAGCCAAAACAGATATATGAGCCATTAAGCAAAAGACGATAAAAAATATTCTGGATACAAACCCAAGCTTACACATCTAATTATTCCTTCCCTTCTACAACTGTACGGATACTAAAAGCTCGTGAATGAGGCTATCAACTACATTGGCAATCATTCACGAACCTGAATGAGCTAAAGCTCCTATTTAATGATGACAACAATGCTTAATAACGACGATATTTTAAACGTTCCTCATTGCAACCAGACCACAATACCAGTTCTGTACCCTCTGCCGGATTCGCAGAACCACCCGATGGGTGGACACATAATCCAGAACTCTTATGTGAAAAGCTGCCATTATCATTAAACCCAAAAGCTAAACGCTTGTTCCCTGCATTATCCTGCGATACCCCATCAGAGCACGAATTCCACAAAACCAACCTGCGACCACTGGATGCAGTTCCCCCCTCAGGATGTACACACATACCACTCGATACATGTTTCAAACTACCATTGGGTAATAATGTAAATAAAAGACGCTCTTCAAATGGATTGCAGTGAGGATGAAAGATAAGTGGAGTACCTACAGCAGGATTAGCTTGCCCACCTCTTGGATGTAAACAATATCCACCTGTTTTATGCCTAATAATGTAATTCGTAGAAATTTGAACTTCATCCGTACCCGATTGATAGCCAGGCAAATACTTTCTAGCCAAAGCTCTTGAATAACGGTCAAAAGTCATTCCAAAGTCAAAATTATTGTTGTACTGGATATACTGCATCATTGGACCAAAGGCCTCACCACCTGAAGTCCAGAAAGTCCATATATTCCAGCCATAATCACCAAAGAAAAGATCCTTCCCCACACCAAGCAAGTTCATAAAGAAAGAGTTTCCACTGGTGGGAACTCCAGGCCCTGTCACTTCAGAATAAAAATACTTAGGTTCAATATTGATGTTCTTTTTAAACGGGTTTGGAAACTCACCTACCTGTGAAACACCAGCAACAATTGCGCACCCCTTATGGCTGGTAAGCTTAATTTCTGATTTCCCAACCTGATCAAAATCATGAGAATGAATTATAGTTCCTAGCTGTTCACCACGACCACGCCACTTATACTCAATACCATCCCATCCCTTATCAAAAACTCTAACGGCAACTGGTTTGCCAGAAAAATCAACTGCATTGGCAGCAATAACATTAGAACCGTTATATCCAACAGCCCATGAGCCAGAAAACTCTATAGAGTCACCTTTATTAAGGATTTTTACACCCATTTCTGTTTTTACAACGATATGTCCATACGAATTTATCTGCTGCTGTTTTATTGGTTCAAACTGAGATACCAACTTGCTTCTAACAGCACTCAGATCTATTGGCTTCATCACCTCGACGGTTTCACCACCACCCAACAGATCCGTGCCATATGGACTATAGGTAGTATATCCATCAAGAAAATTCACAAATATAGAACTAGAGCCATAACCACCATAGCCCATTATGCTAGACACCTTCTTTTGTGTTCTTCCGTCATATAAAAGATTACCGGTTACAGGCTTTTTGATATCCGGTGCATAGATAACTCTTGAATCTTTAAGAAGCGTAGCGACGCCAGTCTTATATGGAGTTATTTGACCAATTAGTGGGGCAGCAGCTTGCAGTAACGTCAACTTGCCTGTTGACGCAAGTTCGCCCAGAGAATTTGCATACTTTATATCTCCATTTGAAAATTGGACATAGAAAATACCGCCGTTATAATCTACCGATGAAATAAATACAGGCTTAATAGTTGTAGAGTTTCTCCACCCGGTCATAACTGTATATGAGAAATCAAAATTCACACTATATGTTGGACCAACATCTACAAAGTTATAGATAAATAATTTTTTGCTTGTTAATACAGCTATATAAGCATTCTGAACATCCATACCTAAAATAGTGGCATCAGGCAAAATATAGCATGCATACCCTCCTTGACATGGAGCATCCAGAGGGACTTTGCCGACAAGTACACTCTCATTACCACCATCAATTGAACGACCATTGGGACTAAAATAAATCTGCCCATCGCTCAAAACAGAAACCACACCATTATTCATCTTCTTAAAATCAACGACATCATTCTCTAAGGATGAAATATTCGAAGTAACTCCGTACAAGCCGCGAGAAAATACTCCATCTTTATTATAGGTAACTCCACAGTTGTTCAACTGAGAAATAATCCCTCCCTGATACTCAATCATTTTTTGGTTGTATTCAAACGCAACACTATTGACAGAAAAAAGAAGAGCAATAAAAAAATATTTCTTAAACACTGACCATCCTCCCAGATGAATAACACTCAAAAATAAAACACCCCAGACAAAGCTGGGGCGTTTTATTATATATCGTCAAAAAGCTAACGACAATTACTTACCAAGCGGCAAAGTCAAACCAACAACAAAAGTAACATCATCAGCTTCTGGATCATCGCCATCATCAATCAGAGAACCGATAGTGAAACTCAGGTTATCGTTGTATGCATAAGTGATATCCAAGTGGGAAGAAGTGGTGCTGCCATCATCCATATGCTGGCCGTATTTAATAGTCAACTTGTCAAACTCAACCGCAAGAGTTGCATATGAGTAATCTTTGTTATCCAGCGGTGCAACTTCAGCAGCAACTGCATCATAGTAAGTCAGGGTGACTGGGCCATAACCAATGGTTGGAATAACTTCAACATAATCACCGGGAGCGATTTTCTCGGTACCACCCAAAGATGGGTAATTATAGGAAACCACACTCAAGCCATAAGTAAAGTCACCTACACTGCCAGCATAACCTGCATATAAGTCATATTCAGTACCAAGAGCTTCATCACCTGATGAAGTCCAGGCACCAACAAAGAAACCACTGCTGCTGTAATTAATATCTCCAGTCAGCGCCGCGCCACCTCCCAAATCATATCCACGCCAGTAGTACATATTGGCTATGCCAACTGTAGCAGCCACTTCAGCGTGGGCCGCAGGAACCGCAAAGCCAGCCATTGCAGAGAGAGCGATTGCACCAGCGATCAGTTTTTGTTTCATTTTCATGAGTTCATCCTCTAGTTTTCATGGTAATTAGTACTTGGTTGAGGCAGCTATTTGATAAATCGTCCTAGCCTGCCCCTGTATTGCAGTTCCCACGCCAATTTTGTTTTTCTCAGTAAAATCAACACATTAAATGTTGAATACAAGATGGCATACTCAAGGCTTTGAAACTGCCCGCACCAAAACAATACAACCACGACCAAAATAGCCCCTCAAAACGCACCAAAATGAATCATTTGTAGCGAATCATGTCATCCCTGATTGCCTCCAGGCCAGTTTCAGGATGATGACTGTCGCTTAATGCCCCCTTGGCAAGCCGCCTGAAAAAGCAGGCGGAAAGCCAACAACGTCCATGCCGCACGACAGACATGAGTGACCAGGGAATATAGAGCAGCAATGCCAACAGGACTACCGCAACCCCCACCAATGTTTCTAGCGTCAATACTTCATTAGCAATCCAGCGCCCAATCAATATTGCCAGCACCGGAGTAATCAGGGTGATGAGTGAAACGATGCTGGCACTTAACCGCTGCAAAATCAGGAAAAACAACATCGAACCCAACAGCGAACCGATCAGTGCCAAATATAAAACTGCACAGGCAGATTTTACCGAGATGGTTACAGGCAGGCCGACATCAGCGACACCAAAATCCATTACCCACCAAAACAATAAAAGCCCCGGCAATGAAAATAAAAGCGCTCCTGTGGCCTGTTGGAAAGCACCAATTGGCACTGACAAATGGCTACTGAGTTTTTTTACCCACACACTGCTGAAACTAAATAAAAAGCAAGACAATAGAATTCCACCAATGCCATAGATGGATGCGCGATCAAACCGGATTTGATGCCAGAAAATAATCACCAGGCCGCTGACAGCTAACAGCAACGCCAAGACGCGTTTTGGTGTAAACGGGTTATGGCGCAACAACAGCATACTGAGCAACCCGGTCGCAAACGGAGACATGGCAAAAATAACCGCGACCAGCCCGGAGGGAATAAATTGTGCCGCCCAGTACACCACCGGCATATTGGGAAAAATACCGATGGATGCTGCAAAATAAATGGCGGCATTATCGCGCGCGAAATATAACCGGTGCCGCCACACCGCATGGATAAGCAGTGCTAATGCCAGGGCAATAGACATGCGCGCTATCACAGCGGCCATAAAGCTCAGGCTGTCGCCGCTCCACTGGATAGCAAGGGGGGTTGTGGCCCAAATGAGAACCACAGTGAAATACGCGAAAAACGTCGTCACGGCAAAACTCCTTGTAGCCCTGCGCACAAGGCATTATGTGGATCGCCGCAACCAAAACACTGACACCCAACAACGAAAAAGGCCGCAGTGTTTTATGCTGCGGCCTTTGTTTGAATTCGAAATTTCCGTCAATCAACCAATACCCGCCAGGCAACAACGCACACAAACCACGACCCAATTAATGGATCGCAGGAAATGCATTGGCTTGACGGTATAGACTTGATACATAATAAATCGCTATAAGCATATAAAGGTTTGTTTGACCTGAGCGACTCTAATTTAATTCGCCCATGGCCACAAGCGTTTTTTTGCAATTTTTTCATTGCCTTAACCAACCCGTATGGACTGTTATACTCCGGGCAATTTTTGCGGAACCTACTTACATGAAAACCTATCTGGTCGGCGGCGCTGTCCGCGATAAATTACTGGGTCGCCCGGTGCATGAACGGGATTGGGTCGTGATTGGCAGCAGTCCAGCTGCCATGGAAGCCGCGGGCTTCCTGCCGGTGGGCAAAGACTTTCCGGTATTTATCCACCCGCAGACAAAAGAAGAATATGCACTGGCCAGAACCGAGCGCAAAACCGGCCATGGTTATGGCGGCTTCAGTTTTTATTGCGGCGAGAATGTCGCGCTTGAAGAGGATCTTATTCGCCGCGACCTGACCATTAATGCAATGGCAGAAGATGATGTAGGAAACATCATAGATCCTTATGGTGGCCAATCCGATCTGCAGCAGCGCCTGTTGCGCCATGTGTCCCCCGCGTTTGCAGAAGACCCGGTGCGGATACTGCGCGTCGCGCGTTTTGCCGCCCGCTATCATGGACTAGGCTTCACCCTGGCAGAGGAAACCCTGGCACTGATGCGCAGCATGGTGTGTAACGGTGAGGCAGATCACCTTGTCGCAGAGCGCATCTGGAAAGAAACCGAACGCGCCCTGGCAGAACCCTGGCCGCACATCTTTATTCAGGTATTGCGCGATTGTGGCGCCCTGGGGCGCCTGATGCCCGAAGTCGATGCACTCTTTGGCATTCCCCAAACCGCAGTACATCATCCGGAAATCGACACAGGTATCCACACCCTCCTGAGCCTGCAACAGGCTGCTCGCCTCAGCCCATTACCCCTGGTTCGCTTTGCGACCCTAATGCACGACCTGGGTAAGGGCGCGACACCGCCAGAGAAATGGCCCCGCCATATTGCCCATGAAATTCGCAGCCTGCCGCTGATCAAACAATTGTGTGATCGCATAGCGGCCCCGAAAGAATATAAGGAACTGTCTTTACTGGTTGCGGAATATCACACCCATTGCCACCGTGCACTTGAGCTGACAGCTGCTACCCTGTTAAAAACCCTGCAAGCGTTGGACGGTTTTCGCCGCCCGGAGCGGGTTGAGCAGTTCCTGCTCTGCTGTGAGGCCGATGCGCGTGGCCGCACCGGCCTGGAAGCGCGCGCTTACCCGCAGGCCGATTATGTGCGCCAGGCCCTGCAGCGTTGCCTGTCCGTGACCAGCAAGCAATTCCTTACCCAGGGGTTAAACGGTAAAGCCCTGGGGGATGCCATTCACCAGGAGCGATTGAAACAATTACAAACATTTAAAACAGACCAGAAGTAACAACAGCGGGGGACATTAACGCATGACCACAACATCAGCACCTGTCGCACTGGTTACCGGCGCTGCAAAACGTATTGGCGCCGAAATTGCGCGGCATCTCCACAATGCTGGCTATAACCTGATTGTCCACTATCACCAATCTGCAGCGGCGGCAGACGAACTGGTTCAACAGCTCAACCAGCTGCGCCCCGATTCCGCGCTTGCAGTACAGGCGCACCTGGGTAACCAGGAAGCGTTGCAGCAATTGGCCCACACCAGTATCCACGCGTGGCAGCGCCTGGATTTGTTGGTGAATAATGCGTCCAGCTTTTATCCCACGCCACTTGGGCAGGTCGATGAAGCGACCTGGGACGACTTGCTCGACAGCAATCTCAAAGCGCCTTTTTTCCTGGCGCAATCACTGGCGGAGAAGCTGCGTGAGAGTCAAGGTGCAATCATCAATATCGCCGATATTTATGCCGAGCGACCACTGCAAAACCACAGCGTTTACTGCATTGCCAAAGCAGGCAATGTAATGCTGACCAAGACCCTGGCCAAGGAATTGGCGCCGCATGTCCGCGTCAACGGCATTGCACCAGGCGCCATACTCTGGCCGGAACAGGAGGCAATCAGTGACGATATAAAATCCAACCTGCTCACCAGGACTCCCCTGCAAGAGCGCGGCCAGGCCAGTGATATTGCGCGCGCCATTCTCTTCCTCGCACAGGAAGCTCCTTATATTACAGGCCAGATCCTGGCCGTGGATGGCGGACGGTCATTAACTATCTGAATACGAGAGACAAGGGATGATTCGCGCACAACTGTTAACCGGCAATAGCGAATGGCAAAGTGGACATACCGAACTCATTGATCTGTGGCGTCAGCAGCCGGACAGCTTTATCTGGATCGACATCCAGGGGGAAGACCATGCATCGGAATATAAATGGCTGCTTTCCCTCGGCTGCCATCCCTTGGCCATTGAGGATGTGCAACGTTTCCGCCATCCGCCCAAAACCGAAAACTTTGATAATTTCACCCTGATGCTGTATCGCGGTTTTACCGAGTTCAACCCGGACCTCACCGTTGAGCAAATGACGATTGCCCTGTTTGCCGGCGAGCGCTGCCTGATCAGTTGTCATCCGCGCGCTTCGCGCGGCATCAACCACTATTGGGAACATGCGCGGCAGGAAAACCTGCTCATCAGCCCCGGCCTGCTGGCCACACGGATCATGCGTTTTTCTGTTGGCCGCTACCTGGAGGCGATACTGGCGTTTGAGCCGCGCCTGAATGAGCTTGAAGACATTATGCAAGAGCAGGCCAATGATGACATCATGCGCGAGTTGATTGCCTATCAATCGCGCTTGCGCAAATTAAAACGCGTCTTCAGTTACCACGAACGCATGATCAGCAATCTGCGCATGGATATTCCCGAGCGCTTGATTGAAGAAGATGGCGATATAGAACATGCACTGCAGGATGTGTATGAGCGCTGCGAGCGCCTGCATGGCCTGTGTACCATGTACTACGAAATCTGCGGCGACCTGATTAATGGCTATCTGTCACTCAGCTCGCACCAGCTCAATAACACCATGCGTGTCCTCACCGTGATTACCGCCGTGTTTGTGCCACTGACGTTTATCGCCGGTATTTACGGCATGAACTTTGAAAACATGCCGGAATTGCGCGCCCACTATGGTTATTTTTATGCATTGGGGGCGATGCTGGTGATTGCCGGTGGATTCGGCTGGATTGCCTATAAAAAATGGTTGCAGTGATGCAACCATTATCATAAACGTCGGATGGCCAATATAACCCGGGGTTCAGGATACTCGCCGGGAGATAACCTTCCCTTGCCAGTCAAAATCAATCGGCCACAGTAATTGCGATGACCGATCAAACCCAGCCCACAAATTGGCGTAGGTTTGTTGCAGCAAGGGGTGCCTGGTTTCAGGCGCAATTTCGGCCAGGGGCCAAAGTACAAACGCATTTTGGATGATCTCTGCCCGCGGCAGCGCTACGCCAGCCTCACTGCCAACAAAATCACCGTAAGTGAGAATATCAATATCCAGGGTTCGCGGACTGAATTTAGGCCCATTGCGTTTACGGCCATTGTCGTCTTCGATTTTTTTCAAGCGCTCGCTCAGTTCAGCAATCGCCAGTGTTGTTTCTGCCCCAACAACCAGATTAAAAAAATTACTGCCATCAAACCCTACCGATTTACTTTCATAAACCGATGAAATACACAGGTCGCCCAAGAGTTCCGCCAGGGCATCCAGCGCCGCACGAATATGCAGATGGCGATCAACATTGCTGCCCAGGCTTAAATAAATAGCTGTCATTCACTGCTCGCCTGTGCTGGTTTGGTGCCGCGTTCAATGATCAGGCCCACATCGCGTGAACCGCGTACAGCCCCCGGTTTACTCAGGCGCAGACGCAGCCAGGGCACCTGGAACTCCTCGCGGATCAATGCAGCCAACTCTTCTGCCAGGGTTTCAACCAACAGCGCATTGCGGTTTTCCACATAGCTGATCAATCGCTTGGAGACGGCTTTGTAATTCAAGGCATATTGGATATCGTCAGTTGCGGCTGCCTGGCGAATATCGGTGGCCATTTCCAGGTCGATGCTCACCGTCTGGCGAACCTCCCGCTCCCAATCGTAAATACCAATGATGGTATCGATGCGCAAATCGCGGATGTACACAATATCCATAACCAATCTCTTACAGTGACGACAGGGAGTTAAGTGGCCAGCGCGCTTTTACATGAATAGCCAGCCCTTCTTGCTGGCCAGCCAACAAGCGCTGGCAACCGGCATAGGCAATCATGGCGCCGTTGTCGGTACAAAATTCATGGCGGGCGTAGAAAACCCTGGCACCTATCCTGGCAAGCTCCACCTCTAAATCGGCGCGCAGCTTTTTGTTGGCAGATACACCACCGGCTATCACCAGGGTTTTCATTCCGGTCTGTTCAAGTGCACGGCGGCATTTAATCACCAGGGTATCTACCACTGCCTCCTGGAAGGCGCAGGCGATATCGGCACAGGTCTGGTCATCCGGCAAACCATTGGCCTGTTTGTGGGCATTTACCGCCGTCAGGGTCGCCGTTTTTAATCCGCTGAAGCTGAACGCCAAACCGGGGCGATCTACCATCGGGCGGGGAAACTTAAAACGCCCGTGTACGCCCTGCTCTGCCAACCTGGCGATCTGGGGGCCGCCGGGATAATCCAGGTCGAGCATTTTGGCAGCCTTATCAAAAGCCTCTCCCGCTGCGTCATCGATAGACTCACCCAACAATTCATAATCGCCAATGGCCATCACCTTGACCAATTGGGTATGGCCACCGGACACCAGCAGTGCCACAAAGGGAAATTCGGGAGGTACCGCCTCCAGCATAGGGGCCAGCAAGTGCCCTTCCATATGATGGACACCCACCGCAGGAATCCCCCAGGCATAGGCAAGGGAGCGGCCAAAGGCGGCCCCCACCATTAAGGCACCAATCAAACCCGGGCCAGCGGTATAGGCAATGGCGTCAATATCGGCGGCGGTTGATCCACTCGCGGCCATCACTTCATCGATGAGGGGCAGGAGTTTACGAACATGGTCACGCGAGGCCAGTTCCGGTACAACACCGCCGTATTCTGCATGCAACTTTACCTGGCTATAGAGGCGGTGCGCCAAAAGGCCCTGCGCGCTGTCATAGACAGCAACACCGGTTTCATCACAGGAGGTTTCTAACCCCAATACACGCATAACGCTGTCTCTAATCTGGGCCTGGAGGGGCGCCTATGATATAGGCTCACCCGGCAGAGGGCTATAAGTCCTAACCGCCAACACCCGAACCAAGGTTGCGGCCGCTGGCGTAAGGGTATAGAATCCGCACCCCTTGGAAGCCGCCTGCCGCCGACGGCAAGGCCGCAAGACATCATTTGGTTATTAATCACTTTGTATTGAACAGGTAATCTCATGCCTTCAGTAAAAATTAAAGAAAACGAACCCTTTGACGTAGCCCTGCGCCGCTTCAAGCGCGCCTGTGAAAAAGCGGGCATCCTGGCGGATGTACGCGCGCGCGAGTGCTACGAAAAGCCCACCACTGTACGCAAGCGTGAAGCTGCTGCAGCGGTTAAGCGTCATGCCAAAAAGGTTCAACGCGAATCCAAAAAGTTTACCCGCCTGTACTGATTAAAGGCTGGTAAGGTTTGCAGTGACTCTTGCCCTGCACACCCTGCGAGTTAACTTGTAACACTTGTCCACCCCGCTGGGAAACCAGCTTTATATGACAGTCGCTATGAGCAATACATCGCTGAAAGACCGCATAAATGATGCCTTGAAAACAGCAATGCGCTCCCGGGAAAAGGAGCGCGTTGCTGTTTTGCGTTTGGTTATGGCCGAGTTCAAGCGTATCGAGGTCGATGAGCGCATCGAGGTGGATGATACCCGCGCCCTGGCCCTGCTCGACAAGATGGTCAAGCAACGCCGCGACTCCGAACAGCAATACCGCAATGCCGGTCGCGATGAACTTGCCGCCCAGGAAGCCTACGAGATCACCGAAATCGCGGTATTTTTACCCGCAGCCCTCAGCACAGAAGAACTTGATCAGATCATTGCCAAGGCCATCGCCGATGCAGGCGTTACCGGGGCGCGTGACATGGGTAAAGCCATGGCGCTGATCAAGCCCCAGGTCCAGGGTCGGGCAGATATGGGCGATGTGAGCAAATTGCTCAAGGCAAAGCTGGGCTAGTCGGGAAACTTTAAAGACACCCGCCTCCCCCCTATACTGGCCTTCACCTTTTCACAGTGACACGTCAATGGCCGGCCTGATTCCCCAAAGCTTTATTGATGACCTGCTCGATCGCGTCGATATCGTCGATGTGGTTGACTCGCGCGTAAAGCTCAAACGCTCAGGCAAAAACTACAGCGCCTGCTGCCCCTTCCACGACGAAAAAACCCCTTCTTTTACTGTCAGCCCTGAAAAGCAGTTCTATTACTGTTTCGGCTGCGGTGCCAGCGGCAATGCTCTCGGTTTTGTCATGGATTATGAGCGGCTCAGCTTTCCGGAGGCTGTGGAACAGTTAGCCCGCATCACCGGACTGGAAGTCCCGCGGGAAGTGCAGAGCGAAGCCGAAGCCAAGCGCGAGCAGGAGAAAAAAAGCATTTACAGCCTGCTGGAAAAGGCCGATGACTTTTATCAGCACCAATTGCGCCAGCACCCCAGCAAGCACCTGGCCGTTAATTACCTGAAAGGGCGCGGCCTGGACGGCAAAACCGCCAAAACCTATGGCGTCGGCTTTGCCCCACCCGGCTGGGACAACCTGCTCAAGACCCTGGGGCAGGATGACGACGACAAACATCTGCTGATCCAGGGTGGCATGCTGATCCACCAGGAGCAGGAAAAAAAACTTTACGACCGCTTCCGCCACCGCATCATGTTTCCCATCCGCGACACGCGCGGACGGGTTATCGGCTTCGGAGGGCGCGTACTGGGGGACGATAAACCCAAGTACCTCAACTCCCCGGAAACACCGGTATTCCATAAAGGGCAGGAGCTTTACGGCCTCTACGAAGCGCGCCTCGCCTACCGCGAGTTACCGCGCCTGCTGGTCGTTGAAGGCTATATGGATGTGGTCAGCCTCGCCCAATTCGGGATCGGCTACGGAGTAGCTACGCTGGGCACTGCTTGCGGCCCCGACCATCTTGATCGCGCCTTTAAATACACCAGCGAAGTCGTCTTCTGCTTTGATGGCGACAAAGCCGGACGCAGTGCAGCCCTGCGTGCACTGGATGCTGCACTGGAAACCATGGCCGATGGCCGCGCGGTTAAATTCCTCTTCCTGCCCGAAGGTGAAGACCCGGATACCCTGGTGCGCCAAATAGGGCCGGACAAGTTCGAACACATGATCGAACTGGCTGTGCCCCTGGAAGACTACCTGTTTGATGCCGTCGCTGAAGGGCTGAATATCCGCACCATGGAAGGCCGAGCCACCTTTAGCAAGCGCGCCGCCCCACTGCTCGATCGCCTGCCCAAGGGTGTGTTTCGCGAACTCATGTTCGAAAACCTGGCCACCCGCACGGGGCTCAATCGTCGCCTGCTGGATGAATTAATCGCCGATCAAAAGGCCAAGGGTGAAGACTTCATCAGCACCGCAACCCGGGAGGCAGGCCCCCATACATCCGGGCATCCAGCCCCCGGCGAAGAGCGCATCCCCAAGGTGACCCTGCCGCGCCAGGAGCCGGTATGGTTTAGCGCACCTCAGCTCCCGGAGCCCAGCGGCCACATTGTTGAAGAAGCACCGCCTGTTGACTATCAGCATTATTACCAGGGCCATCACTCCCCAACTGACAGGGAGCCACCGGCATCTCCCCCTAATTTCTCAAGCCGCTATCTCATGCCGCCTGCACGCAAGGCCCTGGCGCTACTGCTGGCCCATCCCTCACTGGCCACAACAGAACCCGACCATGACGCCTGGCTTACCGAAGAGGATGAGGATCTTCAGCTGCTGGGACGCCTGCTCAAAGTGCTCCATGAGCGCCCCCATTACAATCTTTCGCATTTGATTGGCTATTGGCGCGGCACCTATGGGCCTGACAATACCGAAAAACTCGCAGCGGTTGCAGGACACGACCTGTTGCAGGCGGCAACTGCCCTTACCCGGCCTCGTCAGGATAAACCCGCCAAGGCTGATTACGACGCCGAAGCCGGCTTTTCCGGGGCAATTCAGGCTCTGCGACGGCAACAAATTGATAAAAAAAGTGCGCAATCCTTGGCAAAACTGAAAACCGCCGACTTTACTCAACTCTCTAAAGCAGAGCGCGAACAACTGGTGCGCGAGGCCCTTGCCCCCAAGCTGGGAGGTACCAAACCGGCTGAGCCAATACCCCCGGATTCCATGTAATCCACAGCGAAAGCCACAGTGCTGCCGTAGAATACTGGTTGGCAACTGGAGTATAATCGCGCGCTTTGCATTTCACTCACTCAGGTTTTATAGGGTCACGAATGTCCGACGACGTCCAACAGCAACAGTCTCGCATTAAAGAACTGATCGCCCGCGGTAAAGAACAAGGCTACCTTACCTACGCCGAAGTTAACGATCACCTGCCGGAAGACATCTCTGATCCGGATCAGGTCGAAGACATCATCCAGATGATCAACGACATGGGTATCCGCGTGTACGAAACTGCACCCGATGCCGATACCCTGTTGATGACCGATGGCGATGCTGCCGCTGACGAAATTGCGGCGGCGGAAGCCGCTGCTGCACTGGTTGCGGTAGAGACTGAAACCGGCCGCACCACCGACCCGGTACGCATGTACATGCGCGAAATGGGCACGGTTGAGCTGCTGACCCGCGAAGGTGAGATTGTTATCGCCAAGCGCATTGAAGAAGGCGTGCGTGAACTCATGCATGCCCTTGCCTACTGGCCCGGTGCCGTAGAACACGTGCTGAATGAATACGCCCTGGTCGCCAAAGAAGAGCGTCGCCTGGCAGATGTCATTATCGGCTGGCTTGATCCCATCGAAGATATCCCCTCTGCAACCAGTGACGATGACACTGAACTTCCGGTGGCTGCCAACGGCAACAAAAAGGCAGGGGAAGAGGAAGATGAGGACGAAGAAGGCGGCAGTGAGGACGAAGAGGAAGCCATTACCGGTGTAGATCCGGAAGAGGCTCGCGCCCGCTTTGAAGAGCTGCAAAAGCAATACGAAAAAACCACCAAAGCCCTGGCAAAACACGGCTACGGCAGCAAGCAGGCTGAAAAAGAGCTCAATGCACTGGGCGACCTGTTCAAGTTTTTCAAATTGCCCGCCCGTCAATTTGACCCCATCTACAACAATGCGCGTGAAGCCCTGGATAAGGTGCGCAAGCATGAACGCCGCGTCATGGACCTATGTACCCGCAAGGCGCAAATGCAACGCAAAACCTTCATCAAGGAATTTCCCGGCAATGAAACCAACGCAGACTGGTTGCCAGACCTGCTGAAAGGCAAGATCGAAGGTGCAGA
This sequence comes from Cellvibrio japonicus Ueda107, assembly GCF_000019225.1. Taxonomy (NCBI): domain Bacteria; kingdom Pseudomonadati; phylum Pseudomonadota; class Gammaproteobacteria; order Cellvibrionales; family Cellvibrionaceae; genus Cellvibrio; species Cellvibrio japonicus. Next base: position 900,671 of record NC_010995.1, on the reverse strand, counting down.
CAAACTGCAAGTGGTACTGCCAAATGTGCAAGCCGAGCAGCAACAACTGGCACAGATTGAAGCCGAAAGCAGCTTGAGCCTGGCCAGTATCAAAGACATTAACCGCCGCATGTCCATTGGTGAAGCCCGCGCGCGCCGCGCCAAAAAGGAGATGGTGGAAGCCAATTTGCGCCTGGTAATCTCGATTGCCAAAAAATACACCAACCGCGGCCTGCAGTTCCTCGACTTGATCCAGGAAGGTAACATTGGCCTGATGAAAGCCGTGGACAAGTTCGAATACCGCCGCGGTTACAAGTTCTCCACCTATGCCACCTGGTGGATTCGCCAGGCCATCACCCGCTCGATTGCCGATCAGGCGCGCACTATCCGTATTCCGGTACACATGATTGAGACCATCAATAAACTCAACCGTGTATCGCGCCAGATGTTGCAGGAAATGGGCCGTGAACCCACGCCGGAAGAGCTGGGCGAACGTATGGACATGCCTGAAGACAAGGTGCGCAAGGTACTCAAAATCGCTAAAGAGCCCATCTCAATGGAAACCCCCATTGGCGACGACGAAGATTCGCACCTGGGCGACTTTATCGAAGACACCACCATTATTTCACCGGTGGAATCAGCGACCATGGAAGGCCTGATGGAAGCCACCCGCGAAGTCCTCGCCGGGCTCACGGCGCGCGAAGCCAAGGTACTGCGTATGCGTTTCGGTATTGATATGAATACCGACCACACCCTGGAAGAAGTGGGTAAGCAGTTCGACGTAACCCGCGAACGTATCCGCCAGATCGAAGCCAAGGCCCTGCGCAAACTGCGCCATCCCAGCCGCTCCGACCACCTGCGCAGCTTCCTCGACGATTGATCGCCCAGGATGCACCACCAAAACCCGCGCCCTGTTCGCGGGTTTTGTTTTTTAATGACCGCGCACTATCAAGCCAAATTAAATACGTTGGTTTTAGCTATAGCCACACCCGTTTCATCTCACTATAATGCGCGACTCATTCTGATCGACACACCGATCACCCTTGGGGCCTATAGCTCAGTTGGTTAGAGCATCCGACTCATAATCGGCAGGTCGCAGGTTCAAGTCCTGCTGGGCCCACCACGTCTCCCTCTCGGTTTGAGCGTTTCAAACCCCAGCATGCGGACCAGCTTATGGACTGCAATACCCAGCCGGGTTTACTTCCCGTTGAAGACGCCCTGGCACGAATCCATACGGCACTTATCCCGCTAGTTGAAAGCGAGCCAGTGATATTAGCTGATGCACTGGATCGTATTCTTGCCTTACCCGTTGAATCTGCCGTAGCAGTTCCGCCCTATGACAACTCCGCGATGGATGGTTATGCCCTAAGGGCCAGCGATAGCCATCAACCATTGCGTATCATCGGCCATGCGCTGGCGGGACATCCCTTTCACGGTGCGTTAAATCCCGGGGATTGTGTACGCATCATGACCGGCGCTGTTATTCCCAATGGAGCAGATACCGTGGTCATGCAGGAAAACGTGCAGGCCAGCGATGCGCATATACAGCTGCAAGCTCCTGTCACACCTGGTGAAAATATTCGTTATGCCGGTGAGGATATTGCTACCGGTAGTATCCTGTTTGCCAAAGGACATCGACTCACCGCCCTGGATATAGGGTTACTGGCCTCCGTTGGCTGTGCAGAGATCCGCGTCATTAGAAAGCTGCGCGTTGCACTGCTCACAACCGGTGATGAATTGAGGAAAGCGGGTGAACCACTGGCGCCAGGCTGTTTATACGACAGCAATCGTCCACTACTGAAAGCATTGCTAACGCGTTTACCTGTAGAGCTTCTGGATCTGGGGATTATTCCCGACCAACCCGAGGCATTGCGCCATGCCTTTCAAGAGGCAATCGCCTGGGCGGATGTCATTATTTCTACCGGCGGCGTTTCCGTAGGTGATGCCGATTACACACGCAACATCCTGGGCGAATACGGCACTATTGCCCTGTGGAAAATCGCGATGAAACCGGGCAAACCTTTTGCGTTTGGCCAACTCCATCAGCAACACCGCTATCAACAACAGGATTGCGGCGGCTGGTTTTTCGGCCTGCCGGGCAATCCTGTTTCCACCGCGGTGACATTCCATCAGCTGGTTGTCCCGGCCCTGCGCCATTTGTGCGGAGAGCAGGTTTCCCCATCCCTCTCCTTGACAGCAATTGCCGAAACCCCGTTGAAAAAACAACCGGGGCGTATGGATTTCCAGCGCGGTATTTTGCGTTTTGAGCAGGGGCAATATTACGTACGCAGTGCCGGACTGCAAAGCTCCGGGGTACTCAGTACTATGATCAATGCCAATTGTTATATCCGCCTGTCACTTGAACAGGGGGCCATTGCAGCAGGCAGTGAGGTAGAGGTTGTTCCTTTTGATGGATTTATACGTTAACGCCGACACCTGCTGCACAAAGCCGTTACCCGGCGTGTTACCTACTGTTCATCTTTATATCGTTCGCGAAATTCGCGCGGCGTTATGCCGGTAGCTCGCTTAAAACAGCGATTAAAGGTGGACTTGCTGTTAAAGCCGGATTTTTCCATCACCTCCAGCATGGCATCCTCACCCGCGGGGTCGCGCAAAATATCACAGGCTTCGCGCATACGGTAATCATTGACGAATTCAAAAAAATTTTTGTGGTACTGATGATTAATCGTATGGGACACCAGGCGCCGGGGATAACCCAATGCGCGCGCGAACTGATCCAGTGTTAACTCCGGATCGAGATAAAACTTGTGCTGCCGCATCACCTGGTCCAATAAAGGCGCCAGGGAATTTTCCTGCTCCTGTTCGCTGGTGCCCTGACCATTTGCGGGTTGCCTCCCAGTGGAATCTTGTGAAGGGTCATATTCCTCAACCCCCTTAAACGCCATGGATTTGGCCAAGCCATACACCACCAGGCTGTTAATAAACAGGACATTCAGGTAGTTCGCCCATAGCCCTAATAAATTGGCAAAGAATACGCTTTCAAATAATAAATGGGCGAGATAACTGCTGAAATACGCAAGCCATATCCCCCAAAAACCCAACACCAGAAAACGCAAGCCAAAGGGATTGGCATCATGGATACTGGAATATCCCTGCTCCAGATAACGATGATAGGTGAGCAACAGCCAGGAGGCACAAGCGCCATAGGCGATAAAGGACATGTGTTTGGCCGCGAGATAGCCATGGAACGGCCAATCATGGAACAGGTATTCATAATTGCTGCGGGCATTGATAAAAAACGCCGTGTCACGACTGTAAAGATACACCGGCAACAACACCAGGAACAGGGCAGCAGGGGCAAAATGCAGCAGGGTTTTACGTGTTACCACAAAGTCGGAAAACAAAATGGATTTGACGTAAAAATACAGCGCCGGTGCCACTATAAAACCGGACAACTTGAGGATAAAAAAGGGAAATACACTATCGGTAAACACATGAGATTTAACGGACTCTGACCAATAGATGAGGGTGTCGGCAAAGTCGGCCCCCATCGCCAGAAGAAACAGGGCAAGAAAACAGCGTTTAGTCCATGCAATATTATTGACCAGTAACAGCAGTGTCCCCATCAACAAACACTGCACCATGGAAAACAGCAACAGAACATCGTTGATACTAAATACGGGAATATCCACAGCGACAGCGCCTTTACCGATTCAACTGGCCATCAATCATAGAACCTGTTAACAGGATAAATCTATCGACACGATCCAGAAGCCATCTCAAAAAAAGGGAGGCAATGCCTCCCTAACAAGGACGAGAACCAATCACCGTCATATTAACTACCCATCACAAGGACTTCAGGAATGCCTGCAGCGCTGCCTTGTCATTGTTGTTAAGCGCATTGTAGCGGCTGCGCGAGCCCGCACCTTCACCGCCATGCCACAGGATGGCCTCCGCAAGGGTGCGCGCGCGCCCATCGTGCAAATAACTTTCCTTGGGTGTGCAGACTTCCTGGCCATCCAAACCAAAGGCTGGTGCCTGTCCACGCAGCCCGGTGACGCCCCCGGTAACACATGCCGAGACGCCCACACCCCATAGTGGTGCTGTACGCCATTCGGAACCTGTGGCCAGTCCTTCACCCAGGCTATCGGCCATTTCCGGGCCCAGGTCATGCAGCAAAAGATCGGTATAGGGCTGGATCGGCTGGTTGCGCAGTTCTGCAAAAGGCGCATAGCTGCTGGTGGTAAAGCCGGGGGTATGGCAGCTGTCACAGCCTATTTCGCTAAATACCTGCTTGCCGCGAATCACTTCCGGCTTATCGTAATCGCGCTGGCCGCGCACCCCCAGCAAGGCTACATATTTCACCAGGTTATCCAGGTGGGTATCACTTAACTCACTGCCACTGGGACCGCAATTGATTTGATTAGCCCCGCAATCCGGATTGGGCATTACCGAGGTCATCACCCCCATATCTGTGTTAAAGGCAGCCGCGATCTGATGTTTGAGGCTGGCGGCAGCGGCCTTGTAGCCGAAACGCCCAAGTCGGGTTTCCCCCGTCACCGGATCGATGACCCGATTGGCCCGACCGGAAATACCATCGCCATCGAGGTCGTCAGGGTCCTCCCTGGCCAGGATGGCTGACTCGGGAATAGCTTCCAGCAGCCCCATACCCACCAGTTGCGGTGCTAAACGGGCCGAAAAGGTTTCCGGTTGTATACCACTGAACTGGTAATTGGGTTTGCGCAGCCCGTTGGTTTCCGTCCAGTAGGCAATGCTGGGCTCCCCTTCAGAGGCAGCACCACCATTGGCCTTGGGCTGCAGTACACGCCCGAGCAACGGATGGCTGTTGCCATTGGCATCGCCAATCCGGAAGACCCAGCGATCCAGCGCTTCACCGATACCGGCCACAGGTGCACGGCCATTGCGCTCATGGCAATCGGCACAGCGCTCATTGATATAACGGGTTCCCGCTTTGCCAATCATCTCCTCAAATAGTCCATTATCTTCGTGCTCATCATGGGTGCCATCCACAAAAGAGGTATGGTGGACACGGCGTCCCAACACGAAAGGCTGGCCGTTACCGTAATTGAGGTTATTCGCCATCTGTTGGAAGTGGCCATCCGGCTCGGCGGTCATTTGCACATGCAGGGTGGTTCCTCCCCCCAACTGGGCATATTCGGGCAATGGAATAGAGTCGCGCTGCTTAAACAGGCCTCCGACAAAAGCATTGCGATCCGTCACATCCCAGGGCACCAGCCCCTGCCCCACAATGTACAGGTAGGTAGTACCGTAATAGTTGTCCTGGCCGCGAATAACGGCATTTTTGTCGAGGAATTGGCTGATCTCGAACTCCAATTTGTCGCCAATCTGGATCTGACGTCCTTCGCGGCAATTCCAGCTTTCCTCTTTCCAGTAGTTCAGGTCGTCAACCCGGTTCATTACCCCGTTACCACAATATTCAGCCAGGGTATTGCGCCCTATATACCACCAGCGGTTTTCTGCCTGGCCGTCATCAAGGCGCGCTTCACTCTTCACTTCCATACGGATTTTATTACCGCCCTTGGCCACATAATCGATGATTTCAACACTGGCTGTGCGCTGTTCCCAATAAAACTTCAGGTAATGGTCATAAGCCTGGAAATGATTTTCTTTAGCATGGCGATCGCGCGCACGGTCGCTGAAGCGGGTCACCAGCGCATCGCCACGGTCATATTGGAGCACCGACTCCAGAGCGGTGCTGCTGTTGAACAAAGGCGTTATATTGCCCAAGGTCACACTGCTATTTGCCGAGGATGCAACACTACTACTGGATGAGGAAGCGCTGCTAACCGGGGAAGATGAGGATGTCGCCGAGCTGGATACGCTGGCTGCACTGCTTGCCGAACTGGATGCCCCCACAAAGGTATAGTGTTTAAATTCGGTATCGACCGCATACCCCAGGCCGGTATCCAGATAGGTACAGCGATAGCTCACCAGATCCCCGGCTGACAAGTTATCGATGGTATAGCTATTCACACCATTAGCCTGAACCATACTCACATTTAACTGGCCACCACTATTGACACTGTAATGCAAAGTCGCCCAGGAGCCTGACACCAGGGTAACCTGCGCGGCGTTAACTCCTGTTGCCTGGATGTTACAGACAGAGCTGGCCGCAGAACTGGATGAGGAGCTGGCAGGAGCGCTGGATGAACTGCTGGCAGGAGCGCCCACCACTTGTGTTTGCCACTCGGTTTCAAGGGCATAGGAGCCATTCCAGTAAGTGAAGCGATATTCAACCGTACTGCCATTACCCAACCCCGAAAGGCTGTAGGTATTGCGGGCGGCGGCCTGGACCATAGTGACATTCTGCTGTGCCGCTGCGTTTACACGGTAATGGAGGGTCGCCCAATGGGGCGTATTCACATAAAACTCCAGGGTACCTCCCGCCAATGGGGATACACCATAAAGTGATGACTGGGCAACAGCGCTGGAAGCGACGAGTGAGGTGAAGGCAAACAGGCCTGTACCTGTCCATACGGGACTGCCTCCCTGAAGGCAAGTTATAAGGGTGGCCCACAGCGCCAGCCCAACACGGTTCAATGCTGGTTTTATCATAAATACCCCGATGCATTATTGGTTATAAAGGGTCGTAAATCGCCTGCCCCCATGCCCACGGCAAGCTGAACAGGCAAGCACCAGCCTATTGTTGATAGACAGGCACAGGTTGTCGCCCCATCCTGTGTCAATACTGTTTTGGCACCTGGCTATCTGTTACCCACACCTCACCAAATACATAAAGCATTTATTTATCAAATAGTTATAAAAATCCGAATCCCAAAAAATGTGTGTAAATACCACCCGCAGGAAAAAGTGGGACACGCACCAGACTCACGCTGTTCCACTTGCCAGCCGCCCTTTACAGGGAATCTGGGACACCGCGAACCCAGGGGGATAATCGAGCCTGGAACCACTTGGCAGACATGACGCAAAGCCCATCACAGCTTAATAGCAAAAAGATGCCATTTTTGTCGCCTATTCCCTCACCTTGTTATATAGTCAAAGCCAAATCACCCAAAGATGCCCACCGGATGGGCTAGCTCAAGTTGGTAACAAGGTGGTGTTGTATGCGAGAGATCGTTAATACCTATCAGCAGGATACACAGGTGCCCACCACCGATTGTGCAGACGTACTTATTGACTACCTGGATAAGTTGGGTGTTGAAACTATTTTTGGGGTTCCCGGCGGTGCCATAGAGCCACTTTTTAATGCCCTGGCACGCAGCGCACGGCGTGGCGGCCCCAGGCTGATCACCGCCCGCCATGAATGCGGCGCCGCATTCATGGCCGATGGTTACTACCGCGAAACCGGCAAAATGGGGGTGGTTTGCAGCACTACAGGCCCGGGAGCTACCAATCTGGTGACGGGTGTTGCTTCAGCATTAACCGAGGAAATACCCATACTGCTGATCACTGCCCAGACACCCTTGCCCAAATTTGGCCGGAGGGCGCTGCAGGACTCAAGCTGCTCCGCCATAGATACGGTTTCCATCTTTCGCCAGATTACCCTTTATAGCAGCCTGGTCTCCCACCATGAACAATTGGAAAATAAACTGGTCACGGCTGTAATGACTGCTCACCGCCAGCCCGGAGGTCCCGTACACCTGAGTATTCCCTCCGATATCCTGCGCCAGCCTATGGCCCTCAACCACCATATCCAGCCCGAACTGCTCACACACGACTTTGCCATTGCCGACGATGGTGCTATTGCCCAGCTCGGCTATCAACTGACCCAGGCGCGCCGCCTGGTGGTCTATGTCGGCAAGAGTGCCCGCTACGCTGGTATCAGGCTGATGGAGTTTATTGAGCAGACAGGTGCAGCCTTTGTGTGCGGCCCTATGGGTAAAGCCTGGGTAGACGAGTTTCACCCCCAGTTTCGCGGAGTCTATGGATTTGCTGGCCACCTGAGTGCCCGAGGCGTATTACAACACCCGGAGGTCGACCTGATTATTGCTGTAGGTGCGGCACTCGACGAGCTGGAAACCCGCGGATGGAGTAACGAGCTGCTCAACCACAAGCTGGTGCATATCGACTCAACCATTGAGCATTTCACCCGTTCGCCCATGGCGCGCCTGCATATTTACGGACGCCTGGATGTCATTTTTGATCGATTGCTGGTGATGCTGCGCCACGCCAATCGCCAGGGGAAACTCTGGGATAAAATGCCTGTACCTGAGCCCACTAACGTCAACGGCAGTTTTATCCATCTCGACCATACCGATGAATGCCTCTCCCCGGCCAGTCCCATCAAACCACAGCGGCTAATGCATTGGCTAACACGCAAACTTCCCGACCATGCCCGTATTTTTGTTGATGCGGGCAATAGTTGGGCCTGGTCAACACATTACCTCAGCACTCGCAGTAACCAGGGGTATTACCGGATTGCCATGAGCTTTGGCTCCATGACCTGGGCAATGAGCGCCGCTATAGGCTCATCAATTGCTAACCCCGATGCCCCCACTGTCTGTATATTAGGCGATGGCGCCTACCTGATGGGGGCACAGGAGATCAGTGTGGCAGCCCAGCACGGATTATCGATTGTATTTATCCTGCTAAACGATGCTGCCATGGGCATGGTGATGCACGGCCAGCGCCTGGGCAAACAGGAGTCCATCGGCTGGCAGCTCAACCCGATTAACTACGCCGCCCTGGTACAAGCGATGGGCATACATAGCCAGGTGATTCGCGAACCGTCACAATTGGAACAACTGGATCTTGATAGCCTGTTCAGGCGCGGCGGTCCCAGCTTGCTTGATGTGCGGATTGATCGCGAGACAGTACCGCCCATGGGCGATAGGATAAGAGGCTTGATGGATAATTCAGCAACTCCCGGGGGTTAACTCCCGACCAACGCCAGGGACGGTTCACAAGAGTACAAAATGGTTTCTATGCTTTGTCGCCCAGGTCAACGCTGGGCCAAATATAACCCTGAGTTATATGCTAGGCTTAGAACCAGTTTATGTCAGAGGGCTTTGCGTGTCGTCCAAACCAGCCATTACCGGTGGCCTCGCCAGTACCGACGAGTCGGTGAGTGAGCGCCATATTCTGATTCTTAACAACGATTCATCGGCATTGGAGCTGATCAGCAACCGCTTGAAGGACGCAGGCTATGATCGATTGACACTGGTTAGTACAGCGGCCAATGCGTTGGCGCTGTTGCGCCATGAATCCGTGGATCTGCTTATTGTCGATGTGGACACACAGGATCTGGATGGCTGGCGGCTGTCGCGCCTGGTTCGCAGCGGTATCCTGAAATGCCCATCCAACCTACCAATTATCATTGTCGCTCGCACCTGGTGCGAGCGAATTGCCGAAGTCACTGCACGCGAATACGGCATTAATCGCCTGGTCCCCTTGGAACACTTGGATATGCTACCCAAGGTGGTTGAACAACTGATGGGGCACAACTCAGGCGAACTGCCCCGTCCACGCCTATTGGTCGTAGAAGACCAACCGGATACCTCCGACCTAATCCAGCGAGTGCTCGCTATCCCCTTTGATATAGAAGTCGCCGCCGATGGCCTGGACGGTCTGGAAGCCTGGAAACGTGGACGCCATGATCTGGTCTTATTGGATGTCATGCTACCGCGCCTTTCAGGGCGAGATATTCTGATCGAAATCCAGCGCATAGATCCGCAACAACCGATTGTTATCATGACCGCCCATACAACGGTAGAGCAGGCCGAGGAATTAATGCTGTTGGGTGCTGTCGATTTCCTCCCCAAGCCATTCCGCGCAGAACAATTGCGCAAGGTCTGCGATATCGCCATCCACCGCGAGGACTTCCTGGTCAGCAACGAGCAGTTTGCCTTGCGCGTCCAATCCTTACAGGAGCGCGAACGCGCCTACCGCCAGCTTTATCAGAGCCATCATCAACTGCTCGACGATTTACAAACCGTCGTCATGGAGTTGGATGACCAGCTGGCAATCCAGTTTCTCAACCGCGCCTGGGAACACATGATGGGGTTTGCGATAGGCGAATCCCTGGGGCGCAACCTCGATGAATTCATTGTCTCCGACCAACGCGCCCAGTGGACACTGGCACGCGAACGCATGCGCCGAACACTCCTCGACCATGAGCCTTGTGCCGACCTGGAACTGTGCCTGCGCGACAGCCGCGGTCACCGGCTCTGGGCACAATTCAAGGTCAGCCTGTCCAGCACCGGGGAAAGCCAGCCCCGATTGACGATTTGCCTCGACAATGTCACCGAACAACGTGCAGCCCAGGAGCAGTTGAAATACCTGGCCATGCACGATTCACTCACCGGCCTTAACAATCGCCATTTCTTCGAGACCTCGCTCAAGCAGCTCACAGCCGATGCCCTACGCAACCACCGGCAACACGGTCTGGTGTATATCGATCTCGATCATTTCAAAGTCATTAATGACAGTTTCGGCCACCAGAAAGGCGATGAAGTGTTGCGCGAAGTTGCCCACCTGTTGCGCCGCCGGATTCGCCGACCCGATATTTTTTGCCGTTTGGGCGGCGATGAGTTTGCGGTTCTGCTGCACGATGTCTCCCAACAGCAAGCGGAAGAGTTTGCGCGCGACATACAACAGCTCGCCAGTGAATTTAATTTCCAATCACAAGGGCAACGTATCAACCTGGGCTGCAGTATTGGCCTGACCCTGATCAACAACTCCACGGAGCGCGCTGAAGAGCATTTAATGCGCGCCGACATTGCGCTTTATGTTGCCAAAGGGCGCGGTCGCAACCTGATCCACGTGTATGACCCCGAGGACAGCGAGAGCGATGACCTGCGCAACCGCCTCAACATTTCACGGCAGGTGCGCGAAGCCATCAACGAAAACCGTATCCTGTTGCACTTCCAACCTATTTTTGATGTCAATGCCGGCCAGGTTGCCTATTACGAAGCCCTGGTGCGTGTGCGCACCCGAGAGGGAACCTTGCTGGCACCCGGGCAGTTTATTCCTGCAATGGAATCATCCGGAGATATGCACCTGCTCGACCGACGCATTATTCAGTTGGCATTACATACGCTGAAAAGTTATCCGTCGCTGGTGCATATCGCCATCAATTTATCAGCGCAAGCCTTTAAAGATGAGAGCTTACTTCCCGCTATCGTCGATACCCTGAAGGAAACCGGAATAACACCCGAGCGGGTCACCTTTGAATTGACGGAAAGTGCCAGCCTGTTCAACCTGCGCACCACCCAACGCGTCATTACTGAATTGCACCAATTGGGTTGCAGTTTTTCCGTAGATGATTTCGGCTCGGGATTTAGCAGCTTTGCCTACCTCAAAGACCTTCCTGCTGACTACATCAAACTGGATGGCTCCTTTATCCAAAACCTTCATCAGGACCCTGTGGATCAAACGCTGGTGCGCTCAATGATTCAGGTTATCCAGGCTCTGGGCAAAAAAGCGGTGGCGGAATATGTGGAAAATGCCGAGATACTATCGCTGCTAAAAACCATGGGCATTGATTTTGTACAGGGTTACCACATAGGACATCCATTGCCAGTGGAGCAAGTGCTGGCATTACATCCGCGACTTAATGACAGCCAGGTATCCAGCTAATTCGCCTCTCCAACGGGAGGGACAACACGGAAGGCTGGCCCCTGGTACACCACATCATCACAGCGTAAGGGTAAGAAACTCTCTGGTGGGCGCAAATAGGCGTCCCGATAACAGGCAGTAACCCCACTGGCTACTGCTGTAGGAAATATTTGGTAAACCTCTTGCGGAGAAAACCCATGATCCGATAAGACTGCGGCAACATAACCATTAATATTCATGCCTTCGCCATATTTTGCTTTCATAACTTTTTCAATATCGTAAGCCAGCTGTAAATGGGGGCCAGGAGCAATCCCCAAGTGACGACTAATTTCCTCCATTCGCTCTAGTCGCTCATCCCCTTTAGCAATTGGACGGACATAACCCACAATCATTGGTTTTCCTCCACTCTGCCCAACGGCCTTTTCTACAATACTGCTTGGTGTTACTCCCTGGCACTGCTGTGCCAAAGCATGCTGGATAAATTGAACCCCTTCAATAATGGGGTAAACACCATAAGTACGGGAGTCCGTCGCCAAACATCCCATGACCGTCCCGACCAGATTCGATGCCCTGGCTGTACCCGCCAAGGCCCCAATCTGGTTGCACCAAATGCGTGGATCAGGCCAACTTAAGCAGCCACAGATAGCTTCTACCCAATCTGCAAGGTTGCGCTCCACCAGGCGCCCGGTAGCATTCAAAATCAAAACCTGAAAATAGGAAACCTTTCCTATCAGCTCATCAAGCATCGAATAACCATGGTTATAAACGCCCTTTCCGGGAAACCAGCCACCTATGCGACTAAAAATCCGATTCCGCCGCCCATCCAGATAATTCAGTACATCCTGCGCTTCGATAGAGGTTTGGTCACTCGCCCCCATGATATCTACGCCCTCAAGGTTCGATGACATAATTCTCGTCCTTCACAAAAGGCATTGCCGTAATCGGTTTGTTAGCCAACTCAAGTCCATGGGCGGCCAAACCGGGAGCAGCTAATAACTGAAACAATACAGAACCGTATCGAGGTTGAAATCCCAAATCACAAAAAACAGCCGCTGCCAGACCAACACTGAGCCATCCTATGCCCTCATCAGCAAGAATATCTAACCAATCATGGGCCCAATGCAGGCAAGGCCCAGATGCAGGTAATACAAGTAACTGTGAGGCTACAGTCGCCATGAGGGTATCCGGACTACCATATACTCGTCCGAATCCTGGCGCAGATGGCAAAATCAATGCAGTGAGATTGTCCTGACTAAGGTGCGTTTCTCCAGCCTTAATCAGCTCAGCTGCTGCGTCGGCAGGGGAAGTGCGAACTGACTTTCGCAAATAGCGCATGGTTTGTTCGATCGCACCAGCGCCGCGCTGTACTCCACCGAAAATACCAAGTGCAATAGGTAATATATGAACGGGATTCGTCTTGCCAACCCCCGCATTCATCGCAGCACGGACAGCCGGATGACGTGGGCCGGGATTGATGAGCCCAATCATCAATTGCTCTAGTAATTGGGCTTGCTCAGCCCCAGGCAACTCCCCCCTGAAAAGCAAGTAGAACACATCGACAAAAGAACGTTTATTCATCAACTCCAACAGATCGTACCCATGGCAGAGCACTTTGGTAGCGATATATGGATTATCCTGACAAGGCACTTCACCCCAAATACGGGTTGCAACGCGCTCCTCAAACACCTGATTACGATGCTCTACCTTCCCATGATCAGGAGAGGCTTGTGGCAACTCTCCACCTAAAACAGATTCTTCTTTCGTAGCCATAAGCAAAACCATGTAATAAATTACTGGCCATTTAAAGGAGCTTCGCTCAGCCCTTAAGATCAAACGACACAACAGCTCTCTTCGACAACAAAGAGAGCATCCACTTTATATGTATCTATGGGAATTATCGACTACTGAAAACGGTAATTGAATGTCAACCAAATACTACGCCCAGTCAATGGATAATCATCAGGAATTTCATAGGTACTGGGTTCACGGGCATCGGTATTAAACGCATTGCGAACAGATAAAGACAAATCGAGCTGAGGGAGAATCTCCTCTCGCTGCAGGGTAAAATCCAGCAAGTTGTAATCCTCAATGGATGAGCGCACATCATCTGATTGACGTTGGCGATCCATGACCCAATTCCACTGAGTATGAAGACACCATCGCGGCAAAAAATCCCAACGGGAAGAAAATAAAAATTGCCGTCCAGGAGCATCCGCGATAGCAAATCCAGTCTGTTTATCATGCGCATTCTGATAGGCATAGCTCGCATTCAGCCACCAATTGGCAACCGGATTCCAAGTCAGTTCCCATTCAAACCCTTCGCCATCCTGATCGCGCGCATTGCGTGCCGTTTTAGTCTGAGTAGCAATATCCTGGGAGAACTCAATCAAACCACTGGCCTCGTAATAAAACAACGTGAGGTTGGACTGCATGTCTCTGCTCAAGCGGTAATTAAACGATAACTCTATTGTATCTATCTGTTCAGGATGCAGGTTAGGATTGCCGATAGATACCGGATTGTTTTGATACCCGAGTTCAGAAAAAGAGGGGGCACGAAAGGCACTGCCATAAAGTAACTTGGTCGTCAGTTCATTACTGGCTGACCACACCAGTGCGAGCCTGGGGTTGGTGGTACTGCCAAAATCTTCATAGTAGTCAAAACGAACGCCGGTTGTTAACTCCAGGGATGATGTAAGCCGCCATTCATCCTGTATAGAGGCATATTGGATGTGGCGAGCCCTATCCCCAATAAAAACAAAGGGTGTCCTGGTAACATCCACCAGTTGGCCGGATACTTCCGTTTCGGTACCATCCAAAACACCAGGGCCATAGTTTTTACGCTCTTCACTATCAATAGCCTGGCGACGCATACCCAGTGCTAAACGAAAGCGATGATTGTCCCAACCATTCCAGATATTAATCCAATCAATTTTTGACTCACGCACAGTGCCGCCCGGATTGCCTATGACACCATCCGGGAAATAAACCATATTAGTAGCATCGAAGTTAATGTTGCCGTCAGCGCCTATTGGCAAACGGCTGCCCTCGGGGAAAAGAATGAAGGTCACATCCTGTCCATAGTCAAAATGGCTAATACTTACACTACTGTCCCACCCTTGAATCCCCGTATTAAAGTGGTATGCACTATCCAGCAACCAAATTTGACTATCCTCATTGCCACGGAAATCAAGAGCTTGCGCGCCACCAGCCCCCAGACCGGCATTCCGGGATATCCAATTCCAGGCATTTAACTGCCATTTTTCCGTGTTCAGGGCCAAATGACTGTTCAGGATTTCATAGGACGTTGCTAATGCACCAGGCGCAAGTGAAGCCTGTGTCCCCAAAACGGCATCCAGGGTAGATTGCATATCTGCTCGCACAATACGCTCATCATCGCCATTACTCGTCATATAAGTAGAGCTAAAAGCAATGCCGACATCCCCCCAGCGACCAGCTGTTTCAACCCATAGCTCACGCGAATCAAAGGAGCCAGTACGCCCTCCCACACGCGTCACGTCCACAGCTGCCGCATCCTTGGTTATGACATTAATAACCCCCGAATAGGCATCCGCTCCGTAGATAGCAGAGCCTGGACCTCGAATCACCTCAACACGATCAATGCTGGTAATCGGCAACCGCAAGAGTGCAGGACGACTTCCCTGCAAGCTCGATTGAATAGGTACGCCATTAAGAAGCAACAACACATGGGGATTAAAGCCTGTGTGTATTCCACGAATGGAATACACAGCATCCAGGCGACTTAGTGAAGAAAGGGAAACATGAAGCCCAGGAACCGTTTCAAGTACCTCATCAAGCGTACGTGCCCCCATGTTACGAATATCATCGGCAGTAATAACAGATGCCGTCGCAGGTGCACGATCCAATGGAGTGCTGTTTCCCGTCGCAATAGAAATCTGCACCTGGGCCAGCTCGGCCAGGGACATGTTGAAAATATCATCCCCGCTCCCTGCACTGGCCAGCGGAGAAAACGCAAATAACAGGGCAACTGCCCGCACCAATAGTGCACGACAAAAACACCTGGAATTTGGAAATTCAATCGAAGCAAAAACCTTTCTAGCCATAATGGCAGCCCGGAATCTGGTACCTGCGTACAGGGCAGAACCCCAAGTTCGCATTAACCGCGAAGGGGCATAGTTCCTTAACGATAGATGACGAAATACAGTGCGCAAGCGGCCCCCTAGTTTTTCGCACACAACTGCGCCAGGAGCAGTTGTGTTTCCTGATGGGGCAACAGATCTGCACCCTGCGCCGGGCTTAGCAGGAGGATAGTTACGCCTGCCGTTTGTGGATCGGCGCGCAAGGCATCTATCACAGAGGAGGCCGGGGCAAAGAGCGGGTCAATCACAACCGCTTGAGGTTGATGTTCACGCACCAACTGCAAACAGGATGCGACATCCGAAGCACAATGCAGCTGGTAAGACCGGTTTCCCAAACCCCGGGCAAGGCGCTCCAGTAATTGGGGATACTCCTCAACAATGACCAGGTGGGTCAGGGATTCATCCGCACCGGCAGGCATGACGGCCGCCGTTTCCGTTATGACAGCCTCAGGCTCCTGGTCTTTCGGGGCGGGAGGCACTATTGGCAATGGCAACTCAACAATAAATGTAGAGCCTTTACCCAGCTCGCTTTCAACACGGATACTGCCCCCCATCAACTCACACAATTGGCGGGTAATGGACAGTCCAAGGCCACTGCCCTGGTATTTACGCGTCGTACCCGAATCGGCCTGGCGGAATGGATCAAAAATATGTTGCTGCTGTTCCGGTGACATACCAATCCCGGTGTCGGCAACACTGATATAAATCTTTTCGGCGCGATGGTAAGCCTTGATGGATACCACCCCCTTGGGGGCAAACTTGCTGGCATTACCCAGCAGGTTGATCAGGATATGCAGCAGCTTTTCCGGGTCTGCCTTGGGCAGGCTTTCACCATCATCAACCTCCTGCACCACCTGGATTTCACTTTTTTCCAACAAGGGCGCAACGGTTCCACGTGCCTCGTCAACCAGGCTGGAGAGTCGCACCTCGGTAAGATCCAGATCCATGCTACCTGACTCGATCTTGGCCATATCCAGTACGCCGTTGATCAGGCGCAACAAACGTTCGCCATTATGGATAACACGCTCCAGATCTTTCACATGGCGATCATCGCTATCCAGTTTGAGCTCTTCAATCACCAACTCGGTGTACCCGATAATCGCCTGCAAGGGTGTGCGCAATTCGTGGCTCATCAATGACAGGAATTCACTCTTGGCCTGGCTGGCGTCCTCGGCTTTGCGCTTGGCAATAGCGAGGCGATCCTTGGCAATCTGCAGGTCCTTACTGTGGGCGGCAAGGCGCTGGTTGTCGCGCCGTTTCATGTGATAGGCCACAAAGATCGTGAAAATCAACAAGACACCGAGAATAACCAAACCCAACATATACCTGAGTGTGGTTTTCTGCGCATCCACGGTTTCATCAAGCCCGGCAATGGCGCGTTTCTGGGCAGCGATTTCAGCTTCCTGGATCCTGATAGTCTCATCAAGTTGGGTCAGGCGTTTTTCACGTGTTTCAATAGTGGTCGAAATGGTTTGCAGCTGGACTTTCTGTGCATTGAGTTCGCGTGTACGCTCATCCATTTCCTGCAGCAGCGCGGTGCGCTCCTGTTTATTTTTTTCCAGTTGTGCTTCCTGTTCTTGCAGCTGCAGGTTTTGGTTGGCAATCAGTGCATCGCTCTGGCGGATATTCTGGTTTAACTCAGCCAATTGCTGTTCCAACCGGCGATTCAGGGCGGCTTGCTCTTCGGTTTTGTCACTCAACTGGCGCAGGGTTTTCTCACGCGCCTGCAGTTGTTTTTGCATGGCGACCAGAGAGGCCTGCCCCTCGCGATAAAGTCGCGCTACATCAATCTCAGTCCCGCCATTGAGGATCAACTCCGGAAGGGGTTTAAGGCCATGGTTAATGATATTGGAACGGTTTACCTCAAATAGCAGACGATCATTACTGCTCAGCAGGTTAATCATCACCAGTTGCTGGTTGGGATAATCCGCTGTCACCAGCAATACCGGTTTGCTCTCCAGGGCGTCCAGCAATTCCGGCAAGACACGCCCACCCTCTGCATCCAGATAAACCATCTGATAGCGAACAAGATTACTGGTATTGGTGACACGCTCGACACGGATAGGCAGGTTGCGCAACTTCACTTTGCCCGCCAGTTGGGCCAGCTCTGCATACACTTGCTGGGTATCATTGCCATAAAGGGCGATATCAAATGAATCCAGTCCCGACTCATGGGGCCATTCGATATGCTTGGCAAAATTGTACAAATAAGAAGCAGTCAGCTTATGCCGACTGATAGTTTGAGCCTGTGCAATCACAGAAGACAAAAACAACAATCCCAGGCATAAACTGCAGCCCAGGGCAGTAAAACCACGAGTCGCGCGATTGCGCCCAAATGAAAGACAAGATATCAACATGCAATAGAAATCCGCTTATGGGCTGTCCATCGCACTCACTTTTTGATTGTCATGTCCCCAAGCATAGCTGCTCGTGAATAGCTTGGGTAGCAACACCCGCGCAA
This sequence comes from Cellvibrio japonicus Ueda107, assembly GCF_000019225.1. NCBI lineage: Bacteria > Pseudomonadati > Pseudomonadota > Gammaproteobacteria > Cellvibrionales > Cellvibrionaceae > Cellvibrio > Cellvibrio japonicus. The sequence continues at coordinate 882,593 of NC_010995.1, read as the reverse complement.
GTCCCGGACCAATGCCGATACGGGGACAGGAGTAACGAGCGGGAACTAGTCGTGATGGTGCCCGCCGACACCATGGGCATGGCCATGGGCAATCTCTTCGTCTGTCGCATCACGCACCGCTATAACGTCCAGGGCAAAATCCAGGTGCTTACCCGCCAGGGGGTGATTACTATCAATATCGACATTGAATTTACCCACCTTCAGGACAAGGGCTTCCCATGGGCCGTGCTGGGTGTTCACGGCGACTTTCATTCCCGGCTTGAGCTTATTTTTAAGCTTATCGTGATCGAGTAAATGTTTAACGGGGATACGCTGGACCGCACCTTCCTGACGCACACCGTATGCCTGTTCCGGAGTCAGGCTAACACTCACCTTATCGCCCACGGTTTTACCGTCAAGCGCCGCTTCCAATGCCGCCAGCAAGTTGTTATGTCCGTGCAGGTAAAGGGTTGGCTCCGCATCATAGGAAGACTCGATCTCATCGGCCCCGGTTTCGCTCAAACGGTAATGAAAACTGACAACTTTGTCGGCAGTGATTTGCATGCTAACTCCAAATCCACAAAAGATATTTCGTCTAATTAACAAGGTGCTGCGCCAGGCGCGGCCGCGAATTGTCGCCTATTTGTGTACAAGTCGCAAAGTCGCCTATGATGCCGCGCAATTATCCTCTTCACCAGCATCCTTTTTATGGATACCGGCATGGTCGCTATGGCAAACATTTCTGACTCAGTAAACCCATTCAATATAAAGCGCCATGAAATTCACTTGTGGCGACTGGATATGCGCCAGCTTGATCAGGAAAGCATCGAAAATACAGCCGGCGCACTGTGTACTGCCGCAGAGTTGGCACGCGCCCAGCGCTTTGTCCGCGGTCGGCTTGAGCACCTGGCCACACGGATATTGCTGCGGCGCGTATTGGCCAATTACCTCGGCCAATCCCCTTCGGCCCTGGAGTTTGCACAGCATCCCAAAGGAAAACCCTATTTGGCCGATACCAACATTCTTTTTAACCTAAGCCACAGTGCGCAGGAGGCCTTGCTGGGTGTGAGCCACGGATTAAATATTGGTGTGGATATAGAGCAGAATAAAAGTCGCCTCAACGCCCTCGAATTGGCGACCCATTTTTTTGCAGACCATGAAACACATTGGTTACAACGCCTGGAACCTGAAGATCAGGAGCGCCAGTTCTATCGCCTCTGGACACTCAAGGAGGCCATGCTGAAAGCCCTGGGCACCGGCATTGCCTCAGGGCTGGATAACATCAGTTTCCAGTTGGACCAGGGCGCTATTATTTTTTCTACAACACTTCCCCTCGATACATCCAACTGGCAGTTTTTCCAATGGCAACTAGACTCGGGGACACAAGCGGCCCTCGCCGTGGAGTCTCCCGCCCCCCTGCAAATCCTCTGGCGGAATGCCCAAGGCCTGCTTGAAGAAAGCGCGTAGCCGCGGCGGGAGTTTTACTTGACTCACCCTCTTGGGCTGTTAGCATGGCCGCCAGTTTTGCCGCCCCCGGGTTTTCCTCACTATGGGCTCCAAAGCACGATCAGCCCGTAAAACCGGAGTGATCAGACCTGCACGCTAGTCCGGCATCAACGACCAGCCAACAGAACAGATAGACCCACAGACAAGATAAACACCATGCTGCCATTTCAACAGGTCGTTAAAGACGATTTCGCCGCTGTCAATCAATTGATTATCGACCAGCTCCATTCGGACGTCGGCCTGGTAGAGAATATTGGGCATTATCTGGTAGAGGCAGGCGGCAAGCGCCTGCGCCCGCTGCTGGTTATGCTGGCTGCCAAATCCCTGGGTTACACCGGCAAACAGCATCTTGATTTGGCGGCGATCATTGAATTTATCCACACCGCGACCCTGCTACACGATGACGTAGTCGATATGTCGCAGCTGCGTCGCGGCCGTCCCACCGCCAATGCCCAATGGGGCAATGCCCCCAGTGTGCTGGTCGGTGATTTCCTCTATTCGCGCGCATTCCAGATGATGGTCGCGATTGGCAGTATGGATGTCATGGCAATCCTCAGCGATACAACCAATACGATTGCGGAAGGCGAAGTACAACAATTGGTCAACGCCAAGGATCCAAATGTCACCGAAGAAAACTATTTCCAGGTCATTGATAAAAAGACGGCAATCCTTTTTTCTGCCGCCTGCGAAGTGGGCGGTGTGATCGCCGGCGCCAATACCCGGCAGCGCGAAGCGCTGCGCCATTACGGCTCCCATGTGGGTATCGCCTTCCAACTGGTAGACGATGCCCTCGACTACACGGGCGATGCGGCTACCCTAGGCAAAAATGTGGGTGACGACCTGGCCGAAGGCAAGCCCACACTGCCCCTGATCCACGCCATGCGTACAGGCACCAGGGCACAAGCCGAGCTGGTCGCCAATACCATACGCACGGGCGACGCCAGCCAACTCCATGCCATCCTGGAGGTTGTTAAAGCCACCGGCGGCATGGACTATACCCTGCAAGCCGCCCGCCGCCAGGTCGACCAGGCACTGAGCCAGCTCCAAACGCTGCCGGACAACGCGTATAGCCAGGCAATGCGCCAGCTAGCCGAGTTCTCACTGGCACGCACCTACTGATCCTGCACAGGCAGGCAACTGGACAACTGGGCCACAGCGGTTAGAATGGCGCACCTTGCGCGCCGCCTGCCGGATTGCGTCTGCCCGATAATCAAGTACCGGATATCCTATGACCAGCTTCCAACCCCAGAGCTCTTACAGTCGCGATGATTTGATCGAGTGCGGCAAAGGCAACCTGTTCGGCCCCGGCAATGCACAATTGCCCCTGCCCAATATGCTCATGCTCGACCGCATTACGCATATCAGCCACACTGGCGGTGAGTTCGGCAAGGGCGAGATTATCGCCGAGTTGGATATCAGCCCGGACCTCTGGTTCTTTGAATGCCACTTCCCCGGTGACCCCGTCATGCCGGGCTGCCTGGGATTGGACGCCATGTGGCAATTGGTAGGGTTTTTCCTCGGCTGGAAAGGCAACCTTGGCCGCGGCCGCGCCCTGGGTTGCGGCGAGCTGAAATTTACCGGCCAGATCCTGCCCACCGCCAAGAAAATCACCTATCACATTCACTTGAAGCGCGTGATTGAACGCAAGCTGATCATGGGGATTGCTGATGGCCGGGTTTCCTGTGACGGCAAGGACATCTATTTCGCCCATGATTTACGGGTCGGCCTGTTCCAGAACACTGACTCTTTCTAACCATCTCAGCCAAAGGCAGACATTTTGCGATCTATGGCATAATGCCCGCCCTGTCCCGCCGACAATTAAGCCTTTAAATGCAGGCACTGTAATGAGTGTAAATAAGTAGAGGTAGCCTATGAGACGCGTTGTTGTTACCGGCATGGGGATTATTTCCTGCCTGGGCAATAATCTAGCCGCCGTATTGGACGCGCTGCGCAATGGTCGTTCCGGCATCAAATTTCAGGAAACTTACCAACAAATGGGTTTTCGCAGCCAGGTCGCCGGTTCTATTGATATCAACCTGAGCGAGCTGATTGATCGCAAGATACTGCGCTTTATGGGAGATGCAGCCGCCTTCGCCTATCTGTCCATGCAACAGGCAATTGCCGATGCTGGCCTGAGTGAAGACAAGGTCTCCAACGAGCGCACCGGTATTATTATGGGTTCCGGTGGCGCCTCCTCCATGAACCTGGTGGAAGCCGCAGACATACTGCGCGAAAAAGGCCTCAAACGCGTTGGCCCCTATCGCGTAACCCAAACCATGGGCAGTACCACCTCGGCATGCCTGGCAACCCCCTTCAAGATCAAAGGGGTCAACTACTCCATTTCCTCTGCCTGTGCCACCAGTGCCCACTGTGTCGGCAATGCCATGGAGCTGATCCAGTTGGGCAAGCAGGACATCGTCTTTGCCGGTGGCGGTGAAGAAGAGCACTGGACCCTGACCGCACTGTTCGATGCCATGGGCGCGCTTTCAACCAAATACAACGAAACCCCGGATAAGGCCTCCCGCGCCTACGATGCCAATCGCGACGGATTTGTGATTGCGGGCGGCGGCGGTTGCCTGGTACTGGAAGAATACGAACACGCCAAAGCGCGCGGTGCCAGGATCTATGCCGAAGTGGTCGGCTATGGTGCCACCTCTGACGGTTATGACATGGTCGCCCCTTCCGGGGAAGGCGCAGTGCGCTGTATGAAGCAGGCCCTGGCGACAGTGGATGGCCCTATCGACTACATCAATTCCCACGGTACTTCTACCCCTGTGGGTGATTTGGCAGAACTGAAAGCCATCAAGGAAACCTTTGGCGACCAGATTCCGGCTATCAGCTCTACCAAGTCACTGACCGGTCACAGCCTGGGAGCAACCGGTGTGCAGGAGGCTATCTACAGCCTGCTGATGATGGCAAACGACTTTATCTGTGCCTCGGCCAATATTGAGTCCGTCGATCCGGAAGCCGAGGGAATACCGATCGTGCTGAAACGCCAGGACAATGTGAAGCTCAAGCGTGTGATGTCCAACAGTTTTGGCTTTGGCGGCACCAACGCCACCCTGGTATTCCAAAGCATTTAAATGTCGCCCCCATAAAAAAGGCCACCTCCCCCTGGAGTGCGGCCTTTTTTATTGTGCCCCTTATTAAAGACAGGATCACTCTCCACGATTGTGGAGCCACTGCTTCACCAAGGGCAGCAAACTGGGACGCCAGGAGCGCGCCTGCACACCAAAGCAGTCGCGAATCACACGGCAGGTGAGAATCGCGCTGGCAGGCTCATCGGTATTTTCATCATCAATAATGGTCAAGCTGGGTTCGGCCGTCAGCAGTTGTTGCTGGATTAATAACTGCAATAACTGCTCGGCAAACTCTTCCTGGGTACAGGCATCGCCTGAGCAATAATGCATGATGCCCCAGTTGTCGGAACCACAGCTGATCTGTTTATACAATCCCACCAATACCCGCGCCACATCAGCCAGGGTTGTCGGCGCCCCCCGCAAACGCCGATTGGCTTGCACCGCCTGTCCGCCCAGATATCCCCCCAACAAGCGGGTCAGCAGGTTATCGCCATAGGCACCAATCACCCAGCCCAGACGCAGGCAGATATGCCGCGGACAAAGGCGGGCAATGGCCTGCTCGGCCGCCACCAGGGTTTTCCCCTGGGCAGTTACCGGGTCAACATTGTCTTTTTCACTGTGGGTACTTTTGCTATTCCCGCTAAACACCTGGTACCCCGATAGATGGATCAGGGGAATATCGGCATCAGCACACGCGGCCGCCAGGTGGGTAGCGGCGGCGAGATAGGCATCCTGTCCATCCCGGGTATCCAATGTATCCCAGGCATAATTATTAATAACCAGTTCCGGGCACTTTTGCTGGATATAGGCAGAGACAGACTCGGCATGACGCCAATCCACATCCTCCGCTTGCGGTAAGAGGAGGTTGACAGACTCACGTTCCAGGTCATGGTGAAGTGCGCTGCCAAGGGGAGAGTTCGCCTGGGTCAGGAGTAGCTTAAATAACATAAGTACTAGAAATTCCTTGGGTTTCCCGGCAGTTTACCAGTCGCAAGCACCAGATCAATCCCGGCAATCAACAAGGGTATTTCAAAGCCGAAAGGCTTATACTGCGCCGCCACAGCCACACCATTACCGGTTCCATGAGCAATTCGCTGCCAGACTCTGCTATTCACACCCTTCAACTCGATCTCGCCATTATCGGCGGCGGGGTAGCCGGGTTATGGCTGGCCAATCGCGCCAAGTCTGCCGGCTATGAACTGGCGCTGTTTGAATCCCATGGTCTGGGTAGCGGGCAAACCCTCGCCTCCCAGGGAATGATCCACGGTGGGATGAAATACACCCTGGCGGGTGCACTGACCGGCGCCTCGGAAGCCATCGCCGACATGCCGCGCTACTGGCGCGATTGCCTGTGCGGCGAAGGAGAGGTCAACTTGCGCCACACGCGCATCCTCAGCGACCACTTTTTCATGTGGTCGACCCAGAGCCTTGGCAGCAAACTCACCGGCTTCCTTGCCAGCAAGCTGACCCGGGGCCGGGTAGACACTGTCAGCGATGATCGCCGCCCCCCCCTCTTACGCCATAAAGAGTTTAACGGCAGCCTCTATCGCCTTGAGGATCTGGTTATTGATACCCCCAGCCTGGTAGCCAACCTCGCCAACAATGTTGCAGGGCGCTGTGTAGCGCTGGATTGGAACAACGCTCACCTTGAACGCACCGCCGCAGGTGATGTGCAACTGCATATAAACCACCCCCAAAACGGAACCATCCGTATCCAGGCCAACTGTTTCGTCTTCTGTGCCGGCCAGGGTAATGCCGAGCTGCTGCGGAAATTAAACCTGGATAGCCCGGCCATGCAGCTTCGCCCTCTGCAGCAAGTCATGGTTAAGCACACACAGCCCTTCGATTTTTACGGCCACTGCCTGGGCGCGGAAACCACCCCGCGGCTGACCATCTCCAGTCACCGCCTGCCGCTGGGTGAGCGCATTTGGTACCTCGGCGGCAGCCTGGCTGAGCGCGGCGCAAGCCTGGATGCAGACGATCTGATTGCACTGGCCAAACAAGAGCTGGCCGAGTTGTTACCCTGGGTGGATTTAACCCATGCCGAATGGGCCACCTTACCCATTAACCGCGCCGAACCCCGCCAGCCGGGCTTGACTCGTCCCGACAAAGCCTTTGTTGCACCGGCAAAGGGCGCCACTAACCTGCTGGTAGCCTGGCCAACCAAGCTTACCCTTGCCCCCAACCTGGCCAGTGAAACCCTGACACAGTTACCTGCCCCACTGGGGCTTCCCAAGGTTAACCCCGGCGAGTGGCTGCCCCTGGCCCCTATTGCAAAAACCCCATGGGAATTGGCATTTCCTCCTGCTATCAGCACCGAGGAGCGCCTGGCGCTGATGTTTCCCGAAGCAGATGACGATGAGGAGTTTGCCTGATGTTGCCGCGCCGCCGCCTTGGCCTGACAGAACTGGAGCCCGGCATCATTAGCCTGGGAACCGTCAAATTTGGCCGCAACCAAAGCGTCAAATACCCGGACTCGTTCAATTTGCCAAGCAACGAGCAATTGCGCGAGTTGCTGGCCGCTGCACGCGACCTGGGTGTCAACCTGCTCGATACGGCGCCGGCCTACGGCTTCAGCGAGGAGCGACTGGGTGACCTGCTGCGCGGGGAGCGGCAATCCTGGATCATTTCCACCAAAGTGGGTGAAGAGTTTGAGCCGGATAAATTTGCGCAGGAGGGACGCTCCTGGTTCGATTTCAGCGCCAGGCACACACGCGCCAGCATAGAGCGAAGCATGCGTCGCCTGCGTACCGATTACCTGGATATAGTGCTGATCCACTCTGATGGCAACGATCTGGATATCCTGGAGCAGAGCCCGGTTATCGATAGCCTGTGCCGCCTGCAGCAGGAGGGCTGGATACGCGCTATAGGCATCTCCAGCAAGACAGCGGAAGGCGGACTCAAGGCCGCAGAGCTCTGTGACCTGGTCATGGTGACCTACAACCCACAGAATCCCCATGAGGAAGCCGTTATTGACCGCTGTCGCGACCTCGGCAAGGGAGTGCTACTAAAAAAAGTTCTCGCCAGCGGCCATATCTGCCATGATGCGCCCGCCTCAGGTAAAGATGCCCTCGAACAAGCCCTGGCCTTTGCGCTGGGCAAGCCAGGCGTGACCAGTGCAGTCATAGGCACCATCAACCCTGCACACCTGCGCGCTAACTGCCTTGCCGCCATGGCCGTTTTACACGATTAATACGCAAAACCGGAGAGAAATCCGATGAAAGACTGGCTCGATAGCGTAAACTGGAATGCCGATGGCCTGGTACCTGCCATCGCCCAGGATGCCACCAGCGGCCGTATCCTGATGATGGCCTGGATGAATCGCGAGTCACTGCGACTGACCGCCGAGAAACAACAAGCTATTTACTGGTCGCGCTCACGCAACCAGTTGTGGCACAAAGGGGAAACCTCAGGCCATGTACAGCATGTGCGTGAAATACGCCTGGATTGCGATGAAGACGTTATTGTTTTACAAGTTGTGCAGGAGGGTGGAATAGCTTGCCATACCGGGCGCGAATCCTGTTTCTACCGGGTTTTCCGCAACGGTGAATGGGTAGCGGTAGACCCGGTATTAAAAGATCCTGCCGAGATATATTAAGTATGAGCAACGACATTCTTAAACAATTGACTGAGATACTGGAAACGCGCAAGCAAAATGCCGACGCAGACAGTTCCTATGTGGCCAGCCTGCACAAAAAAGGCCTGAACAAGATTCTGGAAAAAGTGGGCGAAGAGTGTACAGAAACCCTTCTCGCCGCCAAGGATGCACAAACCAGTGGCGATAACACAGATCTCATCTATGAAACCGCCGATCTCTGGTTTCACAGCCTGGTGATGCTTTCACACCTGGGCTGCTCTGCCGAGGATGTACTCAACGAACTGGCGCGCCGCTTTCATGTTTCCGGCATTGCCGAAAAAGCAGCGCGCACGTCACAATAACTGACCAGCACCACCAACTCAGGTGGGCTTATTACTGCAATTTGAGGAATCTATCATGGGTATCAGCGGTATCAGCATTTGGCAATTACTCATCGTTCTGGCCATCGTGGTTATGCTTTTCGGCACCAAGCGCTTACGCACGCTGGGCAGCGACCTGGGCAGTATGATCAAGGGGTTTAAAAGCTCCATGAACAATGGCGAAGAAGGCGATAAAAACAAAGAAGAGCCGACCAAGCCCCAGTCTGTTGAGGACAAGAGCGCCGGTGTGAATAGCGCAACTGTCCACGAGAAATCCGACCAGAAACACTGAGTGAGCCACACGCGTGTTTGATATAGGTTTTACGGAGCTCCTGCTCTGCCTGGTTGTGGCGCTGGTTGTAATAGGGCCAGAGCAACTCCCCGAGACAGTGCGCACGATCGGTTTGTGGATAGGCCGTCTCAAACGCAGCCTGCGCGAAACCCGCAGCGAAATTGAGCGGCAAATCGGTGCTGACGATATCCGTCGCCAGTTGCATAACGAAGAGATTATGCGCAGCCTGGAAGAGACACGCCGCTCCATGGAGGAAGCAATCCAACAAGGTGAGCAACAGGCCCAGGCAGCACTGGATCCCGACGAGGAAGCCCGTCGCCAGGCACAGCAACGCGACTACGGTGCACCGGAGGAGCTGCCCGATCACGCCCATCAAACAGCAGCAGCGCATTCCACGCCCATTGCAGATAATCAGCAGCCCGCGGAGGCAAGCACACCTCACCAGGAGCAAACAGCGTCGGCTGATGCCCCACCCCAGCCAGATCCTACCAAACCATGACAGCATCCGATAAAGAACAACCCCTGGTTCAGCACCTACTGGAGTTACGCACACGCCTGCTGCGCACTTTCTTCTGTTTGCTGATTATCTTTGTGTGCCTTTTTCCGTTTGCCACCCAGATTTACGCCATTATCTCAGCGCCACTGCAGGCTGTATTACCCCAGGGTACCAGCATGATTGCAACGGATGTCATATCGCCATTTTTGACACCGTTAAAGCTGACCTTTTACGTAGCGCTGTTCTTAAGCGTCCCCTATATGCTCTATCAAATCTGGGCATTTATCGCGCCGGGCCTTTATATACATGAGAAGCAATTGGCAGCGCCTCTGCTGATCTCTAGCGTGTTGTTGTTTTTTACCGGAATGGCTTTTGCGTATTTTCTGGTACTACCCATGCTGTTTAATTTCACCATGGGCATTGAGCTGGAAGGTGTCAGTGCCATGACTGACATTACCAAGTACCTGGACCTGGTACTGCACATGTTGCTGGCGTTTGGATTTGCCTTTGAAATCCCGGTTGCAACCGTTCTCATGATTCACTCAGGTATCGTCAGCGCTGACAGCCTGGCGAGCAAACGTCGCTATATTGTCGTTGGTTGCTTTGTCGTGGGGATGCTGTTAACTCCGCCAGACATCTTTTCCCAAACACTGCTTGCTATTCCCATGTGGATGCTCTTTGAAGCGGGCCTCTTCTTCGGGCGCCTTGTGCAGAAACGCAGCGAAGAGCGCGCCCGTAAAGAGACCTGAGCACACGAGAGAGTGGGGATATCGCTATCCCCGCCTACACACTACTGGCAAAGACATCCTCAATAACGCCCTTATTAGCTTCAATTTTCTTCCAGGCTATTTCATGGAAGAAGAAAGCAACAGTGTTAATCGCAGGCTCCACCAAGGCCATGGCCCCCCCAATCAAAACACTACCGGTAAAGGCATAGCCCACAGCGAAGGCAACACTGAAGTGAACGACAGCGAATGATGCAGTTTTGGCCATGATATTAATCCCCCATCTTCTGATCTGTGGCCGGCATAGGTACCAGCCCATGGATTCATACTAGGCAATTAATAATCATTATCAAAGAAAATTGATTTGATATAGCTGATAGAAACCAGCTATTAATCGTTGTTCTGCCATTGGATATAGGGGTAGCGGGAGAGATTGGCATTGTAGTAACGGGAATCGTTTGTTACTTCCAGGCCAACCCAGTCGGGTCGCTCAAACTCGGTGGACTCATCCGGTAACTCTATTTCGGCCACCACCAAGCCTGTATTTTCCCCCAGAAATTCATCCACTTCCCACACAAAGCCGGCATGGAGGATGTTACGGCGATACTTTTCAATTAGCGGCTGCTCACACAAGCACAATAATTCCCGCGCATCAGGCACAGGGATCGGATACTCAAACTCACAGCGGCGAGCCCCCTGATTCGCCCCTTTGACAGTCAGGAATGCCTGGTTATTTGCAATGCGCACGCGTACTGTCCGCGCCTTGTCACGATTCAGATAACCTTGCGCATAATAAACAGCAGGCACCTCGCGCCAAGTCTCCCCGACAACCAGGAATTTTCGTTCAATTTCAATGGGCATTTGCACGCAACCTTACCAACTTGTCCGGTAAAAACGTCCCGCAGAGATATAGAACTCCACGGAGGGTAAGCGGCAGCTTAAATAAGATTTGGAGGGAATAACAGCAGGAAATAAAATAAAAAAAGTGGCGCAGCAAGCTGCGCCAAGTTATCAACAGCGACGATAAACAACAAAAAAATGGAGAAGAGATAAACTGCTGGAGTTTCCCACAGGAGACTTGGTGAACTCTTGCAATAAGTTCATAGTAGACATGGCGCCGAATAACAACAACTGACTACATACGTATTCATAAGCGCCACAGGCTATACATACGTATGCAGTTCAGTCATCAATACCAAAGCCTTCAAGGCTTATCAGAAAACACCAAAACCAGGCTCTGCAAAGGCGCCAATTGGACAGGCACACTCGCCTTGCCATCAGCCACCGATAAGACATATTGCCGGCTGGAGTCAGCCAAGGCATCACTCAGACGATAGTCGCCCTGTTGTAATTGCCACTGTTGGATTAATGCCGGAGGCAATTGCAGGGAAACCTCAGCGGCAGCACTTGCATCAAAATTGCTGACGACAATTAATCGCTCAGAAGCCGCCTTCCAGCGCACAAAAGAAAACAAGCGACCGTTATAACCCGGTGCCTGATCGCGGTTAAACCGATGGATTTCCTGGTACTCGCCCAGAAGCGCCGGGTGCACAGCAGAGAAGCGCATTAATTTCACATAGAAATCGCGTAACCCGCGCTCCTCACGACTTAGTGCACCACCATCAAACTTGCCTCCATTCATCCAGCGTTGATGATGGGGTACGCCGGCATAATCAAAAATCGTTGTGCGCGATGGGTCGCCAAACCCGGAGTCTATCGCTCCCGGTTCACCCACTTCCTGCCCAAAATAAATCATTGTGGGAGAGCTGCCGATTAATGCCGATACCACCATCGCAGGCTTTGCCTTTTCTGGACTTCCGGCGAATTCTGGGCTGGCAATTCGCTGCTCGTCATGGTTCTCCAAAAAATGCAGCATGTGATGCTCAATATCTGCCAGTCCCTGCTGTATAGGGATCAACACATCGGTTTCCACTTTACCCTGGATGATCTCTTTCAAGCTGTCATACATTTCGACTTTGTCGTAGAGATAGTCCATTTTTCCAAGATGGATATAATCCCGGTAGGCTTTTGGGTTATAGATTTCAGCCAGCAAAAAAGCGTCAGTTTTTTTTTGTTTAATCGCCGAGTTGAGGTAACTCCAGAACTCTACCGGCACCATTTCCGCCATATCAAAGCGGAAACCATCAACACCTTTATCCAACCAATATTCTGCAATCTGACGAAACTTGATCCAGGAATCCGGGACAGACTTGTCCTGCCAGAATGCCACATGCTCGGCGATACTTTTATGGGCATAATCTGCCGGTAATTCCGGGAAATCCTTCGAGCCATCCGGGCGAACACCATAATTTATTTTTACCGTCTCATACCAATCATCCGCCTTGGGTTGCGCCAGGCGTGAACCATTACCGGTCCACTTGGCGGGAACCTCCTCAAACAAACCATCACTCAATGGATGGGCTTCACCGCCAAGAGGCTGATAACCATTGACTGCCTCAGGCACAGCAAATGCCTCACCAATCACATAGTAAAAATTATTAGCGCGCGCATACTCTTTGGTCGTATCGTCAGTTGCACCAAAATCCTTTACACCTTCCGGCTTGGCCAGAGATTCATAGCGGCGGGCAACATGGTTGGGCACTATATCGATGATGACTTTCATCCCCTGTTGGTGCGTGCGCGCAATCAATGCCTCAAACTCCTCAATCCGCTTGGCCGGATCGGTCGCAAGATCAGGATTCACACTGTAATAATCCTTGACCGCATAGGGTGATCCCGCCCGGCCTTTAACAACATCCGGATCATCGTTGCTAATGCCATAAGTTGTGTAATCTCGAATAACCGCATGGTGGGGAACACCGGTATACCACACATGGGTAACACCCAGTTCCTTAATACCTGCCAAGGCCTTTTCGGTAATATCGTTAAACTTGCCTACACCGTTTTCCTCAATCGTTCCCCAGGGCTTATTGGTTGTATTGGTATTTCCAAATAAGCGGGTAAACACCTGGTAAACCACAAACTTACCCTGTGCTTGAGGCTCTGGCAGAGTATTGACTGGCGACGCCTGTATCACTGGCACCGGCTCTTCCTGCTGTTTACTGCATCCTATAAACAGACTGCAAATAACCAGGCTGGCAATAATATTCCTCATCAAATCCCCCTTGACCGTTTGTTATCATGGTTTTAAAAATCATAAAAAAATAAAAAGCCGTCGCACAGGCAACGGCTTGGGTATTGGCAATTAGTTGATAGCTTTAAAACGGATGGCAACACCACCACTGGTACCTAATTTAAATTCCAGGGTATCGCCTGCAGATACCTTTCGCGTCTCAATCACCAAGTCATAGGGATTGGTTTTCCACTCCGCCTTGGGGCCATCGCGATAAATCTGGGCTTCATAGGATTTTCCCTTATCAAGGAAATCCAGGTTAATCGTTATATTTCGCGCATCCTCATCGGTGATAGCGCCGAGGAACCAGTCGTCCGCCTTGCGTTGTTTTCTGGCAATGACAACATAATCGCCCACCGCACCATCCAGTGCACGGCTCTCTTCCCAATCCGTAGGAACATCGCGAATAAACTGGAACCCAGGCTTCAGTGTTTTCCCATCCGCTTCCAGGTAGTTTTCAATTTGGTCAGCGGCCATTTGAATGGGACTATAAATAATGACATAGAGCGCCAACTCTTTTGCCAGGGTTGAGCGCACCCGGTTTTCTGCCTCCAACCCATAAGGCGCCAGATTAAAAATACCCGGCGTATAATCCATGGGGCCAGACAGCATCCGGGTAAAGGGCAATATAACCGTATGTTCCGGCGGGTTTGGTGGAGAGCCCCAGGCGTTGTACTCCTGCCCCCTGGCACCTTCACGTGAAATCCAATTGGGATAGGTCCGGCGCAGGCCGGTATCCTTGATGGGTTCGTGAGTATTGATACTGATATGGCGCTTTGCCGCCTCTGTGACCGAATGGAGGTACTCGCCCACCATAAACTGGCCATCGTGCCACTCGTTGCGCACTATGCGTTTTTCATCAATTCGCTTGGCTTTGCCGCCATCGGCCACATAGCCTGTTTTTACCTGGCTGACTCCATGCTTTTTATAAAGGTCAAAGGCCTCTCCCATTTGGTTGCGATAGTTGGTAACCGCACCTGATGTTTCATGGTGCCCCACCAGGCGTACTCCTTTTTCCTTGCCATAACGGGTAATCTCGGCAAGATCAAAATCAGGATAAGGCTTGGTAAAACTGAAAATATCACCGTTGTAGAACCAGTCCCCATCCCATCCCTCGTTCCAACCCTCAACCAGAACACCGTCAAAACCGTATTGCGCCGCGAAATCAATATAATGCTTGGTATTTTCCGTTGTCGCGCCATGTGTTGGCCCGGAACCCCAGGTATTGGCACCGACATGCATGCCCCACCATATACCAATGTATTTACCCGGCTTTACCCAGGACACATCACCCAGCTTATTTGGTTCATTTAAATTCAAAATCAATGAAGAATTAAGTAATCCCTTGGCATCCGGTGATATTTGGATCGTCCGCCAGGGCGACACAAATCCCAAATGGGTTTTCACCTTGATGCCATCATGCCAGGGCGTCAAATCAGCCTTCAGGATTCCATCGCGCTGCTGATCCAGTGTCATAGACGCATAATCAACCAATGCCGCTTCATGAATAGACAGATGAACACCCGATGGTAATTTAACAGTCAGGGGGGTATGCACACGATCAAATCCACTTAAAGGAGTTGTTTTATACAAATACTCATAGCGATTCCAATTGCGTGAAGGTATCCACCAGGCCGTTGTCTTTTGTGGCTCAGGAATCATAAATTCCGTTTTTTCATCCACGATTTCAATATAACCACGATGGTTATCTGCCAGGTCTTTCTGTTTGGGAACCTCATAGCGAAAACCCACACCATCATTGAAAGCCCGTACCCGCAATATCATTTGTTTCTTAGGCCGGTCTATGCCGGCAAACGTGATTGACAGTTCATGATGCAGATCATGCATAAGACGCTGCTCACCCCAGGGTTGCTCCCAGGTAGAGTCCACGCTGGCTGTGGTATGTTCCGCAATTTTAAGATTGCGCACAAACCCATCTACGTTCTTGAACTCCAGCCCCAACAACGACTTTTGTACAACCTCCTGTCCGCGATAGACAACCTTGTAATTGGGCACACCGGCGTCATCATTAACGATGAACTGGATATTTCCATCCGGTGATTTCACGCTCAGGGTGGCAGCGTTAGCCATTGCACTCGTCACAAGCGAAAAACTTAAAAAAAAGTAAACTTTATTATGTCTATTCATCATATTCCCCTGACATATCTCGGTGGATAACCGATCAAAAAACCTGGACATTGAGTTGTTATTTATTTCAGCTCAATCACTAGCGATTGCTTTGGTGATAAAACAAGTGGCACCTTTATGTCTACTGCCTTACCGGAGATAACATCCCGTGCAAATTGCTTATCCGCCAATAATGCATTAAAGCGCTTTAAGTCCAAGGTTTTTTCTTGTTTATTTTTGTTTATCGCCACCATGACCGCACGATTGTCCAAATAGCGGAAATACACATAAGTACCATCTTGAGGCGCAAAGTGCTGCAGTTTTCCATGATGGATAACATCCGCTGACTTGCGCCAGCGAAACAATGTGCGTATAAAATCTTGTGCATCACGCTCTGCGTTGGTTAAGCCTTTACCCGTAAAAGCATTCTTTTTATCGCCACTCCAACCGCCCGGCATATCAGATCGAATCGCACCATCATCACGATGCCGGGGGCTGCTTAATAAAACTTCGGAGCCATAATAAAGTTGTGGAATACCACGCATGGTAGCCATATAAATCATGGCACTTTTAAAGAGATCAATATCGTCGTGCAAATAAGAATAAATACGGGAGGTATCGTGATTTTCGGGAAATATCACCAGATTAAATGGATCAGGGTAAATAAAATCATTCGCTAATGTTTCATACAGCTTTACCAGACCGGTATCCCATCCCTCTTGTTCCTCCAGGGCGATACGCAGGGCCTCATGAATAGGAAAATCCATCATGCTTGGCATATAGGGAAGGTGGCCACTGGGATTCTGCTTGCCACGCAGCCAATGGGCAACAACCGCCGGATTACTACTCCACTCCTCGCCAACGATATTAAAATTGGGATATTCATCCATAATCGCTTTGGCCCAGTCAGACAGGAATTTTTCATCTGCATAGCCGTAAGTATCCTCCCGAATCCCACTCAATCCTGCATATTCAACCCACCAAATACTGTTCTGGATTAAATAGCGTGCGAGATGGGGATTACGCTGGTTTAAATCCGGCATGGTTGGCACAAACCAACCATCCACAAACAACGCTTTATCTTCAGGTGCTGCATAAGGATCCTGGATAACCGTGCGCCGATGGTTGGTCTCCCGATATTGGTCGGGGTAATTCAACCAGTCACGCGAAGGTAAATCCTTCATCCACCAATGCTCAGACCCAATATGATTTACCACAATATCCTTAATAACACCTATGCCCTTAGCGCGAGCCTTGGTGACAAAGGTTTTAAAATCTTCATTGCTGCCGTAACGAGCATCAATCTGATATAAGTTCGTTGTGGCATAGCCATGATAAGAATATGAAGGCTGATTATTTTCCGTGAGTGGATTTGGCCATATCTGGGTAACACCAAGCCCGGCCAAATAATCAAGGTGCTGTATCATCCCGGCAATATCACCACCATGGCGGCCATTTTTGTCCATCCTATCCGCTTTTTCTGCCAGTTCAGGCAGCGAGTCATTGCGTGAATTACCGTTAGCAAAACGATCCGGTGTAATCAGGTATATCATATCCTTGGGGGAAAAGCCCTGGCGTTCGGCAGAACCTTTTTCACGAGCGAGCAAGTAATATTCCCATACAATTTTTTCATCTGATTCATTACTAAAATGAATAAAAAATTTACCCGGTTTTGCATTAGCCGCAATATTGAGTGTGACAAATAGATAATTGGCATTTTCAACACGGGCAACCTGCTGAATACTAACCCCTGGATAGTGGATACTGGGATGCAGATCACTTATGCCCTGGCCATAAACCAACAGTTCCACCTGATTATATTTCATACCGACCCACCAATTGGCCGGTTCAACACGTTCCAGGCGATAGCCTTCAGAACCATGAGCCGTGCCAACGGCAATCAATAGGCATAGAATCAATATTCGACGCATAACATCTCCTGTTTTTTTATCATTTATACTTTGCATAGATTTTCAATAAACTGGTCATGGGATGGCATAGTTGCCGATAGGTTCTCTTTTATTTTTTTCATATTGACCAGCATTTCCTGCAACTGTGAATCACTGATAGAGTTCGCAATCGGATGATAATCGTCTGGCATAATTCCCTGCCCCAGCATTACCTGAAGCCAGGATGCGTCATGGAATAAATCATCCTGCTCCCTGAATATTTTTCCGGTTTCCTTAAAAATAGCGTCAATCATCCATTTTACCTACCTGAAAAAAAGCCCCGCTAGTAAAGACTAGCAGGGCTTCCTTTTTCCTAATGCGACTAGTGATTAAAACTTGTAGTTAAAACCTAACAAGTAATTAGCACCGAAGTTTTGATACTTGGTCACTCGACGGGCATCGCCACTTTCAGCATTAACAGTATCTTCGTCGAAGATGTTTTGTGCTTGCAATGTAACGGTTAAACCTTCAAGGCCACGAATGCCAGACTCTGCAAAGTTATAACCGATCTGGGCATCCCACAACTCTGCACCCATATCCATAGCAGGTGTTGCGCGCAAACTCAACCCGGGAACTTCGGTCAAGAACTTGGTACGCTTACGCCCACTAATACGAGCCTCGAAACCAGCGCGCTCATAATAAGCAGTAAACTGATATGACTCATCAGAAAAGCCAGGAATGTCTGATGATTCACCATTGTGAACCAAGGTAGAGTCCAGGAAGGTTCCGGATGCAATTATCCCAAATCCATCCAGGGCATCACTGAACAAGTGGAACGGGATAGAAGCCTGAACTTCATAACCGGATACTGATCCACCATTGGTTTCAAATACGCTGGAGTTCCCCCCCCAAAATGAAGCAAAGGTAGTACCACCAGGCATATTGGCATCATGATAACCAGGTACAAAATAACTGGTGAAATCAATAGTTTCGCTGCCTTCCAAATGCCAGTTTTGCAAGTCCTTGTAGAACCCCGCAATTGAGAACAAACCATCGCGTGCGAAATAGTATTCATAGGCCAAGTCAATTTGAACAGCTTTGATTGGTTTCAACTGTGCATTACCCGATGTTGAACTCCATGCACTAAATTCCGGATCATTACTTGCGCGACGCGCGGCATCAAAACTAAAGGTAACCGTTCTGCCGGGTTTCAAGTCATCCATCACAGCACGAGACATTGTTCTGGCGACAGCAAGGCGGATATTCTGGTCGTCTGTCAGGGCATAAGTTAAATTCAGGCTTGGCAATATATCGGTGTATTTGTCACCATCAGAAACGGCTACAGCCTGCACGGTACCGTCCGCAGTTGGTGCAACCGGAACTGAATCAAAGCCAGATGCTTTCTGATCAGTTGACACGATCTGAATACCCGCATTACCTGTCAGCTGACCGGCATCGATATTAGCCATCACAAAAGCGGTAGCCACTTTCTCATCGATGGTATAGGTATCGCCCTTACGATCAGTTTCGTAATTACCAGCATCGATTTCACGATAGAAACCGCTTTTATATAAACCTATGCCATCGTAGGCCACCATGGAACCCAAACTGAGGAAGCTTAGATCGGCAGTACCGACAATATATTCTGCTGGAATCGCGATATCAGATATTTCTGATATATCACTGGGTAAGGAACCGTCAGCCTGATAAAAACCAGGAGCAACCAGGTATGCGCCATAGTTCACTTTTGACTTGCTGCGATCTGAATAATGTGCGCCAACTTCCAGGCCATTGACAATGCCCCATTCAACATCACCATTGAATTGGATGCGGAAGGCATCCAGACTTTCTTCGATGGATGGGCTGTTAACGAAACCATCCTGTGCATTATCAAAACCACCGGTAAGTGATGAAATACCACCACCCCAAGCTTGAGGGCCAGCGATACGCAACACTGACGGATCAGAGTAATCGGGTGTACTTAATGTTGGATGAGCCGAATACTTCACACCGGTAGACGTCATTACAAATGAACGCGCCGCTGGAGCTCCCTGCCCTGTAGTTCCTGCACGGCCTGTGCCTGAATAGCTTTCCATGCTGATAATTTCTTTTTCAGACTCGCTGGTTGAAAGATCAACATTCAATGACCAGTTATCGTTTATTGCGAAATCGGCATTGACACCAAAAGAATGCAGTTTACCTTCTTTAGTTTCACCATCGTTACGAATAACAGAATGGAAACCATCCCAGTGACCAGCAGTTACCAAACCATTTTCAACTGTATCCGTCACATTGGTTACAGACGGACCACCCCATACGGTTCCTTCTTCCAAACCGCGAAGAACCTTGGTTTCACTAAAATCAATATACAGTCCATCTACGGTGACTGAAACGGTATCGTTAGGACGGAACTGCACAACACCTGAAATCGTATCACGCTCCATCAGGGAAGATCTCACATATGAGTCGTGTCCTCCCAATACTGTGTTACCAGCGCCGTCATCGGTATATCCCCATGCACGGAACTGTTCTTCCTGGGATGGAGATTCAAGTGTTGCCAGCGTTAATGCAACACCAAGGGTTTCATCAACAAACTTTTCTGAATATGTAAATGCCAAACGATGCCCATTATCATCCACATCAGGGTTAGAGGACTTAAGGCCGTTAACTTCGTAGGCACCAGACAAACTGATTACACTGGCGCCATCCAACGGGCGCAATGTCTTCATGTTTACAATCCCACCCAAGCCCTGGTTAACCTGGGTTGCATTAGGCGTTTTATAAACATCTACACCCGACAACATTTCCGATGGATAAAGATCAAATTCAACACCGCGACTATCACCGATACCTAATATCTCACGGCCATTTAAGGTGGTAGCCACATAATTTTCATTGAAACCACGAATTGCAATACCACTGGTACGACCATCGCGGCGCTCACCAGCCAGTCCAGGTAAACGAGCCAATGATTCGGCAATACTGGTATCAGGCAACTTACCGATGTCTTCTGCATATACAGAATCTATAACCGAAGCTGATTCGCGCTTTGCGCTGATTGAGTTTGCAAGGCTTGCACGAAACCCGGTTACTACAACCTCTTCGACCTGGGCAGAAGCATCCTGCTGTTGGGCATAGACAGTTTGTGAACCGGAAACCAGCGCCACAGTTGAAGCAAGCGCCAGCATGTGATTGAACTTGAGCTTTCTCATGATTTTTTCTCTCCGCGGAGATGTTGCTTTTATTGTTAACCTTTTGCACAAAAGCATCGTGCCTTAGTGCAATTTTTTATAGACAGCACCGATTCTGTCATCCGAAGATAGTAGGCGGATTACCTATTGAATAGAACCGAATGCATACGTATTCAAAAAGCAACATACGTATGCAAAGCAACCTTTGTGGGGAGCCATTTTGGAACATCACAATAGGTCAATATGAATACATGCTAGACCAACATGCTGTTTTCGCTGTTTTTTGAAGAATTAATTACACATTAAAAGAATGGTGCACATTAACAAATGTGATATACCGAGCCGGCAGTAGGGAAATATAAATACGGGATAACCCGAAACACGATTGGAACACAAGAGGCCTGGCGGCCTCTTGTGTTTTCTACACTAGACAAGGCTGGCAAAAAACGCGCTATACCCCGGCAAACCAATATTGTTTGACCGGGAGGATTGCGTTGCAAAACCATGGCCGGTTATTGACTCCAGGCCCAACACTTGTCCCAACTCAATAACGGCAGGCTGGGCACTGAAATTAAATCCACACAATAGCGCCTCATTGCCATGGCGACGAACAAACACCAAATGAGATTCACTACTGGAGAGAAATTCAATGCCACCAAAGCGCAGGGCAGCTTGCGTTTTACGCCACTGCATAAAATGGCGATAGGCGTTCAGCACAGATGCCTGATTGCTTTCCTGTTTATCGATGGAGAGCGCCAGGTGTTTTGCCGATACGGGTAGCCATGGTTTTGCACTGGAAAATCCCGCGTATTCCAGGGATGAGTCCCAGGGCATTGGCGTTCTACATCCATCGCGCCCCTTGAAGCGAGGCCAGAAGGTAATACCATAGGGATCTTGCAACTCATGCTGCTGGATATCCGCTTCTGTCAAACCCAGTTCTTCCCCCTGATAGCTACACACACTGCCGCGCAATGAAAGCAGCATGGCATTGAGGGTTTTGGCGAGTTCGGGGGATTGTGCCTCACCGCCCCAACGCGACATAAATCGCACCACATCGTGGTTGCCTATAGACCAACAGGGCCAGCCCTCAGCCAAATTGGCTTCCAGGGTTTCCACCGTATTGCGGATATAGTTGCCGGATAACTTATCGACCAGCAGTTCAAAGCTATACGCCATATGCAAACGGTCGTTACCGGAGGTGTATTCCGCCATGGTTTTCAGGGAGTCCTCGGCTGAAATTTCACCGAGGGTTACCGTCCCGGGATAACGATCCATTAACTGGCGCAAGGACTCCAGGAAAGCCAGGTTTTCCGGGCGGGTATTATCAAATATGTGTTTCTGGAATGCGTAGGGGTTGTCTTCCTTAAAGCCTCGCCCCTTACGCTCTGCTTCCGGCTTGGCAGGATTGGAACGCAATTCCTTATCGTGAAAGCAGAAGTTAATGGCATCAAGGCGCAAACCATCCACGCCGCGTTTCAACCAGAACTCCACTTCCTGCAAAATTTGCTCGCGCACTTGCGGACAGTGGTAATTTAAATCTGGCTGGGTACGCAAAAAGTTATGCAGGTAATATTGACAACGACGCGGCTCCCACTCCCAGGCAGAGCCCCCAAAAATTGCCAACCAATTGTTGGGGGGGGTTCCGTCGGGTTGAGGATCTACCCACACATACCAATCAGCTTTCGGGTTGTCGCGCGACTCGCGGCTCTCCAAAAACCAGGCATGCTGGTCCGAGGTATGGCTGAGCACCTGATCGATAATAATCTTGATATTGCGCGCATGGGCTTTGCTGATCAGCTCATCAAAATCACTCAGGGTTCCAAAGATGGGATCAATATCCCGATAGTCACTAATGTCGTAACCGAAGTCTTTCATCGGCGACTTGAAAAATGGCGATACCCAAATGGCGTCCACACCCAGGCTGGCGATGTAGTCGAGCTTTTTGATAATGCCGGGAATATCACCAATGCCATCGCCATTGGTATCCATCAAACTGCGGGGGTATACCTGATAAATAACCGCGCCGCGCCACCAGGGGGTTGTCGTCATTTCGTATTGTTTCCTCTGTTTTTGGGGCACACAGACAGCCAAATCCTATTGCCTATTTGTTTGGCCTTCACTCTCTATGGGGATGTTGTGAAGCACAGCCTGCCACCGTGTTTGTTGTAATTGTCCAGGTATCAGGACTTGCAGAATTTACAAAACAACAACATACGCGAGCGCCCCGGATACGCCAAGTGACTACATACGTATGCAACATGACGCGCCTCATTTTTACCGCCCGGAATCCATAGAATACGTATTCATACTTTTTACCCGCTGGCCAAGCAGGTTTTCTCAGCTAGGCTTTTGTTGTTGCATACGTATGCAGCGTGAATACGTATGCACCTGCTTGTGATGAGTCTAACCAACCCCTAAGGTAGGAAAAATAGTCATTTCTGCTATCACCCAGCCTTCTTATAGCGAAATATTGTCTTCCTGCCCTTTTAATAACCAAGCAGTGTCGATATTAAGCCTTGCAGAAATTTCAATTACATAACAACTGACTTTTGCATTCCTACTTGAGGTACTTGTCATGAAAAGAAGCCTGTTTGCACTGGCCATCAGCAGTGCGTTTTTTGTTGCCGCCTGCTCCGACAAATCCCCGACAAGCACGTCTACAACAGATCAAACAGCGCCAGGTGCCCCCGGTGCTCCTGCGCTTTGGTCTTACTCGGGTAAGACCGGTATCGGTACCTCTTATGAGCAATACCTCAATGGACAATACAGTGATGCCGCCGCGACGGGTACGGTTTCCAAAGTCTGGTTTTCCCTTGCCCAGGGCATCCTGACCGAAACCATGTACGGATTGATCCACGAGGCACAGCTGCGTGAGTTGCAATTTTTCATCAAAGGCGATGACTTTCTTGATGAAGAAAAAACGGATACCCAATCCGAAATCAGTTATCTGAAAACCGATGAACAAGGCCGCCCGTTATCGCTGGCCTATAAATTGATTAATACCGATAAAGATGGCAAATACCGCATCGAAAAACATATTTTTACCGATCCGGACAGTCAGTCACTGATGATGCGCGTGAAGTTCACCGCACTCGCCGATGGTATTACGCCCTACCTTTATGCCGATACCGCACTTGCCAATACTGGCAGCAATGACAGTGCCAGCTATGTCGATGGTGTGCTTACCGCGAGTGAAGGCAATACCAGCATGAGCCTGAAAACGACAGCGCACATAGTGCAGGGCAGCGTGGGATTTGTCGGTGTCTCTGACGGCATTAGCGAATTGAAAGCCACCGGCAGCATGACAAAAACCTACACCACCACCGGTGATACCGCCGGCAATGTGGGGATGACCTTGCAATTGGCCAGCCTCAATCATGGGCAAACAGTGGAATTTGATCTGGCCCTGGGTTTTGGCCAATCTCCAGCAGAAAGCCGTACAGCTGCTGAGCTAACGCTGGCGAAAGGCTACGACAAGGTATTAGCCCATTACAACGGCGATGGCGATGCCATCGGCTGGCAGGATTACCTGCAATCACTGCCGGCGCTTAACAACCTGGCCGCGACAGCAACCGATGGCGGCAAGCTGCTTTATACCAGTGCGCTGGTACTCAAGGCACAGGAAGACAAAACCCATGCGGGTGCCTTGATTGCATCCTTGTCCAATCCCTGGGGCGACATCAAGTCAGCCGAACACTCGGCGACAGGCTACAAGGCGGTTTGGCCACGCGACTTCTATCAGGTCGCCATGGCAATGCTCGCCCTGGGCGATACGCAATCGCCCAGGGTAGCCTTTGAATATTTGCAAAAAGTGCAAGTGAACAGCAGCACTCCCGGTTACGAAGGTACCCCCGGTTATTTCCTGCAGAAGACCCATGTGGATGGCACCATCGAATGGATTGCCGTGCAGATGGATCAAACCGCTATGCCTATCATGCTTGGCTGGCGCCTGTGGAAAGAGGGGGTACTGAGTGATAGTGATATCACCGGCTGGTACCACAAAATGCTTAAACCGGCCGCCGATTTCCTCACCGATGGCGGCAAGGTGAAGATCGACTGGATCGATACCGAGATCAAACCACCCTTTACCCAGCAAGAGCGCTGGGAAGAGCAACAGGGTTATTCGCCTTCGACCATCGCGGCCATTATTGCGGGGCTGGTTTCCGCCGCGGATATCGCCCGGCAATCCGGTGATAATGCCAATGCCGAACGCTACCAGAGTGCGGCGGATGATTTCTCGGCAAACCTGGAAAAATACACCTTCACCACCCAGGGCTCCCTGACCGGTACGCAAGGCAATGGACAGTACTATCTGCGTATTACCCAGAATCAGGATCCGAACGACCGCGCGCCCCTGGACAACCGCAATGGCCAGGATATTACCGATGAGTCACTGGTAATCGATGGCGGCTTCCTGGAGCTGGTGCGCTACGGCGTGCGCTCCGCCACCCACCCCCAGGTGCTGGAAACCATACCGGAATATGACAACCTGCAATTACCGGATGTGCTGCGCACCAAATACGAATTCACTTTCCCGGGGATAGAGGGCAAATTCCCGGGCTGGCGCCGTTACGGCATAGATGGTTATGGCGAAGACATTACCAATGGCGCCGGTTATGCCGCGGTTAACGATACCAGCACACCCGGTCAACGCGGTCGTGTCTGGCCCTTTTTTACCGGCGAGCGCGGCCACTATGAATTAGCGCTGGCTAAAGCCAGCCATACCCTGGACATCAACAACCTGCGCAGCATCTATGTGAAAGGCATGGAGCTGTTTGCCAACGAGGGGATGATGCTCCCGGAGCAGGTCTGGGACGGCGTTGGGGACAATTCGGTGTATCACTACCAGTTGGGCCAAGGCACCAACTCGGCAACTCCCCTGGCATGGACTCACGCCGAATATATCAAGCTGCTGCGCAGTTACAGCGATGGCAAGGTCTGGGATCGCAATGCAAGCACTGAAGCGCGCTATGTCAAAAGCGAATAGCACCTATCCGATCAACATCCGACTGCGGAATCCGACGGGTTCCGCAGTTGTTTTTTAATCACTCAACCCATCACTTATCACCCTGCCATAACAACCCATCAGGCAATAACAAAGGCAATATCACTATGAAGCAACCTACACTCCCCTTCTGGCAGGTTTGGAATGTCAGCTTTGGTTTTTTAGGAGTGCAATTCGGCTTTGCGCTGCAAAATGCCAACGTCAGCCGTGTACTGTCGGATTTGGGCGCAGATTTGCACTCGCTGTCCCTGTTTTGGCTTGCGGCACCGGTCATGGGGCTCATCGTACAACCCATCGTCGGTGCAGCGTCTGACCGCACCTGGAACCGTATGGGGCGCCGCAATCCCTATATCCTGGGCGGCGCCATCGCCGCGGCATTGGGCATGTTGCTAATGCCCAATGCGCCGCTCTTTGTCTCCATCATGGCACCCATGATTTTTGGCGGACTTATGTTGGCACTGATGGACGGTGCCTTTAATGTCACTATGCAGCCATTCCGTGCGCTGGTATCCGATATGGTTCCCAGCCAACAGCGCACCCTTGGCTATTCCGTGCAATCGCTGCTGATCAATATAGGCGCGGTGATAGGCTCCATCCTGCCCTTCCTGCTCACCAATGTGATCGGACTGTCGAATACCGCGGCCAGGGGTGAAGTAGCCCCTACGGTAATGTGGGCATTTTATATCGGTGCCAGTGTGATGCTGGGCACCGTGCTCTGGACAGTGTTCCGCACCAGGGAGTATCCGCCCGAGGAGTACAGTCGCTACAAGGGGTTAACGCTGAATACTGCCCCTGCTCCCAAAGCTTCCCTGAGTCAGCGCCTGGCAGGCTTCTGGCAACTGTTTATCAATATGCCCCAAACCATGCGCCAATTGGCTGTTGTGCAGTTTTTCTCCTGGTTTGCCCTGTTCATCATGTGGGTGTACACCACTCCCGCCATTACCCAGCATATCTGGCACATTGAAGCCAAGTGGTTTGACCCGAATTACCTGCACTCCCTTGATGCCATTCCCGCAGAGATTGCTGCGGCCAAAGGTGCAGCCGGGGATTGGGTGGGCATTATCTTCGCCGCCTACTCGCTGTTCGCCGCTCTTTTTTCTGTTGTGCTAGCCCGTATCGCCAATAAATTCGGCCGCAAGCTGACCTACTCGCTATCCCTGCTGGTGGGCGGTCTGGGTTATATCAGCTTCCTGTTTATGCAGGATGCAACCCAGGTTGATGTAAATCTGTTGATCACCCAGGTCACCATTCCCCAGGGAGCCCTCAACCTGATTTTCCCGATGATTGGCATTGGTATCGCCTGGGCCGCCATTCTCGCCATGCCCTATGCGATCCTGGCCGGCTCATTGCCTGCGGATAAAACCGGGGTGTACATGGGGATATTCAATTTCACGATCGCCGCACCACAGATCGTCTCGGGGCTGGTTGCCGGCCAGATCCTTAAGCATGTCTTCCACAATGAAGCGATTTATATCGTCGTATTGGCCGGTGTCGCCATGGTTCTCGGCGCCATCTCGGTGGTTTTCGTTAAAGACGACCGTAACGATGATGTTGAGTTAAGCCCACAGGGCCACTGACCAGCAACCCATAAAAAAAGCCCGGGCCATTGATATGGCACGGGCTTTTTTTATGGGGCTAGCGTTTATGGGGTGGATGCCTTGAGAGCGCCCCCCAGGACTTTATGGTTTTTGCAATTTCTCGCCGCAGGAGCCACGCACAACCAACTTGGCCGGCAGCAGCAGTGATTCCGGCTTTTGCCCTTCCACCAGGCGCAACAGGTTCTCCACTAATAACTCCCCTGCCAATAAGGTGTCCTGACGCACGGTGGTCAGTGGAGGGTGGGTATAGGACGCCATGGGAATATCATCAAACCCCATGACAGCCACATCGCGGGGCACATGTAATTCTGCTTCCTCCAATGCCTTTATAGCGCCTATGGCGATCAGGTCGCTTGCACCAAAGACAGCATCAAACTTGAGCCTGCGTTGCAACAAACTCAATGTGGCCTTATAGCCCTCTTCCTCCGAGGTTTCCGCGGCTACCTGCAGCTGCGGATTAATTGCCACCCCGGCCTCTTGTAATGCTTTGCAAAAACCGAGGTAGCGATCGCGGAACTCAGGACTGTGTTCAGAGACATCACCCAGAAATGCGATTTGTTTGCGCCCAAGCCCTATCAGGTGCTTCGCAGCATGATAGGCGCTATTGAAGTTATCACAGCCAATGGACACCCCGGGTTGCCCCTCCAGTACCGGCCCCCAAGTGATGAAGTGCGCCCCGACCTCTGTCAGATAGGTCAGCTTTTTGACAAAGCCTTCGTAATCGCCATAACCAAGGAAAATAATACCGTCGGCGCGATTCGCATCCTCATAGTCCGCGTGCCAATCCTCACTGAATTGCTGGAAAGAGATCAACAGATCGTAACCGCGGATTGCGGTTGCACGGGTAATACTGCCCAACATGGAAAGGAAAAAGGGGTTAATCAACGAGTCGCCAGTACCGTGGTCCTCACAGAGCAACAGGGCAATCGTTTTTGTTTGCTGGGAGCGCAAACTGCTCGCATTTTTATCAACTTTATAATTCAATTCACGCGCAATTTGCTGCACCTTGAGGCGCGTTTCCTCGTTCACCAAGGGGCTATTACGCAAGGCTCGTGACACCGTGGATTGTGATACCCCTGCACGATAGGCGATATCAAAGGATGTGGGTTTATCGTCTTTCAACGTGGTTGTCTCCCCGCCGCTTTATGATTGTTGTAATGTCTAGCCGATTGCGGTGGATAGTAACCCAGTCGATCCAAAGCGCACAATGAGAAGATTATCACGACACTATCTCCCTGTATGAAATAGATAATTGTTAAAACCGTTAAAAAAACCGGGGCAAATGCCCCGGCTTTTTTAGGTAAGGTATCCGTTAAAACGGAATGTCATCATCAAAACTGTCAAACCCGGATGGAGGATTATTCGGCGCCGGATTTTGCGCTGGCTGGTTGAATCCCCGATTTGGTTGCTGCTGGGGGTTATAACCGCCCTGGTTATAGCCGCCGCCTTGATTAAATCCACCTTGCGGTGCGCTGTTATATTGAGGGCTCTGATCATAGCCGCCCATGCCAGCCCCCATTGCTCCCGCAGCCGCACCGCCACCCATACCCGCGCCGGCGTTATCGCCCCGCCCGTCCAGCATCTGCATTTCGCTGGCCACAATTTCCGTGGTATAGCGGTCAGAACCATCCTGGCCCTGCCATTTACGGGTGCGCAGTGAACCTTCAATATAAACCTTGCTGCCTTTGCGCAGGTATTCACCGGCGATTTCACCTAAACGGTTGAACAACACAACGCGGTGCCATTCGGTACGCTCCTGGGCCTGCCCGGTGTTTTTGTCTTTCCAGGTCTCGGAGGTTGCCACACTGATGTTGGTAACCGCGCCACCGGAAGGCATATATTTCACCTCGGGGTCCTGGCCTATATTGCCAATCAGGATCACTTTGTTGATACCACGTGCCATAAAACATTCCTCTTGGGTAATCGTGTATTCGCCTTCTGATTCACCGCACAATAGGGCGGATTTTATTAGCCTGGCGACTTTTGCGTTAAGGGATTTTTCGTTAAGGATTAGGTGCACCGCAGCGCTGTGCCACTTTACACCTGCGGCCCGGCATCCACAATTGTTGCCAGCGCCTTGCGATCCACCAGTTTTTGATCAACTTTGAGATAGGCCATATTCTCCGAGCTGACAATGACCACCTCTGCCACCCCGTTGACCTGGCGCAATTGATCAGCAACCCATTGCGGATCGCGGCCGCGCAAGGGAATTAACACACTGGCCAGAAAACGTGGCGGTGTCATCCCCCAGGCGCCCAGCAACCACAATAATGTCAGGGCTGCATTCACCATAAACACAGCGGCAACACCCAACTGCTGCTCCAGTAACCAGCCGCCCAAAGCTCCCCCGCCAAAAACACCCAACACCTGGCAGGTCGCATAAATCCCCGTAGCCGTCCCCTTGGCTCCCGCCGGGGCGATTTTACTCACCAGCGAAGGCTGGGTAGCTTCCAGCAGGTTAAAGGCGACAAAAAACAGGAATAGGACCAGTAGTGCCGGGATCATAGAGTGCGATAGCCAAACCAACAGCAACTCGGATACCAGTAATAAGCCGATGGCTGCCAGGAATACCGGTTTAATCTGGCGGCGCTTTTCCGCGATGATCACAAACGGCAACATCAACATAAATGCCAGGGCAAGCAGCGGGAAATAGACAAACCCATGGTAATTGCGCGGAATAGCCAACTGGTTTTGCAAGACCAGGGGCAACACCACAAAATTTGCCATGAGGACAAAATGCAGTACGAAAATACCCAGGTTAAGGCGACGCAACTCGGGATGGGACAAGGTATGCCAGAGCAAATTGGGCACAGCCACCGCTTCGCGCCTGGGAGCTGCCGTAACACTCACATTGGGCACCACTGCCAGCAGGATATAGACACCTGCGAGGCCCAACCCGGCGGTTAGCCAAAAGATGGCACCAACGCCCCCCCAGGCTGCCAGGACGGGCCCCAATGTCATCGCCACCGAAAAGGACATACCGATGGAAGCACCGATGGTCGCCATGGCTTTGGTGCGATTTTCTTCCGAGGTAAGATCTGTCAGCAGTGCCATAACAGCCGCCGATATGGCACCACACCCCTGCAAAAAGCGCCCCAGGATCAAGCCATAGACAGAATCGGCCATGGCCGCCACAACACTGCCCAGGGCAAACAGCAGCAGCCCGGCCAAAATCAGGGGTTTGCGACCAAAGCGATCCGACATCACCCCAAAAGGAATTTGCAATAACGCCTGGCTCAGCCCATAGGCGCCCAGGGCCAACCCCAACAGGAATGGGCTGTGATCCGCATAATCGCTGCCATAGACGGACAATACCGGCAGCAACATAAACAGGCCGAACATACGGAAGCTGTAAAGCGCCGCCAAAGACAACACCACCTTGCGCTCGAAAGGGACAGGTAGCGAGGGTGACGGCGTAGGTGCAGAATCAGGCATGGTATGGGGAACACAGAGAAAAACGGTCGGGGATTCTAGCAATTGACCGGGCATCAGACCAAGACCATGCAGCTTTTAATGCTGTTTTCACTCAATTGATCACACCACTGACATCACCTGACACAGCCTTGCCGTATAATCGCCAGCTTTGCATGCCATTTACCATTTGCCGCAGTTAACCCGTACCCATCGTATTAAGGCCGGAGTTCATGGACAAAATCATTGTCAGGGGCGCACGCACCCACAACCTCAAAAATATCGACCTGGAGATCCCGCGCGATAAGCTGGTGGTCATCACCGGCCCATCTGGCTCGGGGAAATCCTCTCTCGCGTTCGATACCCTCTATGCCGAGGGTCAACGCCGCTATGTGGAATCCCTGTCAACCTACGCCCGCCAGTTTTTGTCGATGATGGAAAAACCCGATGTGGATCATGTGGAGGGGTTGAGCCCCGCCATTTCCATCGAGCAAAAGTCTACGTCCCATAACCCGCGTTCCACCGTGGGCACCATCACCGAAATCTACGACTACCTGCGTTTGCTCTACGCCCGCGTCGGCGAAGCGCGCTGCCCGGACCACAATGTCCCCCTGTCTGCTCAAACCATCAGTGAAATGGTAGATACCGTCCTGGCCTTACCCGAAGGCACCAAACTGATGTTGCTCGCCCCGATAGTGCGCGATCGCAAAGGTGAGCATTTACATACCTTCGAGCAGCTAAAGCGCGATGGTTTTATTCGCGCACGAATTGACGGCATCCTCTGCGACCTGGACGATGTACCCAAACTGGACAAGAAAAAGAAGCACACCATCGAAGTGGTCATCGACCGTTTCAAAGTGCGTGAAGACCTGAAGCTGCGCCTGGCAGAGTCCTTTGAAACGGCACTTAACCTGTCCGATGGCATTGCCTGCATTAGCGATATGGATGATGTTGCACCTGACCGCCTGTTTTCATCCAAACACGCCTGCCCGGTCTGTGATTACAGCCTGAGCGAACTGGAGCCAAGGCTCTTCTCCTTCAACAACCCCGCCGGTGCCTGCCCAAGCTGCGATGGATTGGGTGTAAAGCAGTTTTTTGATGAAGACAAGGTCATCCAGGATGCAAAACTCAGCCTCTCCGAGGGTGCTATCCGCGGCTGGGACAAGCGCAACGTCTATTACTTCCACATGCTCAATTCCCTCGCCAACCATTATGGCTTTAGTGTGGATACGCCCTGGAGCAAACTGAAAGCCAAACACAAGGAGGCGATTCTTTACGGTTCGGGCGAAGAGGTCATCGCCTTTAACTACATCAATGATCGCGGTGATGTTTACAAACGCAGCCATACCTTCGAAGGCGTTCTACCCAATATGGAGCGCCGCTACCGGGATACGGAATCCAGCTCGGTGCGCGAAGAACTGGCCAAATACCTGTCGTCACAGCATTGTCCCGACTGCGGTGGCACGCGGCTGCGCAAAGAGGCACGCCATGTCTTTATCGATGAGCGCACCCTGCCTCAAATCACCGATATGCCTGTCGCCGAGGCCCACGATTACTACACCCAACTGTCATTTACCGGGCGCAAGGCCGGCATTGCCGACAAGATCCTCAAAGAGTTACGCGATCGCTTCCGATTTTTGGTGGATGTGGGCCTCAACTACCTGACCCTCAGCCGCAGCGCCGAAACCCTCTCCGGCGGTGAAGCACAGCGTATCCGCCTGGCAAGCCAGATAGGTGCCGGCCTGGTGGGGGTGATGTATATCCTCGACGAGCCCTCTATCGGCCTGCACCAGCGCGACAATGAGCGACTGCTAAAAACCCTCACCCACCTGCGCAATATAGGCAATACCGTCATTGTGGTAGAACACGATGAGGACGCCATACGCCTCGCCGACCACGTCATCGACATTGGTCCCGGAGCAGGAGTTCACGGCGGTCAAGTCATTGCCCAGGGCAAGGTGAAGGACATCATGGCCACTCCCGACTCGATTACCGGGCAATACCTGAGTGGCGTCCGGGAAATTGCCGTACCGGCCAAACGCCATCCGGCAGATCCCAAGCACATGCTTCGCCTGGTGGGAGCCAAGGGCAACAACCTGCAAAACGTCACGCTGGAAATTCCCGTGGGGCTAATGACCTGTGTCACCGGCGTTTCCGGTTCCGGCAAATCCACCCTTATCAATGCCACCCTCCATCCCCTGGCGGCCACAGCACTGAATGGTGCCAGCACCATGACCCCCGCCGTCTACGACAAGATCGAGGGACTGGAGTTTTTCGACAAATGTGTGGATATAGACCAGAGCCCTATTGGACGCACCCCCCGCTCAAACCCGGCCACCTACACCGGCATTTTCACCCCTGTGCGCGAGTTGTTCGCCGGTACCCAGGAGTCGCGTTCACGCGGTTACCAGCCGGGTCGCTTCAGCTTTAACGTAAAAGGCGGCCGCTGCGAAGCCTGCCAGGGTGATGGCGTCACCAAGGTAGAGATGCACTTCCTTCCCGATGTCTATGTACCCTGTGACGTGTGTAAGGGAAAACGCTATAACCGCGAGACCCTGGATGTGAAATACAAGGGTAAAAATATCCATGAAGTGCTGGAAATGACCGTAGAAGACGCGCGCAGCTTCTTCGACGCCATCCCCTCTATCGCCAATAAACTGCAAACCCTAATGGATGTGGGACTTTCCTATATTCGCCTCGGACAATCTGCAACCACCCTATCCGGCGGTGAGGCCCAGCGCGTCAAACTGGCCAAAGAGCTCTCCAAACGCGATACCGGGCGCACCCTGTATATCCTCGACGAACCCACCACCGGCTTGCACTTCTACGATATACAGCAACTGCTTACCGTACTGCATCGCCTGCGCGATCACGGCAACACCGTTGTAGTGATTGAGCACAATCTGGATGTGATCAAAACTGCCGACTGGATTGTCGACCTGGGGCCAGAGGGTGGCAGTGGTGGCGGGCAAATTATCGCTACCGGCACACCGGAAGCCGTCGCAGAATTAACTCACTCCCACACAGGGCGATTCCTCAAACCCATGCTCAAAATCAAGAAAAGCAAAGCGACAAAAAAATAGGCGCGCACGCCAACAGCAAGGATGCTGTGCAATAGTATGAAACAACCCACTTTTCTTCCGACATAAAAAAACCGGGCTCATGGCCCGGTTTTTTATGTTATCAGCAGATACTTATTCAGCATCAACTTCCACAGCGGTTTCAACAGCGCGAGCAGGGCGATCTACCAACTCAACATAGGCCATAGGAGCCTTGTCGCCAGCACGGAAGCCGCACTTGAGGATACGCACATAACCACCTGGACGGGTCGCGTAACGCTTGCCCAGTTCGCTGAACAATTTACCCACAGCAGATTTGCTCTGCAGGCGGGCATTCGCCAAACGGCGATTAGCAACAGAATCCACTTTAGCCAGGGTG
This sequence comes from Cellvibrio japonicus Ueda107, assembly GCF_000019225.1. Taxonomy (NCBI): domain Bacteria; kingdom Pseudomonadati; phylum Pseudomonadota; class Gammaproteobacteria; order Cellvibrionales; family Cellvibrionaceae; genus Cellvibrio; species Cellvibrio japonicus. The sequence goes on along the minus strand of NC_010995.1, from coordinate 848,766 downwards.
ATCAACGGCTCGATCACACGGCGCAGTTCTTTTGCCTTGGGCAGGGTAGTTTTGATCAGTTCATGCTCAACCAAAGAAGCAGACATGTTGCGGAACATGGCCTTGCGATGAGATGAATTACGGCCCAATTGACGACCACTAAGACGATGACGCATAACTCAATACCTTCAAAAATGGATTGTTTGACACAATCTCGTTAATCGCCCGCACCGAAGTGAGTTAACGGGCGAACTAATATTGGCAATAACCTGTTAGTCGTTCTTTAAACTGGCTGGCGGCCAGTTTTCCAAACGCATACCGAGCGACAAACCACGTGAAGCCAGTACATCTTTAATCTCGGTAAGAGACTTTTTACCCAGGTTAGGAGTCTTCAACAGCTCAACTTCTGTGCGCTGGATCAGATCGCCAATGTAATAAATGTTTTCCGCTTTCAGGCAGTTAGCCGAGCGCACAGTGAGCTCCAGATCATCCACCGGACGCAACAGAATCGGATCAATCGCCTCTTCTTTCTGTTCCGGCGCAGACTGTTTCTCACCTTCCAGGTCAACGAATACTGCCAACTGCTGTTGCAGGATGGTAGCAGCACGACGGATAGCTTCTTCCGGATCAATAGTACCGTTGGTTTCCAGATCCAGAACCAGCTTATCCAGGTCAGTACGCTGCTCAACACGGGCACTTTCAACACTGTAAGCCAAACGCTTGACAGGGCTGAACGAAGCATCCAGCTGCAAACGACCAATTGCACGACTTTCATCGTCATCGCGACGACGACTGTCAGCCGGCTGGTAACCGCGACCACGAGCAATCGTCAGACGCATTTTCAGCTCAGTATTACCAGTGATGTTGGCAATAACATGATCTGGATTTTTGATCTCAACGTCGTGATCTACCTGAATATCACCAGCGGTAACAACACCTGGACCTTTCTTGCTCAGGGTAAGAACCGTTGAATCCTTACCGTGCATTACCACCGCAACACCTTTCAGGTTCAGCAGGATCTCAATCACATCCTCGCGTACACCTTCAATAGCGCTGTACTCGTGCAATACACCGTCGATTTCCGCTTCAACAATGGCGCAACCGGCCATAGAAGAGAGCAGAATACGACGCAAGGCGTTGCCTAATGTATGTCCAAAGCCACGTTCCAGCGGCTCCAACACCACGCGCGCGCGGGTTGGAGTAATTTCTGAAACATCGATATGACGTGGGGTCAAAAATTCGTTTACTGCAGTCTGCATAGCCACACCTGTTAGCGAATCGTCCCTTACTTGGAGTAAAGCTCGACGATGAGGTTCTCGTTGATGTCAGCAGGAAGATCAACACGATCAGGAACGCGCTTAAATACACCTTCTTTTTTCTCGGTGTTCACGTCAACCCACTCTACATTGCTGCGCTGGCCAGCAAGATTCAACGCGCTTTGAATACGCAGCTGATTTTTAGCTTTTTCACGCACAGCAACCACATCACCGGCAGCAACCTGGAAAGAGGCAACATTAACGGTTTTGCCATTAACACTGATAGCCTTGTGCGAAACCAACTGACGAGATTCAGAGCGAGTAGCACCAAAGCCCATACGATAAACCACGTTATCAAGACGGGATTCCAGCAACTTCAACAGGTTTTCACCGGTAGCGCCTTTACGACGGGCAGCTTCTTTGTAGTAACCGCGGAATTGCTTTTCCAGCACGCCGTAAATACGACGAACTTTTTGCTTTTCACGCAACTGTACACCGTAGTCAGACAGGCGACCACGACGTTGACCATGTTGGCCAGGAGCAGTTTCAATTTTGCACTTGGAATCCAGTGCACGCGCGCCGCTTTTCAGAAACAGGTCTGTACCTTCGCGACGAGACAGTTTACAGGTAGGTCCAATATAACGAGCCATTCTCTAAGTCTCCCCTTACACGCGACGTTTTTTCGGCGGACGGCAGCCGTTGTGAGGAATCGGTGTTACGTCAGTGATATTGGTTATTTTGTAGCCAACATTATTCAGTGCACGAACAGCAGATTCGCGACCTGGGCCTGGGCCCTTCACTTCAACGTCGAGATTCTTCAGGCCGTATTCTTTGGCCGCTTCACCCGCGCGCTCGGCAGCAACCTGAGCAGCGAATGGAGTAGATTTACGTGAACCACGGAAACCCGAGCCACCGGAGGTAGCCCATGCCAGAGCATTACCCTGACGGTCAGTGATAGTCACAATAGTGTTGTTAAAAGAGGCGTGGATGTGCGCAACGCCATCAATCACCGTCTTTTTGACTTTCTTTTTGGTTGCGGTCTTATTACCTGGCTTAGCCATAGCAATCTTCCTACTAAATTTACCGTAAATTGATGATTATGCGATCAAGGCTTACTTCTTGATGGGCTTGCGTGGGCCTTTGCGAGTACGCGCGTTGGTTTTGGTACGCTGACCACGCAGAGGCAAGCCACGACGGTGACGCAGACCGCGGTAGCAGCCCAGGTCCATCAAACGCTTGATATTCATGTTGATTTCACGACGCAAATCACCTTCTACGGTGTGTTTGCCAACTTCAGCACGGATGGCATCCATCTGCTCTTCAGACAGTGTGCCAATCTTGGTGTCTTCGGCAATACCAGTAGCAGCACAGATCTGCTTGGCGGTGGTACGACCAATACCATAGACATAGGTCAACGAGATAACGGCATGTTTGTTATCTGGTATGTTTACACCAGCTATACGAGCCATTCAAATTACTCCAATAACACCTGAATTGTAGCGTTGACAGCAAATGCGCCACCCCGCCCCTAAACAAAAGGCGCGCAGGATAGCGACAAATACCCCATAAAGCAATAGCCGGATAATTTCTCATCCGACGACAGTCAACGCCCCCTAATGCCAATCAACCTTTATTAAACATTCAGGCAGGTTAACAGAGTCAACCTGCCTGATGCCAAATAAGGCCTGAATCAGCCTTGACGCTGCTTGTGACGCGGCTCAACACTGCAAATTACACGCAGAACACCGTTGCGACGCACCATCTTGCAATTGCGACAAATTTTTTTAACAGAAGCACGAACTTTCATTATCTAACCTCGAATTTAAGGATTAGCGAACGATACCGCTGCCATATCCTTTAAGATTTGACTTCTTCATCAGCGATTCATACTGATGAGACATCAAATGAGCCTGTACCTGGGACATAAAGTCCATCAACACCACCACCACAATCAGCAGCGAAGTTCCACCTAAATAAAAGGGCACATTAGTGACCACAATCAGAAACTCCGGCAGCAAACAGACAGCGGACATATAAATAGCGCCGACCACAGTTAATCTGGTCAAAACACTATCAATATATTTGGCAGAGTGCTCACCTGGGCGGATACCTGGAATATAGGCACCAGACTTCTTCAGATTATCAGCCACTTCGCGAGGATTAAACATCAACGCGGTATAGAAGAAACAGAAGAAGGTAATCAAACCAGCAAACAACAGGATATAAAGCGGCTGACCAGGGCCAATAGCCAAAGCGATTTCCTGAAGCACATTGTTAATAACACCATCACCACCCTGGCCAAACCATTGGGCAATAGAGGCAGGGAACAACAAAATACTGCTCGCAAAAATCGCAGGAATAACACCTGACATATTTATTTTCAGTGGCAGATGGCTACTTTGGGCAGCATAGGCCTGACGTCCCTGCTGGCGCTTGGCATAGTTAACCGTGATGCGACGCTGGCCACGTTCAATACGCACAACCAACCAGATAATCACCAATGCCAGAATAGCAACGATCAGGAGTGCCAGAATATTAAGGTCTCCCTGACGGGCGCTCTCGAAGGCTTGACCTATGGCACTGGGCATACCGGCGACAATACCAGCGAAAATCAGCATGGAAATACCATTGCCAATTCCCCTCTCAGTCACCTGCTCACCCAGCCACATCATAAAAATGGCACCGGTAACCAATGAAACAACAGCAATAAAATAATAGGCAAATCCTGGTTCACCACCATAAGCAAAGCCAGAAAAGCTTACTGCCATTGCCAAAGCCTGAACACTGGCAAGCACAACAGTGAAGTAACGAGTGTACTGGTTGATCTTGCGACGACCGGCATCTCCTTCTTTCTTCAACTGCTCAAGCGAGGGAGTAACTGCGGTAAGCAACTGCATGATAATCGATGCAGAAATGTACGGCATGATACCCAGCGCCAGAATACTCATACGCTCCAAGGCACCGCCTGAAAACATATTGAACATTCCGAGAATAGTGCCCTGATTCTGATTAAACAGATTGGCAATACGCTCGGGGTCAAGACCAGGAACTGGAATATGGGTGCCAATACGATAAATCACTATCGCCAAAAACAGAAAGCGAAGGCGAGCCCAAAGCTCGCCCAAGCCTCTTTGATTGGCTAATGGCAGATTACTAGGAGTTGCCATTCGCGCCTCGTTACTCTTCTACTTTTCCGCCAGCGGCTTCGATTGCAGCCTTAGCGCCTTTAGTAACAGCCAAACCTTTCACTGTCACTGCCTTTTTCACTTCGCCTGAGGCAAAGATTTTAGCGCGCTTGATAACAGAGCTGATCAAACCAGCTTGTTTCAGAGTTTCGATATCCACTACCGAACCTTCAATGGCGTTCAGCTCAGATAGGCGAATTTCTGCTGTTACCAAACTAATACGGGAAGTAAAACCGTACTTGGGCAGACGGATTTGCAAAGGCATTTGACCGCCTTCAAAACCAGGACGCACGGAACCACCAGAGCGGGATTTCAAACCCTTGTGGCCACGACCAGCAGTTTTACCCAGGCCGCTACCAATACCGCGACCAACACGCTTTTTAGCGTGGATTCTACCCGGTGCCGGGCTAAGTGTATTCAGACGCATCTTACTCTCCCTCAACCTTCACCAGGTAATTAACAGCATTGATCATACCGCGTACAGAAGGAGTGTCTTCCACTTCCACAGTATGACCGATACGACGCAGTCCCAAGCCACGAACACAGGCCTGGTGATTCTTCAGACGATGAGCGGTGCTCTTAATCTGAGTCACTTTGATCATTTTCTTAGACATGGTCAATTCCGCCAGCTAATCATCGGCCAAGCCGATTAGTTCAGAATTTCTTCAACAGTCTTTCCACGCTTGGCAGCAACAGTCTCAGGAGAAGACATCGCTTTAAGCGCATTGAAAGTGGCACGAACAACATTCACCGGATTGGTAGAGCCGTAGCACTTGGAAAGGACGTTTTGAATACCTGCAATTTCCAATACTGCACGCATCGCACCACCGGCGATTACACCGGTACCTTGTGAAGCGGGCTGCATATATACCTTGGACGCACCGTGAGCACCCTTGGTCGGATATTGAATAGTGTCGCCATTCAAATCAACGGTAATCATGTTGCGACGTGCAGCTTCCATCGCCTTTTGGATAGCAGTGGGCACTTCACGCGCCTTACCACGACCAAAGCCAACACGACCATTACCATCACCAACCACAGTCAGTGCAGTGAACGCAAAAATACGGCCACCCTTAACGGTTTTAGCAACACGATTTACTTGCACTAATTTTTCTTGCAAGCCTTCGTTGTTGTTCTCTTCTTCTCTTTTAGCGTTTGCCATAATGCACCTTTAGAATTCCAATCCGCCTTCACGCGCAGCATCAGCCAGGGCTTTAATGCGGCCATGATATTTAAAACCGCTGCGATCGAATGCTACCTGAGTTACACCAGCGGCTTTGGCACGCTCAGCAATCAATGCACCTACAGCTTTGGCAGCATCAGCATTACCGGTCTTACCACTGCGCAGATCTTTATCCAGCGTTGACGCACTCGCGATGACGGTAGAGCCATCACCAGAGATCAATTGTGCATAAATATGACGCGGAGTGCGGTGGATAGCCAAACGGGTTACACCTAATTCACGAATCTTGGCGCGAGCACGACGTGCACGGCGAAGACGAGCTTCTTTCTTTTCGCTCATATCCTAGCCCTACTTCTTCTTAGCTTCTTTACGCAGTACTACTTCATCCGAGTAGCGAACACCCTTGCCTTTGTATGGCTCTGGCTCGCGGAACGCACGGATTTCAGCAGCGACTTGACCAAGCAATTGCTTGTCAGCGCTCTTGAGTACTATTTCGGTCTGACTTGGGGTTTCTACCGATACGCCTTGCGGAAGAACGTAGTTAACCGGATGTGAATATCCCAAAGACAGGTTTACAGTATTGCCTTCTGCTTTAACACGATAACCCACGCCTACCAGGGTCAGTTTCTTTTCGAAACCTTGCGACACACCGACAACCATGTTGTTTACCAATGCACGGGTAGTACCCGCTAAAGCATCTGACTGCTTGGCACCATCGCGAGGAGTAAAAGTCAGCACATTACCTTCATGCTTAACTTCTACATTCGCGTGAACTTCCAGCGCCAATGTACCTTTGCCACCTTTTACAGAGAGACTCTGACCATTCAAGGTCACAGTCACTGCGGCAGGCACTTCAACCGGACTTTTTGCAACTCGTGACATGACGATTTCCCAATTAGAATACTGTGCAAAGAACCTCACCACCCACGCCAGCGGCGCGTGCAGCTCGATCAGTCATTACACCTTTACTGGTAGACACAATAGCGATACCCAATCCACCGCGAACGGTAGGCAGAGCAGACTTACCAGCGTAATTACGCAAGCCAGGACGGCTTACGCGGTCAAGCTCGGCAATAACCGGCTTACCTTCAAAATATTTCAGTTCAACAGTCAGCTCTTGCTTGGGGCTTTCACTTACTGAAAAACCGTTGATATAGCCCTCGTCAGAGAGAACTTTTGCAACACTTACCTTCAATTTGGAAGAAGGCATAGTTACAGTGGCTTTACCAACACCTTGCGCATTGCGAATACGGGTCAGCATATCTGCCAATGGATCTTGCATACTCATGAGAATCTGCTCCTAATATTAAGCGAGGGCTTACCAGCTAGCCTTAACCAGGCCAGGGACATCACCACGCATGGCAGCTTCGCGCAACTTATGACGGCACAAACCGAATTTGCGATAGACACCATGTGGGCGACCAGTCACACGGCAGCGATTACGCTGACGACTTGGGCTGGCATCACGCGGCAACTGTTGCAGTTTGGTTTGCGCTTCCCAGATCTGCTCTTCAGAAGAAGAAGCACTGGCAATGATTGCTTTCAACTCAGCACGCTTTGCAGCGAATTTTTTTGCTGTTTCTGCACGCTTAACTTCACGTGCGATCATTGATTTCTTAGCCATGAGGTTACCTTTAGCCCTTGAACGGGAAGTTGAAGGCTTTCAGCAGCGCACGACCTTCTTCGTCAGTGCGAGCAGTAGTAGTGATACAGATATCCAATCCACGTAGACGATCTACCTTGTCGTAGTCAATCTCAGGAAAAATAATCTGCTCAGTAACACCCATAGAGAAATTACCACGACCGTCGAATTGCTTCGGACTGATACCGCGGAAGTCGCGGATACGTGGAATAGCAACAGCGATCAGGCGATCCAAGAACTCGTACATACGATCTTTGCGCAGAGTTACTTTGCAACCGATTGGCCAACCGTCACGAATCTTGAAGCCAGCAATTGACTTGCGAGATTTGGTAACGACGACTTTTTGACCGGCAATTTTCACCAGGTCATTAACCGCGTTTTCAAGCACTTTCTTGTCACCAACCGCTTCACCCACACCCATGTTAATGGTGATTTTAGTGATGCGCGGCACTTCCATAACATTCGCCAAACCCAACTCTTCTTTCAGCTTGGGGGCGAGTTCTTTCGTGTAAAGTTCTTTAAGCCTAGCCATGTTCAATTACGCCTCTACGGCTTCGCCGTTGGATTTGAAAACACGCACTTTGTTGCCGTTTTCAAGAATCTTGAATCCAACACGATCTGCTTTCTTGGTAGCCGGATTGTAGATGGCTACATTAGAAGCATGGATCGCAGCTTCTTTTTCAACGATTCCACCAGCAACGCCCAATTGTGGGTTTGGTTTTTGGTGCTTTTTGATCATGTTAATGCCACTAACAATCAAACGATCCTCAGCCAAAACACGTACAACTTTACCGCGCTTGCCCTTGTCACGTCCGGCGATAACAATCACTTCGTCATCACGTTTAATTTTACGCATTTATCTGCCCTCGACTCTCTGTCTGACTGAGTGCTTACAGCACTTCAGGAGCCAAAGAAATGATTTTCATAAATTTCTCGCCACGCAACTCACGCGTTACGGGTCCGAAAATACGGGTACCAATCGGAGCATCCTGGTTATTCAGCAGTACCGCGGCATTATCGTCGAATTTAATCAACGAACCGTCCTGACGACGCACACCTTTTTTAGTGCGTACAACAACTGCTTTCAATACTTGGCCTTTCTTCACTTTACCGCGCGGAATGGCTTCCTTTACGGTAACTTTGATGATGTCACCCACTGCAGCATAGCGACGGTGGGAGCCGCCAAGAACCTTGATGCACATGACACGGCGAGCACCGCTGTTGTCAGCAACATCTAAGTAGCTTTCTGTTTGAATCATCGTCCGTCTCCGAAACTATCTAAAACTACTGAAGCACTTAAACTTCAGCAGCACGCTCTTCAATTTTTACCAAGGCCCAGGTCTTAGTTTTTGACAGGGGACGAGACTCAGCTACAGTCACTGTGTCACCAATGCGGCACTCATTTTTTTCATCATGAGCATGCACTTTGGATGACTTGGTGAAGTACTTGCCGTAAACCTCATGCTTAACACGACGCTCAATAAGCACAGTGATGGTTTTATCCATCTTGTCGCTTACGACTTTACCAGTCAGTGTACGAGCAACTTTTGCTTGTTGAGTCATGTTAGTTACCTGCCTTTTGTCTAAGCGCTGTCTTGATGCGAGCAATGTCTTTACGAACTTGTGATAACAAGTGAGTTTGGTTCAATTGACCAGTAGAAGCTTGCATACGCAGCTTGAACTGCTCTTTCAATTGCTCCAACAAGACGCTGTTCAGCTCTTCGACGGATTTTTCGCGGAGTTCTGAAACTTTCATCACATCACCGAACGTTTAACAAATGTTGTAGTAACTGGCAATTTAGCGGCAGCAAGGGCAAAAGCTTCACGAGCCAGCTCTTCACTTACACCATCCATCTCATAGAGAACCTTGCCAGGACGAATCTGGGCAACCCAATATTCCACGCCACCTTTACCACTACCCATACGCACTTCAAGAGGCTTGGCAGTGATTGGTTTGTCCGGAAACACACGGATCCAGATTTTACCGCCACGTTTAACGTGACGAGTCATCGCACGACGAGCAGCTTCGATTTGGCGTGCTGTGATGCGACCGCGACCAGTTGCTTTCAAGCCGAAATCACCAAAGCTGACTTTGGAGCCGCGAAGGGCCAGACCGCGGTTGCGGCCTTTCATCTGCTTGCGAAACTTCGTACGCTTAGGTTGTAACATTGTGCGTACCCCTTACTTGGACTTAGTGGTTTTTTTCTTGGACGCGCTTTCGGTTTCAGTTACGTCACCGATCACTTCACCCTTGAAAATCCACACTTTTACACCAATGATGCCGTAGGTAGTGCTGGCTTCGGCAGTCGCGTAATCGATGTCTGCACGCAGGGTGTGCAGGGGTACGCGACCTTCACGATACCACTCGCTACGAGCAATCTCGGCACCACCCAAGCGGCCACCCACCTGGATTTTGATGCCCTCAGCACCTTGACGCATAGCGTTTTGCACCGCGCGCTTCATAGCACGACGGAACATAACACGACGCTCCAGTTGCTGAGCAACGCTTTGCGCAACCAAAGCAGCATCCAGATCAGGCTTGCGAATCTCTTCAATATTGATATGAACAGGCACGCCCATTTGTTTGCTGATTTCTGCGCGCAGCTTATCAACATCTTCACCTTTCTTACCAATCACAATACCTGGACGGGCAGTGTGGATAGTAATACGCGCAGTATTAGCGGGGCGTTCAATATCAACGCGGCTAACTGACGCACTGGCAAGCTTCTCCTGAATGTACGAACGCACTTTCAGGTCGATGTTGAGTTTGTCTGCGTAATCAGTGCCATCGGCATACCATACGGAGGTATGCTTTTTGATGATACCCAGACGAATACCGTTTGGATGTACTTTCTGACCCATAACGCGCTCTCTTACTTATCGGCTACTTTAACGGTGATGTGACAAGTGCGCTTGGTAATACGATCAGCACGGCCTTTGGCACGTGGCTTGATGCGCTTCAGGCTTACGCCCTCGTCAACAAAGATCGTTTTTACTTTCAGCTCATCAACATCAGCGCCTTCATTGTGCTCGGCGTTTGCAATGGCAGACTCGAGTACCTTCTTGATGATCTGGGCACCCTTTTTAGTGCTGAATGCCAGGATATCAAGTGCATCTTCAACGCCTTTACCGCGAATTTGATCAGCAACCAAACGCGCTTTTTGCGCCGACAGACGAGCACCGCTTAATTTTGCTGCTACTTCCATCGTTAAAACCTCTTAGCGCTTCTTAGCTTTCTTATCAGCGGCATGACCGCGATAAGTACGGGTTGCTGCGAATTCGCCCAGCTTGTGTCCGACCATTTCTTCGTTTACAAGAACCGGAACATGTTGGCGCCCGTTGTGTACAGCCAGAGTCAGACCTACCATTTCTGGCAGAATCATAGAGCGACGTGACCAGGTTTTAATCGGGCGACGATCATTACTCGCGATCGCAGCTTCGACCTTCTTAATCAGGTGGAGGTCGATAAAGGGACCTTTTTTCAGTGAACGTGGCACTGTGACTTCCTCTACTCAGTTGTTAGGCCGGCGATTATTTCTTATCGCGACGACGAACAATCATGTTATCGGTGCGCTTGTTTTTGCGCGTTTTGTAACCCTTGGTTGGGATACCCCATGGTGATACTGGGTGACGGCCACCAGAAGTACGGCCTTCACCACCACCGTGTGGGTGGTCAACCGGGTTCATCGCAACACCGCGAACAGTAGGACGAATGCCCAGCCAACGTTTAGCACCGGCTTTACCCAGCGAACGCAGGTTGTGCTCGGTGTTAGATACTTCACCGAGAGTGGCACGACAGTCGCTCAGCACTTTACGCATTTCACCACTGCGCAAACGCAAAGTTACATAAGCGCCATCTTTCGCAACCAATTGCGCAGAAGCACCCGCTGAGCGAGCCAGCTGGGCACCTTTACCCGGCTTCAACTCTACACAGTGGATAACACTACCCAATGGGATGTTACGAACTGGCAAGGTATTACCCACTTTAATAGCTGCAGCATTACCTGACTCAATTTTGTCACCCGCGCTCAAGCCTTTAGGTGCAATGATGTAGCGACGCTCACCATCGGCATAGACAACCAGAGCAATATAAGCAGTGCGGTTGGGATCGTATTCGATACGCTCTACAGTCGCTGGAATACCATCTTTGTTACGACGGAAATCAACAATACGGTAGTGCTGCTTGTGACCACCACCAACGTGGCGAGTGGTAATACGACCTGTGTTGTTACGACCACCAGACTTGGACTTTTTGTCGAGCAGCGGAGCATAGGGCTCACCCTTGTGCAGATCGTGGTTAACGACCTTAACGACAAAGCGACGACCAGGAGAGGTTGGTTTACTTTTTACAATAGCCATTGCGACAATCCTCTTACTCTGCTACCGCAAAGTCGATTTCTTGACCTTGCTCGAGACGCACATAGGCTTTTTTCCAATCGCTTCTCTTGCCTACACCGTAGCGAGTGCGCTTGGTTTTGCCTTTAACATTCAATACGCGTACAGATTCAACTTTCGTGTTGAACAACGCTTGAACAGCGGCTTTGATTTCTACTTTGCTGGCATCGGCCAACACTTTGAAAACCACCTGGTTGCTAGCCTCACCCACAGCAGCTGATTTCTCAGATACCACGGGACCTAGCAACACTTTATAAATGCGTTCTTGGTTCATCCCAGGATCTCCTCGAATTTTTTCAGCGCAGGAACGGTAACAACGACTTTGTCATAACCGATCAGGCTAACTGGATCGACGCCCTGAACATCCGATACACCCACTTTGTGCAGGTTACGCGATGCCAGGTACAGGTTTTCACTCAGATCTTCAGTGACAATCAACGCATCTGTCAGATCATATTGTGCAAGCTTTTGCACCAGTGCCTTGGTTTTGGGCGCATCAACGTCAAAGCTTTCAACCACAATCAAACGATCCTGGCGGTTCAGCTCAGACAAAATGCACTGTAACGCAGCACGATACATTTTACGGTTCAACTTTTGCTCAAAATCACGAGGCTTTGCAGCAAAGGTCACACCGCCGCCACGCCAGATAGGACTGCGGATAGTACCCGCACGCGCACGACCAGTACCTTTTTGACGCCAGGGCTTTTTGCCGCCACCAGAGACTTCTGCACGAGTTTTCTGTGCCTTGGTACCCTGACGCGCACCAGCCATATAGGCAACAACAGCTTGATGCACCAGATCTTGATTAAACTCTCTACCGAAAGCCACTTCAGATACGTTAACAGTACCTTGAGCGCCACCGGGATTTACAATTTTTAATTCCATGGTCAACTCCCCTTGGACACTTAAGCGTTGGTGCGCGCTTTAACAGCGGGGCGAACAATAACGTCGCCGCCTGGAGCACCAGGAATAGCACCCTTGACAAGAAGCAGATTGCGCTCGGCATCTACACGGACGATCTCCAGGTTTTGAACGGTTACACGCTCAGCCCCCATGTGACCTGTCATTTTCTTGTTTTTGAATACGCGACCAGGAGATTGACATTGACCGGTTGAACCGGGAACACGGTGAGAGCGCGAGTTGCCGTGAGTGGCATCCTGCATACCGAAGTTCCAACGCTTAACAGTACCGGCGTAACCCTTACCTTTAGAGGTACCAGTTACATCAATGAATTGACCTGCAGAAAAAGCTTCTACAGTCAGAGAAGCACCTACTTCAAAGGCTTCTTGAGAGTTGTTACGCAATTCCCAAACGCTGCGACCCGCCTCAACATTGGCTTTGGCGAAGTGGCCAGCTTCGGATTTGGTAACACGGGAGGCGCGACGCTCACCAACAGTAATCTGCACAGCAGAGTAGCCATCAGTATCAGCAGTCTTAACCTGAGTAACGCGATTGGGCTCAACCTCAATCACGGTTACAGGAATGGAAACACCATCATCCGTAAAAACACGAGTCATACCGGTCTTACGGCCGACAATACCAATCGTCATTTTAATAACCTCTTAGTGTACGGGGCTTTTACCCGCTATGGCCGCCCATTTCAGAGCGTTACACAGCCTAGGCAAATGCCTAGACCTTAAACATTTACTTAACCGAGACTAATTTGAACCTCAACGCCTGCAGCCAGATCCAGCTTCATCAGGGCATCAACGGTTTTTTCTGTAGGCTCAACAATATCCAGCAAACGCTTATGTGTACGTATCTCGTACTGATCGCGCGCATCTTTGTTAACGTGCGGAGAAATCAATACAGTGAAGCGCTCTTTACGAGTCGGCAGCGGAATCGGACCGCGCACTTGAGCACCTGTACGCTTTGCGGTCTCAACGATCTCTTGAGTAGAGGCATCGATGAGCTTGTGATCGAAAGCCTTCAGGCGAATCCTAATGCGTTGATTCTGCATTTGAACCAAACTCCAATTATGTGTTTAAAGAACAACCCTTACGGCCAGTTATTGCTTAAAAACAATACCCCTGGCGAAAGGAGGCGCAATTCTATGTGCGCAACCCATAGCTGTCAACAGATAAAGCACAAAACATGCTTATTTCTTAGGCACAGCTTTTTTGACTAACCAAATAAAAAGCGGGCCATTAAAGACCCGCCCTTTATATCTGCCAGCTATTACTGAATGATTTTAGCAACCACACCAGCACCAACAGTACGACCACCTTCACGGATAGCAAAGCGCAGGCCTTCTTCCATCGCAATCGGGTGAATCAAGGTAACAACCATCTTGATGTTGTCACCCGGCATTACCATCTCTACGCCTTCCGGCAGCTCAACAGCACCCGTCACGTCAGTGGTACGGAAATAGAACTGTGGACGGTAACCCTTGAAGAAGGGCGTGTGACGACCACCTTCTTCTTTGGACAGAACGTACACTTCAGATTCAAACTTGGTGTGGGGTGTTACAGAGTTTGGCTTACACAGAACCTGGCCACGCTCAACTTCATCACGCTTGGTACCGCGCAACAGAACACCCACGTTCTCGCCCGCACGACCTTCGTCGAGCAGCTTGCGGAACATTTCAACACCCGTACAGGTAGTCTTGGTGGTGTCTTTCAGACCAACGATCTGAATCTCTTCACCCACTTTGATAATACCGCGCTCAACACGACCGGTTACCACAGTGCCGCGACCTGAGATAGAGAACACGTCTTCTACCGGCATCAGGAACGGCTGGTCAATCGCACGAACTGGCTCAGGGATGTAAGCATCCAGGGACTCAACCAGTTTACGCACCGCAGAAACACCCAGGCCGTTGTCGTCCTGGCCGTTCAGCGCCATCAGGGCAGAACCAGCGATAATTGGGGTGTCATCACCGGGGAAGTCGTAGGTGGACAGCAGCTCACGCAGCTCCATCTCTACCAATTCCAGCATTTCATTGTATTCGTCAGTGCCTACACCACCGCAGTCTTCTGCCAGCAGGTCAGCCTTGTTCAGGAATACCACGATGAAAGGTACGCCTACCTGACGGGACAACAGGATGTGCTCACGGGTTTGCGGCATCGGACCGTCGGTCGCACCGCACACCAGGATAGCGCCGTCCATCTGGGCAGCACCGGTGATCATGTTCTTCACATAGTCGGCGTGGCCTGGGCAGTCTACGTGGGCGTAGTGACGCACAGCAGAATCGTACTCTACGTGAGAGGTGTTAATGGTAATACCACGAGCCTTCTCTTCTGGCGCGTTATCGATACCGTCATAGGCAACGAAAGCACCGCCCCAGGTTTCTGCGCACACTTTGGTCAGTGCAGCAGTCAGGGTGGTTTTACCGTGGTCAACGTGACCAATGGTGCCCACGTTGACGTGGGGCTTGTTACGTTCAAACTTCTCTTTAGCCACTTTTCAATTCCTCTAATTAAAGATGAGATAGGAATACTATTCTTCGTCTTTCTGGATTTTACCCCTGGCAATCACTTCTTCAGCAACATTGCGCGGGGCTTCAGCGTATTTCAAGAATTCCATGGTGTAGGTTGCACGGCCCTGAGTCGCAGAGCGCAACGAGGTCGCATAACCAAACATTTCCGCCAGAGGCACCTCGGCATTAACCACTTTGCCACTAACACTTTCGTCCATACCCAGAATCATGCCGCGACGACGATTGAGATCCCCCACCACGTCACCCATGTTTTCTTCCGGAGTTACTACCTCAACCTTCATGATGGGTTCGAGCAGAACCGCACCCCCCAATTGAGCAAGCTTCTTGGTCGCCATAGAAGCGGCGATTTTAAACGCCATTTCTGATGAGTCAACGTCATGGTAAGAACCATCAAACACACTGGCCTTCAAGCCGAGCAGCGGATAGCCCGCCAGAACACCATTTTGCATTTGCTCAGCAATACCTTTTTGGATAGCCGGCACATACTCTTTAGGCACCACACCGCCAACGATTTCGTTAACGAACTCCAGCCCCTCCGCACCTTCATCGGCGCCGGGCTCGAAACGAATCCAGCAGTGGCCGTATTGACCACGACCACCGGATTGACGCACAAACTTACCTTCGATTTCACACTTGTTGCGAATCGCCTCACGATAGGCCACTTGCGGCTTACCGATATTCGCTTCAACACCAAACTCACGCTTCATGCGGTCAACGATGATATCGAGGTGCAATTCACCCATACCACCGATGATAGTCTGCCCCGTTTCCTCATCTGTCCTTACACGGAAAGATGGGTCTTCTTGTGCAAGCTTGCTCAAAGCAACACCCATCTTTTCCTGGTCAGCTTTGGTTTTGGGCTCAACTGCTACGTGAATAACTGGCTCAGGGAAATCCATACGCTCCAATACGATAGGATGATTCATATCGCACAGGGTATCCCCGGTTGTAACATCCTTCAGGCCGATCACAGCGGCAATATCGCCTGCCAGCACTTCTTTGATTTCACTGCGCTGGTTGGCATGCATCTGCACCATGCGGCCGACACGCTCTTTTTTCTGCTTAACAGAATTGAGCACCGCATCGCCTGAATTAAGCACACCCGAGTAGACGCGAATAAAGGTCAAACTGCCCACAAAGGGGTCAGTAGCAATTTTGAAGGCAAGCGCGGAAAATGGCTCGCTGTCATCCGCTTTACGCTGGGCAACAGTCTCGCCATCATCCAGTACACCTTCAATCGCCTTGACCTCGGTTGGAGCCGGCAGATATTCGATGACGGCATCCAGCATGGCCTGTACACCTTTATTTTTAAAGGCAGAGCCACCCACAACCGGGATAATTTCACCTGCCAGGGTGCGCGCGCGGATACCGGTTTTAATATCGGCCTCAGTCAGCTCCTCACCGCCCAGATATTTTTCCATCAGGGCATCACTGGATTCCGCCGCAGCTTCTATTAACTGTTCACGCAGAGCTTCGCATTGCTCCCGCAGATCAGCCGGGATCGGACCATACTCAAAGGTCATCCCCTGATCTTCTTCATTCCAGATAATGGACTGCATCTTAACCAGGTCCACTACCCCTTTGAATTGATCTTCAGCGCCAATAGTCATTTGCAGCGGTACAGGGTTTGCACCCAGGCGGGTTTTCAACTGCTCGACCACACGCAGGAAATTAGCACCGGTCCGGTCCATCTTGTTAACAAACACAAGGCGCGGGACCTCGTACTTGTTCGCCTGGCGCCACACAGTTTCAGTCTGCGGCTGCACACCGGAAGAACCGCAAAGCACCACAACAGCACCATCCAGCACACGCAGAGAGCGCTCGACCTCAATCGTGAAATCTACGTGACCCGGGGTATCGATAACGTTGACGCGATGCTCATCAAACTGACCCGCCATACCTTTCCAGAAGGTAGTAATGGCCGCAGAAGTGATCGTGATACCGCGCTCCTGCTCCTGTACCATCCAATCAGTCGTAGCGGCTCCATCGTGCACCTCACCCAGCTTGTGCGACAAGCCAGTGTAAAAGAGCACACGTTCAGTAGTAGTAGTTTTACCGGCATCTACGTGGGCGCAAATACCGATATTGCGGTAGCGTGCGATAGGAGTCTTACGTGACACGACTGTGATCCCCAAAAATACATGCTGTAAAAAGGTAAAAGGCAGCGAGGGCTGCCTTTTTCATCCGGGACAGATGATTAGAAACGGAAGTGGGAGAAGGCCTTGTTAGCCTCAGCCATACGGTGAACATCTTCACGCTTCTTAACCGCAGCACCCTTGCCTTGCGATGCATCGATCAGCTCGCCGGCAAGACGTTGCGGCATGGATTTTTCACTGCGCTTGCGCGAGTAATCCACCAACCAACGCATAGCCAGTGCACTGCGACGAGAAGCACGAACTTCTACAGGCACCTGGTAGGTTGCACCACCCACACGGCGAGACTTAACCTCTACCAGCGGAGCGATATTCTCGAGAGCCTCGGAAAACACTTCCAAAGGATCGCGATTCAGTTTGGTTTTTACAACGTCCAGAGCACCATAAACAATGCGCTCTGCAACAGACTTCTTACCACTGATCATTACGTGGTTCATAAATTTCGCCAGAGTGACATCACCGAATTTTGGATCCGGCAAAGCTTCGCGCTTGGCGACTACTCTTCTTCTTGGCATCTTAATAGCCTCTCTTCAGGGATTTCCCAAGACGGATATTCCGCTTGGCCTTACTCGGTTGTTAAGCCGAAAACGTGTCGTCACGTTCACCGCCATTAGACGCTCGAAGAGCGCCAATCAGCGATTACTTGGGACGCTTGGCACCGTATTTAGAGCGGCCTTGCTTACGCTTGGCAACACCGGAAGTATCCAGTGAACCACGTACAGTGTGGTAACGCACACCGGGCAAGTCCTTAACACGACCACCGCGGATCAGCACCACGCTGTGCTCTTGCAGGTTGTGCCCTTCACCACCGATATAGGAAGTCACTTCAAAGCCGTTGGTCAAACGCACACGGCATACTTTACGCAGTGCTGAGTTAGGCTTTTTCGGTGTAGTCGTATATACACGGGTGCAAACGCCGCGGCGCTGTGGGTTACCTTGCAGAGCAGGAACGTCACTCTTGTCTACGATACGTTTTCTTGGCTTACGAACCAACTGGTTGATCGTCGGCATGAAAACAAACTCCATAGAGATTACGCCTTCTGTAATGAAGGCAAGTTTAAAAAAAGCTGGCCGGCCCAAACGACAGGCAATAACAGCTTCCCACTTGGAAAAAGTGGGTGGCGCATTGTATAGATGCTACCCACTTGCGTCAAGGCAACGGATGTTGTCCGATCAGCCAGGCCGCAACAGCCGATTGACCAATCAACAAAAAAACAAGGCTGGGGTTGCCAGCCTTGTTTTGCCTGACGTTCAGTCCGGCATACCGGACATGAATCTATGAATCCAGTGTGCTTAGCTCACACTGGACTTCAGGGCTTCAGTCAACGCTGCTTCAACGTCTTCCGCACTAACCCCGACCTGCTCACTTAATGCCTCTTCACGACGACGCTTGCGATCATTGTGGTAGGCCAAACCGGTACCGGCAGGAATCAGACGCCCCACAACCACGTTCTCTTTGAGGCCACGCAGATTGTCTTTCTTGCCGGTTACTGCCGCTTCGGTCAATACACGGGTAGTTTCCTGGAAAGAGGCCGCCGAAATAAACGACTCAGTTGCCAGAGATGCCTTGGTAATACCCAGCAACAAGCGCTCGTAGTGTGCGGGCTGCTTGCCTTCGGCACGCAGCTTTTCGTTTTCCTCAAGTACTGAGGTCAACTCCACCTGCTCGCCCTTCACGAAGCTGGAGTCGCCCATAGTGGTGATCTCAACTTTACGCAGCATCTGACGAACGATGGTTTCGATATGCTTGTCGTTGATCTTCACACCCTGCAGGCGGTATACGTCCTGGATCTCATTAGTAATATAACGAGCCAGGGCCTCAACACCTTGCAAACGCAAAATATCGTGCGGGTTGGCCGGGCCATCAGATACAACCTCACCCTTGGCGACCATTTCCCCTTCAAATACAGTCAGTTGGCGATGTTTGGGGATCAGCACTTCGTAGTGGGTTGAACCATCATCCAATACCTGACCATCGGTTGGAGTGATAATCAGGCGGCGCTTACCCTTGGTTTCTTTACCGAAGCTCACAGTACCGGAGATTTCGGCCAGGATTGCCGGCTCTTTTGGACGACGGGCTTCAAACAGGTCGGCAACGCGTGGCAGACCACCGGTGATGTCACGGGTCTTGGAACCTTCCTGCGGAATACGCGCAACAATGTCACCCACGTTGATGATATCGCCATTATTGATGGTCAAAATCGCTTTAGCTGGCAACATGTAGTGTGCAGGCACATTAGTATTGGCCAGGAACAGCTCTTTACCCTTGGCATCCACCAGGGTGATTGCTGGACGCAAATCCTTACCGGCAGAAGGACGTTCGGCTGGATCAAGAATTTCAATAGAGCTCAAGCCGGTCAGTTCGTCGGTTTGACGACGGATAGATAGCCCCTCTTCCATACCCGAGAAAGCCACGGTACCGGCTACTTCCGATACGATCGGGTGGGTATGCGGGTCCCACTTGGCTACTATCTGGCCACCTTTAACAGTTTCACCATCTTTCACAGTGATCAGTGCGCCGTACGGAATCTTGTAGCGCTCGCGCTCGCGTCCGCTGGCATCGGCAATAGCCAATTCGCCGGAACGGGATACCGCCACCAGGTTGCCGGCAGGGTTGCTCACCACTTTCACGTTAAGCAGGCGCACGGTACCTTCCTGCTTCACTTGCACACTGTCAGCCGCCGAGGCTCTCGATGCCGCACCACCAATGTGGAAAGTACGCATGGTCAGCTGGGTACCGGGCTCACCGATAGATTGAGCCGCGATAACACCCACTGCCTCACCCGGGTTAACGCGATGGCCACGCGCCAGGTCGCGACCGTAACACATGGAGCAAATACCGTTACGCGATTCACAGGTAATTGGCGAGCGCACCAGTACCTCGTCAATCCCCATTTCTTCGATGCGGCCAACCCAGGCTTCATCGATCATGGTACCGGCGGGAACCAGGATTTCATCGCTGCCGGGGCGAATAACATCGCGCGCCACCACACGACCGAGGATACGATCGCCCAACGACTCAATAACATCACCACCTTCAATAACCGGTGACATGGTCAGGCCAGAATCTGTACCACAATCCTGCAAAGTCACAACCAGATCCTGGGCTACGTCAACGAGACGACGAGTCAGGTAACCGGAGTTCGCGGTTTTTAACGCAGTATCCGCCAAACCTTTACGCGCACCGTGGGTCGAGATGAAGTACTGGAGTACGTTCAGTCCTTCGCGGAAGTTCGCCTTAATTGGCGTTTCAATAATAGAGCCATCGGGACGCGCCATCAGGCCGCGCATACCGGCCAACTGGCGAATTTGCGCAGGCGAACCACGTGCACCCGAGTCGGCGTACATAAATACGGAGTTAAAGGAGGACTGCTGCTCTTCCACACCGTCACGATTGATAACGGTCTCTTTGGAAATACCTTCCATCATCGACTTGGCTACCAGATCGTTAGCGCGCGACCAGATATCGATAACCTTGTTGTATTTCTCGCCTTGCGTTACCAGACCTGAAGCGTATTGGGTCTCGATTTCTTTTACTTCCGCATCAGCACGCGCAATGATGTCGGCCTTGGCGGCGGGGATAGTAAAGTCGTTTACACCAATAGATGAGCCAGACTTGGTGGAGAAGTCATAACCCATGTACATCAGACGGTCAGCAAAAATAACAGTCGCTTTCAATCCCACTACGCGGTAACAGTAGTTGATCACCGCCGAAATGGCTTTTTTCACCATGGGACGGTTAATCATTTCCAGTGGAATACCGGCAGGAACAATTTCCCACAGGAGTACACGACCGACAGTGGTTTGTACCAACTTGGTTTCACTGGTTCTTTCGCCTTCAGCGCCAATCAGGGTTTCAGTCAAACGCACTTTAATACGCGCCTGCAGATCGACCTGCTTGGAATAGTAAGCGCGGGACACTTCCATAGTGTCGGCAAATACCATGCCTTCACCCTTGGCATTGATACGCTCACGTGTCATCCAGTACAAACCCAATACCACGTCCTGTGAAGGAACGATAATCGGTTCACCGGATGCAGGTGACAAAATGTTGTTGGTAGACATCATCAGCGCGCGGGCTTCCAACTGCGCTTCGATAGTCAGCGGAACGTGTACGGCCATCTGATCACCGTCAAAGTCCGCGTTATACGCAGAACACACGAGCGGGTGCAGCTGGATAGCCTTACCTTCAATCAGTACAGGCTCAAACGCCTGGATACCGAGACGGTGCAACGTAGGTGCACGGTTGAGCAGTACGGGGTGCTCGCGAATCACTTCATCAAGGATATCCCACACAACCGCTTCTTCACGTTCAACCATTTTCTTGGCGGCTTTGATGGTAGTCGCCAGGCCACGCAATTCGAGCTTGCTGAAAATAAAGGGTTTGAATAATTCCAGAGCCATTTTCTTTGGCAGACCGCACTGATGCAAACGCAGGGTCGGCCCCACCACGATCACCGAACGACCGGAGTAGTCCACACGCTTACCGAGCAGGTTTTGACGGAAGCGACCTTGTTTACCCTTGATCATATCTGCCAGAGATTTCAGCGGACGCTTGTTGGAACCGGTAATGGCGCGACCGCGACGACCGTTATCCAGCAACGCATCTACGGCCTCTTGCAGCATACGCTTTTCGTTGCGCACGATAATATCGGGCGCATTCAAATCCAGCAGGCGCTTCAGACGGTTATTGCGGTTGATTACGCGGCGGTACAAATCGTTCAGGTCGGACGTGGCAAAACGGCCACCATCCAGTGGAACCAGTGGACGCAAATCGGGTGGCAGTACCGGCAACACCTCCATGACCATCCACTCGGGCTTGTTGCCAGAAAAGTGGAAAGCCTCCAGCAACTTCAGGCGCTTGGAGTATTTCTTGATTTTGGTTTCACTGCTGGTATTGGGAATCTCTTCACGCAGGCGCTGGACTTCGGTTTCGAGGTCGATTGCACGCATCAGCGTCTGGATAGCTTCGGCGCCCATTTGCGCTTCAAACTCATCACCAAACTCTTCCATCGCTTCGAAGTATTGCTCGTCAGTCAGCAATTGACCGCGCTCCAGCGTAGTCATACCGGGTTCGGTTACTACGTAGGATTCAAAATAGAGCACGCGCTCGATATCACGCAGGGTCATATCCAGCAACAAACCGATACGGCTCGGCAATGACTTCAAAAACCAGATGTGGGCAACCGGGCTGGCCAGTTCAATATGGCCCATGCGCTCACGACGCACTTTCGCCAAGGTAACTTCCACGCCACACTTTTCACAGATAATGCCGCGGTGCTTCATACGCTTGTACTTACCGCACAAGCATTCATAGTCTTTTACCGGACCAAAAATCTTGGCACAGAACAAACCTTCACGCTCGGGCTTGAAGGTACGGTAGTTAATAGTCTCCGGCTTTTTCACTTCGCCGAAAGACCACGAACGAATCATTTCAGGTGATGCCAAGCTGATGCGAATGGAGTCGAACTCTTCGACTTGTCCCTGGGACTTGAGCAAATTCAGTAAGTCTTTCAAGGCGCTTTCTCCTGTAGGCTCCGCGGAGCTTTCATTAAACTTCGAGGCAAATTCTTCGGTATTACTGAGCTGGCGATACCTGAGCCGGCACACGGCTGGCTCAGGTATGGGCAGGGAAGTTAATCTTCCTGCTCAAGCTCAATATTGATACCCAATGAGCGGATTTCCTTGACCAATACGTTGAAGGACTCGGGCATGCCCGGCTCCATCCGATGATCGCCATCCACGATGTTTTTGTACATCTTGGTACGGCCCGCCACATCATCCGACTTAACAGTGAGCATTTCCTGCAGGGTGTAAGCAGCACCGTAAGCTTCCAGTGCCCACACTTCCATCTCACCGAAGCGCTGGCCACCGAATTGCGCTTTACCACCCAGCGGCTGCTGGGTAACCAGGCTATAAGAGCCGGTTGAACGCGCGTGCATCTTGTCGTCGACCAAGTGGTTCAACTTCAACATGTACATGTAACCAACGGTCACCGAGCGAGAGAACTGGTCCCCGGTACGCCCATCGAACAGTGTGGTTTGCCCTGTATCGGAAAGGCTCGCCAAACGCAACAAGGCTTTGATTTCATGCTCTTTGGCACCATCAAACACCGGTGTCGCCATGGGCACGCCATCAACCAGGTTTTTCGCCAGATCAATGACCTCTCTATCAGAGAAAGAGACCAAATCTTCTTTAGCGGCAACATCACCTGTGCTGTTGTAGATTTCTTCAAGGAACGAGCGGATATCAGCAACCGCTTTCTGCTCCTGAATCAGCTTGTTGATCTTAACCCCCAGGCCCTTGGCGGCCATACCCAAGTGCATTTCCAATACCTGGCCCACGTTCATACGCGAGGGCACGCCCAGCGGGTTGAGTACGATATCCACAGTCTCGCCGTTTTCGTCGTAGGGCATATCTTCAACCGGCATGATGACCGAGATAACCCCTTTGTTACCGTGACGACCAGCCATCTTGTCACCGGGCTGGATGCGGCGTTTGATCGCCAGATAGACCTTAACGATTTTGAGTACGCCGGGCGCCAGATCGTCACCGGTAGACAGCTTGCGCTTCTTGTCTTCAAATCTTTCATCAAGAATTTTGCGGCGCTCTGCAAGCTGCTCTTCCGCGCGATCAATTTGTTCATTCAGCGCATCTTCGTTCATGCGCAGTTTGAACCACTGATCTTTTTCCAAACCGTCGAGAATGTCGTGAGTCAGGGCCTCCCCTTTTTTCACGCCTTTACCCGAAGCAACGATCTGGCCGACCAAGGCAGCACGCAGACGCTCGAAAGTCGCAGTTTCAACGATACGGAACTCCTCGTTGAGATCTTTACGCACCTCGTCGAGTTGTGCTTTTTCGATCTCCAGGCTGCGCTGATCTTTTTCCAGACCATCACGGGTAAATACCTGAACATCAATCACCGTACCCTTGGTACCGGAGGGCACACGCAGGGAAGTGTCTTTTACATCAGAGGCTTTTTCACCAAAGATGGCGCGCAGCAATTTTTCTTCCGGGGTCAGTTGGGTTTCACCCTTCGGTGTTACCTTGCCCACCAGAATATCGCCACCGCCGACTTCCGCACCAATATACACAATACCGGATTCATCCAGCTTGCTCAGTGCGCTCTCACCCACGTTGGGAATATCCGCAGTGATTTCTTCGCTACCCAGTTTGGTATCACGCGCAATACAGGTCAATTCCTGAATATGAATGGTAGTGAAGCGATCTTCTTGCACTACGCGCTCAGATACCAGAATCGAGTCTTCGAAGTTATAACCATTCCAGGGCATAAAGGCGATACGCATGTTTTGGCCTAGCGCCAATTCACCCATATCCACAGAGGGGCCATCCGCCAAAATATCACCGCGCGATACAATATCGCCCATGCTCACGATAGGGCGCTGGTTGATACAGGTGTTCTGGTTGGAGCGGGTGTATTTAATGAGGTTGTAAATATCCACACCTGCATCACCGGCCTCCACTTCTGCATCGTGAACTTTTACCACGATACGACCAGCATCAACGCTATCAATCACACCACCGCGCTTGGCAACCACACACACGCCGGAGTCAGCAGCAACATTGCGCTCCATACCGGTTCCCACCAATGGCTTCTGTGAGCGCAGTGTTGGTACAGCCTGACGCTGCATGTTTGACCCCATGAGTGCACGGTTGGCGTCATCGTGCTCCAGGAAGGGAATCAAGGAAGCAGCGACCGACACCACCTGGCGTGCGGACACGTCCATATACTGGACATCGGTGGGCGCCTTGAGCGTAAATTCATTTTGGTGACGCACAGAAACCAATTCTTCTGTGAGGCGGCCATTATCATCCAGAGACGCGGACGCCTGGGCAATCACATATTCGGATTCATTGATTGCAGACAGGTATTCGATCTGATCGGTAACCTTGCCCTCTATCACTTTGCGATAGGGGCTCTCGAGGAAGCCGTAATTGTTAGTACGGGCATAGGTAGCCAGCGAGTTGATCAGACCAATATTCGGGCCTTCCGGAGTCTCAATAGGACATACACGCCCGTAGTGAGTGGGGTGTACGTCACGCACTTCAAAGCCTGCGCGCTCGCGGGTCAGGCCACCTGGGCCGAGCGCGAACACACGGCGCTTGTGCGTAATTTCAGAAAGCGGGTTGTTTTGGTCCATAAACTGCGACAGCTGGGAAGAGCCGAAGAACTCTTTCACAGCGGCAGCAACAGGCTTCGCATTGATCAAGTCTTGCGGCATCAAGCCTTCGCTTTCGGCCATGGACAAACGCTCTTTGACCGCGCGCTCAACGCGCACCAAGCCGACACGGAACTGGTTTTCAGCCATTTCGCCCACAGAGCGAACACGGCGGTTACCCAAGTGATCGATATCGTCCACAACACCTTTACCGTTGCGGATAGAAATCAGTGTTTTCATCACATCCACAATATCGTCGTTGGACAAAGTCCCTTCACCGGTTTCAGTCTCGCGGCCGAGACGGCGATTGAACTTCATGCGACCTACAGCAGAAAGATCATAGCGCTCCTGGGAGAAGAACAGGTTCTGGAACAAGGCTTCGGCAGACTCTTTGGTCGGCGGTTCACCAGGACGCATCATGCGATAAATTTCAACCAGGGCTTCCAGTTGTGTACGGGTTGGATCTATACGCAGGGTTTCAGAAATAAATGGCCCGCAATCCAACTCGTTGGTATAGAGCGTTTCAACCTTTTCAACACCGGCTGCAACGATTTTGGAAAGGACATCAGAAGTAATTTCGGTATTGCACTCAAACAACAGTTCGCCAGTGCGAGTATCAACAATGTCTTTTGCCAAAGAGCGGCCAAGCAGGTACTCAGAGGGAACTTCCATCTGATCCACACCGGCTTTTTCCAGTTGACGAATATGGCGCGCAGTAATACGACGGCCTTCTTCAACAATGATATTACCCTTGTCGTCTTTAATATCGAATGTAGCAACGTCACCACGCAGACGTGATGGAACCACTTCATAACTGAACTGGCCATCTTTACCCAAGGTAAAGCTACTGGTCTCGAAGAACATGCTGAGCATTTCTTGAGAACTATAATTCAGCGCACGCAGTAAAATAGTTGCCGGTAACTTGCGGCGACGATCGATGCGCACATAGAGCAAGTCTTTAGGATCGAACTCAAAATCCAACCATGAGCCACGGTAAGGAATAATACGAGCGGAATAGAGCAGCTTACCAGATGAGTGGGTCTTACCCTTATCGTGATCGAAAAACACACCTGGAGAACGATGCAACTGGGAAACAATTACACGCTCGGTACCGTTAATAACAAAAGTACCGTTATCTGTCATGAGCGGAATTTCGCCCATGTACACTTCTTGCTCTTTAATGTCTTTAATTGCTTTGTTAGCAGATTCGCGATCATAAATGATCAAGCGAACTTTTACGCGCAGGGGAACGGCGTAAGTCACGCCACGCAGAATACATTCATTAACATCAAAAGCGGCTTTGCCCAGGCTATAGCTCACATACTCAAGAGCAGCATTACCTGAGTAACTTACGATAGGAAACACTGAGCGAAAAGCAGCATGCAAACCAACATCTTCACGTTTGTTGGCGGACAAATCTGCTTGGGTGAATTTTCTGTAGGAGTCCAGCTGAATCGCCAAGAGGTAAGGTACATCCATTACATGTGGCAATTTGCCAAAATTCTTGCGGATACGTTTTTTCTCAGTATATGAGTAAGCCATCTGTATTCCCCAGCTTGTTCGCGGATCGGGCCTGACCGCAGCCAAAAAAACGCCTATGCGTTTTCAAAAATAAAAACTTGCGTTGTAACTTAATCTTTTGCGATAACAGTGCTTGCATGCCATCCCTTGCTTCACTCAATTCCCAGTCACCGCGATGCTAGTCATGAACATCTGAAAACAGAAAAAGGCTGGCGAGCCTATAGCTCACCAGCCTGGTGTTCAAGCTGTCGCAGGAACGAGTGTCACCCTGTAGAATTACTTAACTTCTACAAGAGCACCGGCTTCTTCCAGCTTGGCTTTAGCAGCTTCAGCATCAGCCTTGGAAACGCCTTCTTTAACGGCTTTAGGTGCAGCTTCAACCAAATCTTTGGCTTCTTTCAGACCCAGACCAGTCAGTTCACGAACGGCTTTAATTACGTTCACTTTCTTGTCACCAACAGATGACAACATAACGGTGAACTCAGTTTGCTCTTCAACAGCAGCAGCTGGGCCAGCAGCAACAGCAACAGTAGCAGCAGCAGCGCTAACGCCAAATTTTTCTTCCATTGCAGAAATCAATTCAACAACGTCTTTTACAGACATTTCTGCGATGGCATTGATGATATCTTCTTTAGTCAGAGACATGTCTCAATTCCTGATTAATGAGAGCCGGAGGCTCGTTTAAGTCTTTAGAAAGCTGCCCTTAAAAAATCAGGCGGCTTGCTGTTCTTTTTGGTCGCGAACGGCCGCAATAGTGCGAACCAGTTTGCCAGCAGCTGCTTCTTTCATCACGCTCATCAAGCGAGCAATAGCTTCGTCGTAAGTCGGCAGGCTTGCCAACACTGCGACGTTTACCAGCTCACCTTCAAAGGCCGCAGCTTTTACCTCAAACTTGTCGTTCTCTTTAGCAAAATCCTGAAGGATGCGCGCACCCGCACCAGGATGTTCTTTAGAGAATGCGATCAGAGTCGGGCCAACGAATTTATCTGCGAGACATTCGTATGCTGTGCCTTGAACCGCGCGACGAGCCAACGTGTTACGGACGACCTTAACCCAGACGCCTGCTTCACGGGCCTGCTTACGCAGAGCAGTCATCTTGCCTACGGTAACGCCGCGAGAATCGGCAATTACAGCAGACAGAGCGCCCTGAGCAGCTTCCTGGACTTCTGCGACAATCGCTTTTTTGCCTTCGAGTCCTAATGCCACGGGATTTCTCCTGCATTAACAGGCTGATGCCTGTCGTTAACTACATGCCAGACCTGAATCTGGCGGCTATTCGGTGATGTCATTCGCCGGGTTAACCGGCTGAGTGGGTCTCACCATCTGCGTAGGCGGAAACTCGCATTAAGTCAGCCCGTAATAGCACTGACACCTACGGTCTTTGACGGCCCACCTCACAGGGTGGACCCCAAAGTTCTTGCTTCCTGGCTTAAACGGCCAGAGAAGACTGATCAATCACCAAGCCTGGTCCCATGGTAGTACTCAGGGTTACTTTCTTCAGGTAAACACCTTTTGAAGATGCAGGCTTAGCTTTTTTCAGGTCGCTAATCAAAGCTTCCAGGTTTTCTTTCAGAGCGACAGTTTCGAAAGAGATTTTACCGATACCGCCATGGATGATACCGCCTTTCTCAGCACGGTAACGAACCTGACCAGCCTTAGCATTTTTCACTGCTGTGACAACATCAGGGGTTACAGTGCCGGTCTTGGGGTTTGGCATCAAACCGCGGGGGCCGAGTACCTGACCCAACTGACCAACGACACGCATTGCGTCAGGGCTGGCAATAACAACATCGAAATCCATCTTGCCAGCTTTGATTTCAGCAGCCAGTTCATCCATACCCACGAACTCTGCACCGGCAGCTTTAGCCGCCTCAGCATTAGCACCCTGGGTGAATACAGCTACACGAACGTCTTTACCATTGCCGTGTGGCAGAGTGGTAGCACCGCGAACAGACTGATCTGATTTACGTGGATCAATGCCCAGGTTAATAGACACATCTACTGTTTCAGCGAACTTCACATTAGAGAGCTCTTTCAACAGAGCAACGGCATCGTCGATAGAATACTGTTTGCTGCCGTCTACTTTTTCATTAATGGCGCGCTGACGCTTGGTTAATTTAGCCATTCTTATACACCCTCTACATCCAGACCCATTGAGCGAGCAGAACCGGCGATGGTACGCACGGCTGCATCCATATCAGCTGCAGTCAGGTCAGGCAGCTTGGTGGTAGCAATAGCTTCCAATTGCGCACGATTTACCTTACCGACCTTATTGGTATTGGGGCGACCACTACCGCTAGTGATACCAGCAGCCTTCTTCAACAAGAAAGACGCTGGAGGGGTTTTCATTACAAAGGTGAAACTGCGGTCACTGTAAACGCTGATAATAACGGGAACGGGCGCACCCACTTCCATACCCTGAGTTTGGGCGTTAAACGCTTTACAGAACTCCATAATGTTCACACCATGCTGACCCAATGCAGGACCAACTGGTGGACTTGGGTTGGCTTTACCAGCTGCAACTTGCAGCTTGACATAAGCGGTTACTTTCTTTGCCATTTTGCTACTCCCCTATGGGTGTTAACGCCTCGAATTAAGCTTTGGCAAGCAAAATTGTCTTAGGCTCCCCGCTTTGATAACCAAGACAGCAGCCATCAAAGACACGAAAACCCCTCTTTGCGAAAGCAAAGAAGGGCACTTGAAACATAATCGATATCAGGTTTTCTCTACCTGACCAAACTCCAACTCAACAGGAGTTGAACGACCAAAAATCAAAACAGCTACACGCAAACGGTTTTTATCGTAGTTGACCTCTTCAACGACACCATTAAAGTCGTTAAAGGGACCATCGATAACACGCACCATTTCGCCAGGTTCGAAAATGGTTTTTGGCTTCGGCTTCTCCATGGAGTCATCAACACGGCGAAGAATTGCTTCAGCTTCTTTTTCAGTGATAGGAGCAGGCTGATCAGCCTTGCCACCAATAAAGCCCATCACTCGCGGAGTGTCTTTTACCAAATGCCATGTATCGTCATTCAATTCCATCTGAACCAGAACATAACCCGGAAAAAACTTACGCTCGCTCTTGCGCTTTTGGCCACCGCGCATCTCGACAACTTCTTCTGTCGGAACCAAAATCTCACCAAAACTGTCTTCCATACCGTGCAGAGCTACACGCTCACGCAAAGAAGCAGCAACTTTTTTTTCATAGCCTGAATAGGCGTGCACTACGTACCAACGCTTAGCCATAAAACACCTATCCAATGATGCTTGATGCGATAAACCCAAGCAGAGTATCGAGCAACCATAAAATAATGGACGTCACAATAACCAGTGCAACAACAATCAGCGTTGTCTGGTTGGTTTCCTGACGTGTAGGCCACACAACTTTACGCAACTCTACAAAGGCACCGCGAATCACATCAACGATTGCAGAGCCTTTAGCCGTGTTGGTAGCAATCAAAATCGCCACACCGGCCAATGCCAGCAACGCAATAGCACGATACAGGACAGACTCAGCAGAATAATAGGAATTGCCGTAAACACCGACGGAAACCAGCGCGATAACCAATGCCCACTTCAGAGCATCAAGGCGATAAACCTTCTCTTCAGTATTTGTCGTCATCGCAACTTACCTTATGAGTTTGGCAGGCCAGGAGGGACTCGAACCCCCGACATTCGGTTTTGGAGACCGACGCTCTACCAACTGAACTACTGGCCTAAATCAATAGAACAGCAGCCGTTTAATACGGCTGCTGCAAACACTTACTGAATGATTTTAGCAACCACACCAGCACCAACAGTACGACCACCTTCACGGATAGCAAAGCGCAGGCCTTCTTCCATCGCAATCGGGTGAATCAAGGTAACAACCATCTTGATGTTGTCACCCGGCATTACCATCTCTACGCCTTCCGGCAGCTCAACAGCACCCGTCACGTCAGTGGTACGGAAATAGAACTGTGGACGGTAACCCTTGAAGAAGGGCGTGTGACGACCACCTTCTTCTTTGGACAGAACGTACACTTCAGATTCAAACTTGGTGTGGGGTGTTACAGAGTTTGGCTTACACAGAACCTGGCCACGCTCAACTTCATCACGCTTGGTACCGCGCAACAGAACACCCACGTTCTCGCCCGCACGACCTTCGTCGAGCAGCTTGCGGAACATTTCAACACCCGTACAGGTAGTCTTGGTGGTGTCTTTCAGACCAACGATCTGAATCTCTTCACCCACTTTGATAATACCGCGCTCAACACGACCGGTTACCACAGTGCCGCGACCTGAGATAGAGAACACGTCTTCTACCGGCATCAGGAACGGCTGGTCAATCGCACGAACTGGCTCAGGGATGTAAGCATCCAGGGACTCAACCAGTTTACGCACCGCAGAAACACCCAGGCCGTTGTCGTCCTGGCCGTTCAGCGCCATCAGGGCAGAACCAGCGATAATTGGGGTGTCATCACCGGGGAAGTCGTAGGTGGACAGCAGCTCACGCAGCTCCATCTCTACCAATTCCAGCATTTCATTGTATTCGTCAGTGCCTACACCACCGCAGTCTTCTGCCAGCAGGTCAGCCTTGTTCAGGAATACCACGATGAAAGGTACGCCTACCTGACGGGACAACAGGATGTGCTCACGGGTTTGCGGCATCGGACCGTCGGTCGCACCGCACACCAGGATAGCGCCGTCCATCTGGGCAGCACCGGTGATCATGTTCTTCACATAGTCGGCGTGGCCTGGGCAGTCTACGTGGGCGTAGTGACGCACAGCAGAATCGTACTCTACGTGAGAGGTGTTAATGGTAATACCACGAGCCTTCTCTTCTGGCGCGTTATCGATACCGTCATAGGCAACGAAAGCACCGCCCCAGGTTTCTGCGCACACTTTGGTCAGTGCAGCAGTCAGGGTGGTTTTACCGTGGTCAACGTGACCAATGGTGCCCACGTTGACGTGGGGCTTGTTACGTTCAAACTTTTCCTTCGCCATTGCGAGCGCCTCCTCAGACGTAGAGTTCAAGTACACAGACAAAAAAGCCGCGAAAGATACCTTCCGCAGCATGTTATGGAGCTCATGAGCAGATTTGAACTGCCGACCTCACCCTTACCAAGGGTGTGCTCTACCAACTGAGCTACATGAGCCAAAATCGCTTAACAATTTGGAGCGGGTAGCGGGAATCGAACCCGCGCCATCAGCTTGGAAGGCTGAGGTTCTACCATTGAACCATACCCGCTTAAATCAGATATTGGCCTAAGCTACCAGAGCTATCGCTCCTGAGCCTACCATTGACACTAACAATGGATAGCATTCAATTTGGTGCAGGGGGGTGGATTCGAACCACCGAAGCTCGCGCGTCAGATTTACAGTCTGATCCCTTTGGCCGCTCGGGAACCCCTGCCGAATTTGCGCCGGCATTTTCCGGCCTTGCCCACCGACTGTCAATCTATTTTTTTCAATAAATTCACACAGTTACGATCAAAACCTAATCAAAAATGGAGCTGGCGAGAGGAATTGAACCCCCGACCGGCTGATTACAAGTCAGCTGCTCTACCTACTGAGCTACGCCAGCCTTTTTGACCACGACTTATTGTGGAGGCGAGATTCTAGTGAAACATTTACTGGGAAGCAACACCCAAACATAAATTTTGTCGTTTTTCTAAATTTTTATGCTGCGCCAGCAATTCACTCCATACAGACGCAGAAATTTTTTCTTCTCCACTACGCTCAAGCAATACCCAGGTCTCATTTAATAACTTGGGGACCACAAGGATTTGGGCATCATATCCTTGAGCTTTAACATCCCGCATTTTCTGATCAGCTTCAGCCGGATCACCATAGCGTCCAAAGGAAATGCCATTTGTTAACTCCCCCTTGGTGATAATGTAGCTCTCAATATTTTTTCGCTGCAGTTCATACAGCCGGCGAAGCGCTTCTTTTTCGGACATCTCCGGCTGCAAATACACCCAATACATATCACCATCTTTAATTCCTACACTGGTAACCTGAGCTGCAACACCAAGCGCCTGCAGCTTTTCCACCAAATACTCCGCATGCAGAAGCTGGGCATAAGGCCCAACCATCGTACAAAGATCGTTACGCGATACATCTGTAATAGCGCTTGATAACACATTGGGTTTTACAATTTTTTTCTCCGCTCCGCCCTGCTGCTCGGATAAAAGCACGAGATTATTTTGTGGTTCCATTGCACCTTGTTCAGATTGCCTGGCAGATGGACCTTGCTTCGTCTCTTCGGACAAATAAACACTTGCAAAAAATGCCACATTTGCCACAAATAAAAAGATAAATATGAGCCGCATAGGATTTACCCGTTATTCCCCGCGCGAAGATCAAAATAAATATCCAGCCCACTAAAGACCAAATCAGGACAGGTTATCCCCTGATGGAACAAGCCTTTCACCACATCCGCATCCCCCCCTGTGATCAATAACACAGGAGCAAAACCGTTATTCCTGGACAGCAGTTCATATGATTTCTGCACTAACCCCGACAACATTGCCGCAAATGCATGATGAACAGCATCTACCGTAGACCGACCAGGTGAAGCGTCAAATAAATTATTGCTTTTAACAACATTAATTTGAGCTGCCGAATGAGAGACAGCCCGGACAAACACGTCCAACCCGGGGGCTATATACCCTCCCAGATGGTGCCCCTGCCCATCCACGAGGTCGAGTGTTAATGCAGTACCTGCTGACATAAGCATAAAAGGATATGCTTTATGTCTGTCATACCCTGCGAGCAAAGCTAACCATCTGTCTACCCCCAAACGCTCCGGATCGGCATAACCATTTACCAAACCATCATTATGACTCTGGCTATAAGCAAACTCCGGCACAAGAGGGGTAAGACGACCAAGCAGCTGCATGAACGCCTGATTGTCTTCCTGTGACCTAACACTTGCCACAAGTATCCGACTGATCAACCCACCATAGGGCATCAGCGACGCCATGAGTGCATCCTCGGCATCACTCCACAGACAATGTCCTTCAACCAGACTAGCCAACTTGTTTTTCACCCGCCATTTCAGGCGAGTATTCCCCATGTCAATTTGCAGAATCATGATGCAGTTCTCAGGGAGATCTCTCCACCATAAAATAATTGTTCTCCCTCTGCTGTTTGTAGGCGCAATGCCCCTTGTGGGTTAACGCCAAGCACAACGCCACTAACACAACTGACAGGGCTGACAAGTTCAACTGATAGTCCTTTATGAGCATTACGCGCTTCCCATTCAGGCTTATACGCAACGAAGCCAGTATTGCTATACGACTTTAGCAATTGCACTAATTCATCTATCAGCATTGCCGCCAAGATATTACGGCCGGGATGAACAATGCCTAACACTTGAGCTATCAACGACAAATCTGTCCATGGCTGACCTATCTCAGGCGCAACAGATAACGACATGTTTACATTTAATCCAACACCGACAACCACCTGACAACTACCAGATGGATCACCACTCATTTCAATCAGAATACCTGCAAGTTTTTTTTGCTCATAAAGCACATCATTTGGCCATTTGAGGCTTATGCCACTAAACCCCAGGCGCTCCAGCGCTCGAACAACAGCGACGCCCGTCGCCAAGCTAAGTCCCTCCAGAGCAGCGGCTCCCCCCTCGAACCCCCAACCAATAGATAAATAGATATTCTGTGCGAAAGGACTATGCCAGTGACGGCCTCGACGCCCCCGTCCAGCCGTTTGTACCTCCGCCAGGCAAATGGCAGCGTGTGCAGTTGGTAGTTGCATTAAAAATGTATTGGTGGAATCCAAAAAAGGAACAACATTCAGCTGACACCAGTCATTCTGTCCTATAACGGACAGATCTTCTTTCAGAATATCGACATCCAGCAGATCCAATCCACCAGCAATTGAATAACCTTTTCCCTTAACCGAAGCAACATGAATTCCCAATTGCTCCAACTTTTGCAATTGTTTCCATACAGCTGCACGACTAACCCCCAACAATGTGCCCAACTCTTCACCTGAATGGAAATTACCATCCGAAAGGCAATTAAGAATTGAGCGCAATCGGCCTTTATCCAGAAAGTCGGCATCCAGCATCTGTCACTCCTGATATATACGATGGAAACGTGTCCCAAGGCTATTTAACACTTCATACCCCAGGCTCGCGTTTCTCTCCATCAAGAAATTTAAAGATAAACTCTCATTAACCACCTCAAGATAATCACCCACTTGAGGAAGTCTATTCTCCGGGCATTGCGAAATATCAAACACACAGGAATCCATAGATACCCGACCAACTGCTTCAAAGGCCATACCATTAAACTGGGCTAATGGCTTAAACCCCAATGTGCGATGAATACCGTCAGCATAGCCGCCAGCCACAACAGCAAGGCGACTACCAGCTTTTGCAAAGTGAGTCGCACTGTAACCAACATAGGCATCATGCTGAAGAGAGCGAATTTGCAACACAGGTAAACTCAATGTGATAACCGGCTTCAATAAATTGGGAATACCACTAACAGGATTAATGCCATAAAGAGCCGCCCCTGGACGAACAAGATCGAAGTGCCAATCTGCTCCCAAAAGTATTCCGGCAGAATTCGCCAAACTAGCCTTTATCTCCGGAAAGCGGACTTGCGCAATGTCCAAAGCCTGTTTAAATAATTGTAATTGGCGCTGATTTGCCGGATGAGACGGAGTGTCAGCACATGCCAAATGACTCATTAAAAATAGGGGAGCTATATGAATAGATGCATGTGCTTCACAAAAAGCTTCCAGCTCTTCGATACTCATCCCCATGCGGGTCATGCCAGTATCGACCTTTAAAATACAAGGAAGTCGTTTGCAACAATTTTTAGCATACGCATTCCATCGTTGCACATCTGCCAATGAATAAAGTACTGGCGTAAGTTGGCCTTCAACAAAAAACGGCTCATCCCCAGATCTTACTCCGCTTAGTACTATTTTCAGGCAATGTTCACCATTCAAACCGGAGGCAAGTGCCTCTTCTTTGGTAGCAAAGAAAAACGTGGTGCATCCTTCTTTTCGCAAAGCCCTAACAACAGGTACTGCACCTAAGCCATATGCATTAGCCTTGACAACAGCTGCAACATCAACATGAGGGGCAACTTGATTTTTAAGAAAATGCCAATTAGCACAAATGGCATGAAGATCAATGGTCAGAATACCTGAGCTAGTAATCATTGCAGGAAGTAAATCAGGGGAAGGATGGTGGATCATATAAACAAACTTGCGTGCTAAAAGCCAGCTATTAGTTCTGATCTCGTTAAATCAAATGCTAGGAGAGGAGGCACTTGCCTCAAAACAAGGGAAATCCAGAAAAATAAAAACCCCCTGGGCGGCTGCCACAGGGGGTTTCAGTATTAGGCGCTTGACGATGACCTACTCTCACATGGGGAGACCCCACACTACCATCGGCGCTAAGTCGTTTCACTTCTGAGTTCGGGATGGGATCAGGTGGTTCCAACTCGCTATGGTCGTCAAGCAATTCGGTTTGAGCATTCTGGTCCTACGCCGCTACTCGGCTGCCAGGTTGACTCATAAAGGGTGGTGATTGGTAAAGTGTGCTGGGATGTATTGTGTATCTACATGAAGTCCGGTGATGCAGTGAGTGTTGTTTACTCACCGACGAACCAACAATCGATTCTGTTATATGGTCAAGCCGCACGAGCAATTAGTATTGGTTAGCTCAACGCCTCGCAGCGCTTCCACACCCAACCTATCAACGTCGTAGTCTTCAACGGCTCTTCAGGGGGCTCAAGGCCCCAGGGAGATCTCATCTTGAAGGAGGCTTCCCGCTTAGATGCTTTCAGCGGTTATCCCGTCCGCACATAGCTACCGGGCAGTGCCGTTGGCACGACAACCCGAACACCAGAGGTGCGTTCATTCCGGTCCTCTCGTACTAGGAACAACTCTTCTCAAATCTCCAACGCCCACGGCAGATAGGGACCGAACTGTCTCACGACGTTCTAAACCCAGCTCGCGTACCACTTTAAATGGCGAACAGCCATACCCTTGGGACCGGCTTCAGCCCCAGGATGTGATGAGCCGACATCGAGGTGCCAAACACCGCCGTCGATGTGAACTCTTGGGCGGTATCAGCCTGTTATCCCCGGAGTACCTTTTATCCGTTGAGCGATGGCCCTTCCATACAGAACCACCGGATCACTAAGACCTACTTTCGTACCTGCTCGACATGTCTGTCTCGCAGTCAAGCGTGCTTTTGCCTTTACACTAACCTCATGATTTCCGACCATGATTAGCACACCTTCGTGCTCCTCCGTTACTCTTTGGGAGGAGACCGCCCCAGTCAAACTGCCCACCATACACTGTCCGCAACCCGGATCACGGGTCGACGTTAGAACCTCAAACATACCAGGGTGGTATTTCAAGGACGGCTCCATGAAGACTAGCGTCTTCACTTCAAAGCCTCCCACCTATCCTACACAGATAGGTTCAAAGTTCAGTGCAAAGCTACAGTAAAGGTTCACGGGGTCTTTCCGTCTAGCCGCGGGAACACGGCATCTTAACCGCGATTTCAATTTCACTGAGTCTCGGGTGGAGACAGCGCCGCCATCATTACGCCATTCGTGCAGGTCGGAACTTACCCGACAAGGAATTTCGCTACCTTAGGACCGTTATAGTTACGGCCGCCGTTTACCGGGGCTTCGATCAAGAGCTTCGCTTGCGCTAACCCCATCAATTAACCTTCCGGCACCGGGCAGGCGTCACACCCTATACGTCCACTTACGTGTTTGCAGAGTGCTGTGTTTTTAATAAACAGTTGCAGCGGCCTGGTATCTTCGACCGGCCAGAGCTTCGGAGGCAAACTCCTACACCCCAACCGGCGCACCTTCTCCCGAAGTTACGGTGCCATTTTGCCTAGTTCCTTCACCCGAGTTCTCTCAAGCGCCTTGGTATTCTCTACCTGACCACCTGTGTCGGTTTCGAGTACGGTCTCTTTTTACCTGAAGCTTAGAGGCTTTTCTTGGAAGCAGGGCATCAACCACTTCGTTCTCCGAAGAGAACTCGTCATCAGTTCTCGGCCTTAAGATCCCGGATTTGCCTAAGATCTCAGCCTACCACCTTAAACACGGACTACCAACGCCGTGCTGGCCTAGCCTTCTCCGTCCCCCCATCGCAGTAAAAAGAGGTACAGGAATATTAACCTGTTTCCCATCGACTACGCGTTTCCGCCTCGCCTTAGGGGCCGACTAACCCTGTCCCGATTAGCGTTGGACAGGAACCCTTGGTCTTCCGGCGAGGGGGTTTTTCACCCCCTTTATCGTTACTCATGTCAGCATTCGCACTTCTGATACCTCCAGCATGCTTCTCAACACACCTTCAACGGCTTACAGAACGCTCCCCTACCCCACATCCAAAGGATGCAGCCGCAGCTTCGGTTGCTAGTTTTAGCCCCGTTACATCTTCCGCGCAGGCCGACTCGACTAGTGAGCTATTACGCTTTCTTTAAAGGATGGCTGCTTCTAAGCCAACCTCCTAGCTGTCTGAGCCTTCCCACATCGTTTACCACTTAACTAACATTGGGGACCTTAGCTGGCGGTCTGGGTTGTTGCCCTCTTGACAACGGACGTTAGCACCCGCTGTCTGTCTGCCATGATTGCACTCCTCGGTATTCGTAGTTTGCATGGGTTTGGTAAGTCGGGATGACCCCCTAGCCCAAACAGTGCTCTACCCCCGAGGGTGAGACATGACGCGCTACCTAAATAGCTTTCGGGGAGAACCAGATATCTCCCGGCTTGATTAGCCTTTCACCCCTAACCACAGGTCATCCCCGTCTTTTTCAACAGACGTGGGTTCGGTCCTC
>NC_010995.1:600000-805000 GCF_000019225.1 Cellvibrio japonicus Ueda107 | reverse complement strand
AGCGCACAGTGTGTCCTGGCGCCTTGGGAGCAATCATGATCACATCCAGGTCTGCACGTGGCACTACCTGGTTGTAGTGAATCGCGAAACCGTGGGCGAATGCCAGGGCAGCGCCTTTCTTGATATTTGGCTCGATTTCTTCTTTGTAGAGTTTTGACTGGAACTCGTCAGGAGTCAGGATCATCACCAGGTCAGCAGAGGCAACTGCAGATTTAACATCAGTGACTTTCAGGCCGTGAGCTTCTGCTTTTTTCACAGTCGCCGAACCTGGACGCAGACCTACAACCACATCAACACCTGAATCTTTCAGGTTACAGGCATGGGCGTGACCTTGTGAACCGTAACCGATGATGGCTACTTTTTTGGACTGGATAATCGAGAGGTCACAGTCTTTATCGTAATAAACGTGCATGGCTAGCTCCTGTCTAGAGAGTCTGGAAGGTAGGGGGCACCGAAAGTCGGCGCAGTAAAAGGCCGCCAGTGTAGGGAAACACCAGCGTCTCGTAAAATGATATATTCGCAATTCAATATTTCAGTTTATGCAACATGGTTATTGATTACTGAGCGCCTTGCTATGGATATCGCCAAACTTCGCCTTTTCTGTGCCCTTGCCAACAGCCTGCATTTTGGTCGTGCTGCCGCCAGCTGCCACGTGAGCCCCTCCACCTTGAGCCGCAATATCAAGCAATTAGAGGACGACTTGGGGATCCACCTGTTTGTACGCGACAACCGCTCAGTGATTCTTACCCATGAGGGCGAGCAATTCCTGGGGGTTGCCAAGGAGATGATCCGCCAGTGGGAGACTTACCAGGAGTCGCTTATCGCCCAGGCCGACCAGCTGCGTGGACAGCTCAGCATCTACTGCTCAGTCACCGCGAGCTATAGCTTTCTCTATGAGATTCTCACTGAATTCCGTGTCAAGCACCCCGGCATTGCCATCAAGCTGCACACCGGTGATCCGGCACAATCTATCGAACATATTCTCGCTGGCGAGGAAGACATTGCCATTGCTGCCAAGCCGGACAAGTTGCCCGCGGGTGTCAGTTTTAAACCGATCAACAGCTCACCGCTGATTTTTATTACTGCTAACACCGAAGACTGGCACGGAAAAGGTTGGCACGAAATCCCGGTGATTATTCCCGAGGAAGGACTGGCAAGAGAGCGATTGGACCAGTGGTTTCATTCACGGGGTATCAAGCCCAATATCTATGCAGAGGTCAAAGGCAACGAGGCCATCGTCAGCATGGTGAGCCTGGGCTTTGGCGTGGGTGTTGCGCCGCAGATCGTGGTCGATAACAGCCCCCTCGCCGATAAGGTCAAACGCTTTGACCCGCAGCCGGATCTGGGCCCTTATGACACAGGGATTTGCGTGATGGAAAAGCGGCTGAAAAGCCCAATCGTCAACGCCTTCTGGAATCAATTGCGAGAGCCGACCATTTCCCAGTAATCAGCGAAATGGTTTGCTCAAAAAACGCGAGCCCGCCAAACCAAAACGCCAGGGCAAATCCACAGCCTTGGAAATACCAATCCTCGGACCGCTCACCACGTCAACCGGGCTTGATGCAGGCAGCAGTTGAAATGGTTTCCGATCCAGCGAATGACCGTTCATCGCATGGACAATAGCCAGAGCCTGGCCAACACGACCAGGGCCAGAACACAGCAAGCGGTCATCGGCCAGTGCCCGGCGTTTACGCATAATATCGATTCCCTGTGTAGGCTGGATGGCCCGAATCAATACTCCCGCACCGTGACCTTCTGCACCACAAACGAAATTCAGGCACCAGTGAATACCGTAGGAGCGATACACATAGGCCCGTCCTGGCGGGCCAAACATAGCCGCATTACGCTCACTCTTTCCCGTAAAGGTATGGGATGCCGGCTCAGATTGATCGTAAGCCTCCACTTCTACAATGAGGCCACCTACGCCCTCAACCAAAAACTCACAACCGATCAGCTGTGGCGCCACCAGGTGAGGTGACAGCGAAAAATCCAGCGAAATGATGCGTTTCATAGATCACCAAAGAAAAAGGCCGAAGCTTTTGCAAACTTCGGCCTTTGATGTGGAGTTGCAAGGTTATAGGCTCAACACTTTCTCACCGCGCGAAATACCGCACACGCCGGTGCGTACCACTTCAATAATTGATGCATCACCTACCGCCTGGATAAAGGCATCCAGTTTATCGCTCGCGCCCGTAATCTGGATGGTGTAGAGCGTGCTGGTGACATCCACGATCTGGCCGCGGAAAATATCCACACAGCGTTTGACTTCGGCGCGCTGGGCACCGGAGGCTTTGACTTTGATCAGCATCAGCTCGCGCTCGATGTGCGAACCTTCGGTCAAGTCCACCAATTTAACGACATCAATTAATTTATTGAGGTGCTTGGTGATCTGCTCGATTTTGTGATCATCGCCAATCGTGGTCAGGGTCAAACGCGAGAGCGTGGGATCTTCCGTAGGCGCCACCGTAAGTGTTTCGATGTTATAACCCCGTTGGGAGAACAACCCCACTACACGCGAGAGCGCACCGGGAGCGTTTTCCAGGAGAACAGAAATAATACGTCTCATCTTATGTACGCTCCGTTTTGCTCAGGAACATATCGCGCATGGATTGCTGCGCAACCTGCATGGGATAGACATGCTCGGACTGGTCAACCATGATGTCCATGAACACTACACGGTCTTTCAATGCAAAGCATTCTTCCAGCTTGGCTTTCAGCTCCTCACGCTTGGTGACACGCATACCGACATGGCCGTAGGCTTCGGCAAGCTTGATGAAATCCGGCAGCGAATCCTCATACAGGCTTTCAGCATAGCGTCCTGAGTACTGCATATCCTGCCACTGGCGAACCATGCCCAGAGCCTGGTTGTTCAAACAAATCACCTTCACCGGCAAATGGTATTGGGTACAGGTCGATAGTTCCTGGATACACATCTGGATGGAACCTTCACCCGTTACACACACCACCGTTGCATCGCGATGTGCAACCTGCACCCCCATGGCCGCAGGCAAGCCAAAGCCCATGGTGCCAAGGCCACCGGAGTTGATCCAGCGGCGCGGTTTGTCAAACAGGTAATATTGCGCCGCAAACATCTGGTGCTGGCCGACATCGGAAGTGACATACGCATCGCCCTTGGTCACCTCCCAGATCGCCTGGATAACTTCCTGCGGCTTGATTTTATCGCCCGAAGTATCAAAACGATTTTGGGTATAGATACCGTGGCGCTCGCGCCACTCATTGATTTGCTCCCACCAGGATGCGATGGCCTGCGCATCCGGTTTCTCGTCGCTCTCTTTGATTAGCGAGAGCATTTCATTGAGGACGCTATCTACTGCGCCAACGATAGGCACATCAGCAACGACGGTTTTTGAAATAGACGCAGGGTCAATATCAACGTGAATAATTTTGGCATTCGGACAGAACTTGCTGACCGCATTGGTCACGCGATCATCAAAACGCGCGCCCACCGCTAAAATCACATCGCTGTGATGCATCGCTGTATTGGCTTCATAGGTTCCGTGCATCCCCAGCATGCCGAGGAAGTTTTTGCCGGTTCCCGGATAGGCTCCCAACCCCATCAGCGTGTTGGTCACCGGGTAATTCAGCAAGTCCACCAGCTCTTTCAGCAGATGGGAGGCATTACCCTGGACAACACCGCCACCGGTATAAATCATCGGACGCTTGGCAGAAAGCAGCAGCTGCACGGCTTTTTTAATCTGGCCGGAATGACCGCGAGTCGCCGGGTTGTAAGAGCGCATTTTCACCTTCTCGGGGTACTCGTAGGGGAAGGTGTGCAGCGGGCTGGTGACGTCTTTGGGGACATCAATCACAACAGGGCCAGGACGCCCCGTAGCAGCAATGTAATAAGCCTTTTTAACAATTTCCGGAATTTCGCTAGCGTGTTTAACCATGAAGCTATGCTTCACGATCGGGCGGGAAATCCCCACCATGTCGGTTTCCTGGAAGGCATCTTCACCAATCAGGTGGCTCATCACCTGACCGGAAATCACCACCATAGGAATAGAATCCATATAGGCTGTAGCAATACCGGTAATGGCATTGGTTGCTCCCGGGCCGGAGGTGACCAACACAGTGCCCACTTTACCGGTAGAGCGAGAATAGGCATCCGCTGCGTGGGTCGCAGCTTGCTCGTGACGAACGAGAATGTGTTTAACGTCTTTTTGACGGAAAATGGCGTCATAAATATGCAGTGCAGCGCCGCCTGGATAGCCGAATACGCATTCAACGCCTTCGTCTTTCAGGGCACGGATGAGCATATCTCCGCCTGAGAGCATTTCCACGGTGTTTCCCCTTTTAGGTCTCAAGGTTGTGGCCAGCCGTAAACTGGCAGTGCAGATAGTAAAGAAGGACATACTGCACACGGATAGGCGACAGTCACTGGCGTTGCAGCAATCTGGCGCAATGAATGATCCACGATACGAAGCCCGGCAAGGCCAAGATCGGATCAGCGCAAGCCCGGCAGGTATGCAGGGTTTGCTCAGGTCGATACGGGGATAGTCGTATCGCCAGCAGATGGGTCGCTAAGAGGGTGACTTAGCCGGGGACAAACAAGGGCCTGAGCTTATCGGCCATTTGCCAACCATCTGGCGGACTGGCAATTCTCCCAAGATCAGCCGTAATGTCAAGAAAATAACCGGCTACAGGCCACTTTTTAATCATGTTTTTTACGCTATTTGGCATTAACCCTGCCGGAACAGCCAGACATGGCTCACAGATTGGCTAACTCCGGTTTCGTCACTGCGGCTTTAGGGCTATAGTTGGCGCATATCTCCCACGAGGACATTGTTCCGATGAAACCCCTGCTAATTCTGGCCTGCTGCATTGCCAGCCTGCTAAGCACCGCTGTCCTGGCCGCCAAGGTATATACCTGGAAAGATGAGAACGGTGTTACCCATTATGGCGAGCGCCCACCTAAAGAAGCCAATGCCAAGATGGTTCGCGCCCGTACAGGGCATAGTGATTCCGTAGCTGGCGAAGCTGCTCCCAGTACCGGCAGCGAACCTGTCACTGCTGAGCAGCCCCCCAGTATGCAACAACAATTAAAAGATCCCGAGCGCTGTGAAATAGCACGCAAGAATCTGGAGACATTAAACAGTAATGCCCGGATTAAAATGCCTGACGCTGATGGCAACACCCGCTTTCTAACGGAGGACGAACGACAGGAGAAATTTGATGAAATGGAAAAGGCCATTGAAGAAAGCTGCGAGTAAGTTTGCCAATTACCCCTGACAACATAAAAACGGCCACGTCGTATATGTGGCCGTTTTTTATTTCAAACCCTTTTTAGTAAAGCAGCAA
Source organism: Cellvibrio japonicus Ueda107 (assembly GCF_000019225.1). Classification (NCBI taxonomy): domain Bacteria; kingdom Pseudomonadati; phylum Pseudomonadota; class Gammaproteobacteria; order Cellvibrionales; family Cellvibrionaceae; genus Cellvibrio; species Cellvibrio japonicus. The sequence goes on along the minus strand of NC_010995.1, from coordinate 799,681 downwards.
TACCAAAGCTTAAAGCCTGTCTCGATTAAACACCCAACAGGCAGGAATCAGCACCAGTGTCAACATAATTGCGAAAGAGGCCAGGACTAATCCGGCGAGATCCATCAATAAAAATTGGGCATACAGCGGCTGGATCACCTCAAACCAGGGAAAGCGTGCCAATACCCACAAGCTGATCAGGGTAACCGGCAAAAAGACTATCAGTTTTTCCAGCCAGGGATTCAGCGCCTTCCTGGGTTGCGGTAGTGCAGCCATCAGCCGCGCCGTAAAACCATCATCGTGCAGGTAATCGTTTTTGGCGCGTAACTGATGTGTCAGGAAGTCATCAAACGTATTACTGTGTTTCATCGTTTCTTTCACCTCTTGCAGCGGTTTCACTGGGGCAAGGCGTCCTGCCAGGACACGAGCAGAGTTTGCAGTTTCTGTTTACCCCGCGCTATATGGGTTTTCACCGTGCCTAGTGGAATCCCCATAATCGCCGCTGCCTCTTCGTGGGAGAAGCCATCTTCATAGCATAGTCGAATAGCCAGTTGCTGCCCGGCACTGAGCATACGCATGGCGGCCTCGACATCCTTTTGGGCATGGAATTGTTGCAGGCTGCACTGGTCTGCTTCGGTCTCTTCATTCTCGTCCAGCTCACACCATTCCAGCTTTTTACTGCGCCAGCGGTTGGCCGCGACATTGAAGGCGATGCGATACAGCCAGGTGGAGAATTTCGCCTCCGCGCGGAATGCTCCCAGCGCCGCATAGGCCTTGATAAAGGTCTCCTGTGCCAGATCGTCCGCAAGGTGGGTATCGCCATTGCACAAGCGTCTCGCCCAGGTGCGCAGCTGCGATTGGTAGCGCAATACCAGCTGCGCAAAAGCATGCTGGTCCTTGCGGTTTACCACCCGCGCAATCAATTCCTGATCGGGAATCGACATGAACCTAGCCCTGCTTATCCGCCTGCAATTGCGCGCGATCGCCGTTATTGAGCTTCCAGATAATCAGCTGCGATAAACCCAGTGCTATCCAGATAAAGCCTATAGAACCTATTTTGATACCCAGGAAAATCGTCAGGAAGATTAACCCGCCAATCCCCAATAACAGATTGCGTACCCCCTTGTTACGATTACCCCCTTCATCCGATTGCCTGGGGTCGTCACCGCGCAACAACTCCACAGGAATATCGCGCCCGGCAGCAAGTAATTTGTCGATATTGGCATTCATGTCCCGGCGCCGAAGTGCCTTTGCCTGGAAATGCAAACGCCCGAGGTATCCCAGCAACACCATGGGGGCACCAAATATCATCAGAATGGCGGTGATGGGCACCAATTGCGAGTAATCAAACCCGCGCTCAATCCGGGGCGAAGAAGGCAGTGCCGGAATCGGGGGGATTTGTATCGGCGCCATGCCCAGTACAGGCGACTCCGGATGGGCAGGCTCAAACATCGCGCCATCTTCAACAGACATCATATCTTCGGGTTCCCCAGCCGGTACATTGGGAGTCGGGGCAGGCACCGCAACAGACATAGGATCACTGCCGACAGGAACCGGGGTACCCACCAATTCCTCTGCGGTCACAGCCGGGAGCATCAGCGCTGACGCCCCGGCAGCTATAAGCAGTACCACGCACAGGCGTCGAACAAAGAGGGAAAACTGGGTCATGGAATAAGCCTCTCGCTATTAATGGGCGAATAAAATCAACGCTTTGCCCCAACTCACACACTAAGATGCAGTTTAGCGACGGGCAGATTCAGGGGGATAAAATATTTGCAGCCAGATGGGCAGCCTGTTTCCTTCCCGCTCTTGAGGAGGGAAACAGGTTGGAGCCAAGTTAATTAACCAGTTTTTGCCAAAAGTTTTTAATGGGATTGGATTCCTGGCAAGGCGCTGCCTGCAGGGGCAGGAAATCGCTGCGCACTGGCAGGTATACGGCACCCTGGCAGGTTTCACTACTTAATTTACCACTTACCTTGTCCAGCCAGATGTAACTCACGCCCGATGGCGGCTCCGCTTCCAAACCGCGCGTAGGTGTAGCTTTCATAAAGTCTGCCCAGGCCTGGAGCGCCCCCGTGGCACCACTGAAGGGAGTTTGCTGGTTATCATCGCGCCCCATCCAAACCACAGCCAAATGTTCTCCACTAAAACCGGCAAACCAGCTATCGCGCTGATCATTGGTTGTACCGGTTTTTCCCGCAAGACGCATCCCCGGGGGCAGCTGGTAACGCACGCTTTTACCCGTGCCTTCAGTAATCGCCAGGTGTAATGCCTCCTGGATCAGGAAGGCCGCCCGGGCGTCAAAACGCTGCTGTAATTCCAGGGGATAGCGCTTGAGTGGCTTGCCATCGGCTGCCAGTACTTCGCGGATGGCATGCACGGGGGCATAAACGCCATCGGCTGCCAGCGTGTGGTAAATGCCAGCGACCTCCAGTGGCGACATTTCTACAGATCCCAGCAGTATGGCCGGCACGGCGGGAATATTGCCGTTATAGCCGGCCTGCTTAACGGTTTTGATCACCCGATCCAATCCCAGTGTCATCCCCAGGCGAGCGGTTGCCTGGTTGTAGGAATGTGCCAAGGCGCTATACAAAGGTACATCACCATGGTCCTGTTTATCGGCATTTTGGGGCGCCCACCACTTACCGCCAGACTTATAGCTGACCGGTGCATCACTGATGATGCTACCCAGGTGATATTGCTGCGGAATATCCAGCGCGGCCAGGTATACAAAGGGTTTCATCAATGAGCCTATCTGGCGTTTTGCATCCAATACCCGGTTAAAGCCCTCGAAGCGGGGATTTTTATCGCTCACAACGGCCAGGATCTCTCCCGTTCCCACAGAGGTTACCAACATGGCCCCCTGCAATTCAGGCTGTTTGTACCCTTTGGCCAATTGGTTAACCCGCTGGGACAGGGTTTCTTCAGCCTGGCGCTGCACACGTGGCGATAAGCTGGTGAAAATACGTAAACCTTCGCTGCGCAAATCCTCTTCCTGATATTCCTGGCGCAGCTGGCGCTTCACTAGATCCATAAAGGCCGGATAGGTGGTTGCACTGACCTGGCCAGCCTCGACAACCCCCAACGGAGATGCCTTGGCCTTATCCAGCTGTACCTTATCGATGAGCCCTTCCCTGTGCATCACATCCAATACCAGGTTGCGCCGCGTCCTGGCACGCTCGGGGTTGCGCCAGGGATTGTAATAAGACGCGCCCTTCACCAAGCCAACCAACAACGCCAGTTCCTGCACATCCAGCTCATTCAGGGGTTGGCGGAAATAATGCTGGGCGCCCAACGCAAAGCCATGGATCGCGCGCTTGCCCTTTTGCCCCAGGAAAACCTCGTTGATATAGGTCTCCAGTATTTCCGCTTTGGAATAATGGACTTCCAGCAACACCGCCATAATGGCTTCAGGGATTTTGCGCTGGAAAAAACGCTGTTCATTCGAGAGGTAAAAATTCTTTACCAACTGCTGGGTGATGGTACTGCCGCCCTGGACAACATCGCCCGAGCGCACATTCACCCAGGCCGCGCGCAGGATGGCTAATGGGGATACCCCATGATGATCCAGAAAATGCTTATCCTCGACTGCCAGCAGGGTTTCACCGAGCAGCGGTGGCAGATCAGCGAGGCGCACCAGCATACGGTCCTCCTGCTCGGCAGGATAAAAGCCGCCGATCTCCTGGGGCTCAAGCCGCACCAGCGGCAAATCGGCTCCGGCAATGTCCATTAACAGCGCCACCTGGTTGCCTTCAATGCGCACACTGAAACGCTGCGCAGGTTCCTGCTTATCCCAGAAGGCAAAGCCACGGCTGTGCATCTGATAGCTGGCCCCCGAGGAAGCCACACTCACGCGTTTCAGCACCTGGCCAGGTGCAGTCACATTGGAGACAAACCGATAACCCAAGGCACGTAGCTCCTGCTCAAACGCCGCTGCACTCAAATCCATGCCCTGGTACAACTCCAGGGGCTGCGCATAGACCCGCGCCGGTAATGACCACTTTTTACCCTCAAACTTCTGGCGAACCTTGTTATCCAGATAAACCGTCCATATCGCCAGCAATGCCACCAGCAACAGCAAGCCATAAAAAATCCACAGGCGAACCAGAGCCCAGCCATGGCGAGGGGACTGGGTTTTAGCAGTTGGGCGAGAGCGGGAACGGCGTTTGGTCATTGGGGCAACTTCAATCGTTGGTCTAGGAAAGTGCGCGCAGTTTAACAGCCAACTGAGATGAAAAAAGCCGGAAAATCCGCAGGCGTTTAATCCGGGCCGCAAAATCTGCATAATGCCCGGCGTCTTGCATATCGCTCGCGCACATTAACAACAGGGGATACTCCATGAGCAAATACCATCATATTTATGGCATAGGCGCCGCACTGGTCGATACGGAAATCACCCTGACCGATGAGGACCTAACCCGCATGGCAGTAGCCAAGGGTGTCATGACCCTGGTTGACGAAGCGCGTCAACATACCCTGATCAACTATTTGCAAGATCATCTGGTCGCCTCGCACCGCGCCAGTGGCGGCTCAGCAGCCAATACCATCATCGCCGCCAGTTACTTCGGCTGTCGCAGTTTCTATTCCTGCAAAGTCGCCAACGACGACAACGGTCATTTCTACCTGCACGACCTGCATGCGGCGGGCGTCAAAACCCCCGCGCATATCACACCACCTGCCGGCATTACCGGTAAATGCCTGGTGATGATAACGCCGGATGCTGAGCGCACCATGAACACCTTCCTCGGCATCAGCGAAACCCTCTCTGTCGCGGAGCTGGATGTGCAAGCCATTGCCGAATCCGAGTGGGCTTACATCGAAGGCTACCTGGTCACATCACCTACCGGGCGCACCGCTGCCATTGAGCTGCGCAAACAGGCTGAGGCTAACCAAACACGAACCGCTCTCAGCCTGTCCGACCCGGCGATGGTGCAATTTTTCCGCGAGGGTTTATTGGACATGATCGGCGCAGGTGTCGACCTGATCTTCTGCAATCGCGACGAGGCCATAGGTTTTACCCAAACCCACACCCTGGAACAGGCTTGCGAAGCACTCAAGCAATACACCAAACAATTTGCCATTACCTGCGGTAGTGATGGTGCCCTGGTATTTGACGGTGAAAAACTGGTGCAGGTAACCGCACAACCGATTACACCGGTGGACACCAATGGCGCGGGTGATATGTTTGCGGGGGCCTTTCTGTACGCCTTAACGGAGGGCAAAGACTTTGCAACGGCAGCCGCTTTTGCCAACCTGGCCGCGGGAAAAGTGGTGTCTCAATTCGGACCGCGCTTGAGGCCGGAACAGTATGCAGAGTTGAAGCGGGTATTTTTTGCGTGAGCAATATCGTGGATTAATAAAAAACAGCAGGAGATGTTCCTGCCGTTTTTATTATTTGACAGATACCGGTGAATTAATGCGCTGCAGGTTGCGCGCGAAAGAGCTTCACCCGCTCTTCCGTCTCGGGGTGCGATGAGAAGTAATCCAGTATTTTCAGGCTGTCTTTTTTATGTTCAGCCATTAGCTTGTCACACATTTCTCTACGCTCTGGACTAATACCTTGCTCCGGTACAGGCTGATCAACACGCTGGTCAGCACCCGACACACCATCAACGTCGGCAGTTGTATCTTCACTATCCCCCGCACGTTCATGCTCCTCAGCCTCTGCGGCTTGTTTTTCTTTTTCGATGCGAATTAAAGCAGAGCAGTGCGCGTTGTAGGTCAGGCGCTCCATAAGGTCGATAAAGCTATGGCGCGGCACCTGATGGCTGTCGAGGAAATGCAGGGAGTTCAAATCGGCTTCGCGCTCAAAATCGCGCGAATAGGATGAAGTTGTTAACAGCAGCGGCAGGGATGCCAGTAATTCTCCGGCAGCGGAAACATCGCCAATTAACATGCTGATGGCAAAGCTCAACACTGCACCCTGAATGGTTGCACGCAAGCCGTGGCGATATCTCACATGGCCGATCTCGTGGGCTAATACCGCCAATAACTCATCATCGTTGTGCGCCAGGTGGACAATTTCATCGGTAAATACCACGGTGCCATCTGGCAGTGCAAAGGCATTGGCGCCGATGTTACCTCCACCGCGGAAGAGCACCCGGATATTCAAAGCGCGGTTTTCTTCCAGTGCCGGGGCAAAATGCTCCAGAACCCGCTCGCGCGTGGCATCGTCCAACTGGCTGGGGACAAAATGCATTTTGTCGAGGATGGCGAGGGTTTCAGTTGAGGCCCGGTTCATGACCGATGGCGGTAAGGCATCGGCAATCAGGCGCGCGCCCAGTGGCAGGCCATAGATCACCGTCCACCAGGTCATACCCGCTACGATAACCAGGGTTAACAACACAAACTGTAAGTGACTCTCCAGTTTATGGGCGAGGGTATTAAACAGTGAGGGGCGAAACCGGTGCAGCAGCGCGTCGACCTCATCGTGCGCCGATGTTTCCAGTTTTTCCCCCTGGGGAAAATAAATATAGCGCGGCGTTGTGCCTACACGCGACGCAATGTCCAATTCGGAAAATTCCACCTGCAGCAGGCACTGGTTGGTCAAGGCGTGATAGATACGCACAGTCCCATTGTCATTGACCTCCATCGTCACCGATTGGTGCGCGGAGGTCTTACCATCAAACCAGTCACCCTGCAGGCGGAACATAGGCAAATCCTTTTCGACAATCAATTAAATACTGATATCCATGGCGAAGAGGTCGTTGACACCTTCTGCCAGGGAGTTGGTTTGCTCTTTTTCAGCCGCCACAAAATTGTCCAGGTCACCGCCGGCAATCAATTGGGTATGCTCTGCCTTATAAGCTGCGGTGCGAACCTTGGCGAAAGGAATGTACAACCCCAGGGTGATTAAGATCAGCAAGGTATTTACAAACAGCAGCTTCAAATAGGAAAGGGTATGCCAGTTGGCACTAAAGCGATGCTCTGCCAGCCTGGTATGGTTGTACTGGATATTCGCCATAGTAACGGTGACATAGGAGCCGATCACCAGATAAAACGCCAAATACAACAGCAGCATCGGGATCATCAGTGCCAGGAAGGCGCCATTTCCTCCCGCCAGGGACGCCGCCGCGGCACCGCCACCAATGACCAGCAGGTAAACCACAAAGAAAACAACCGAGCCGCCAATAATAATCAGCAACATTTTGAAGTATTCACCAATATTCACATCAAAACTCAGCGGCGTTTGCCCATAGCTGTGATTATTCACAATGTATTCGGTTTGTTTCTTCCAGGCGAACGGCATAAGGATACCCAGGGTAAACACACCCGCCAGCGGCCAGAGCACATAGGCTTTGCAGGCAGCCCAGACACCGCCGTGGAATTTGAAACTGATGTTGCGATAACTGCTGTAGCGCGCATTGAAACGCAACGACATCACCACCACCCAGGGCAATGCGATTAACAGGATCGCCAACATGGCCAACGCCAGCATAGGCGACGTGTGGCTGAGCACAGAATAGGCAACCAGGAACACCATGGCGATAATTCGCCCCTTGAGGATTTGCAGGGGTTTGGCGGTATATTCAAAACTGGCGTTATTGAGTCGGGTATTGCCGTAGAAATATTGCAGGTTGCGCACCTTGGCCCAGGCGGAGTAAATCCCCAGCGTGACAATCGTCAGCAGGATATTGACGATCCAGATTTTAAAATACTCAACACCCTTGCCAAAAAATTCAAATCGCAGCTCTTTTTCCTGGACAGTTGACGCTGCAGGGGCAACGGCTGCCGCGGGAGCAGTTGCAACATCGGTATCTACCTGAAGGCTGAGGGTGGGCTCGGTAGCCACCTGCACGTCAGCAATAGCCTTTACACCAATTGCCGCCAGGCGCGCAATATATTGATTGGCAACTGCTTCACTGACGGCCGATTTGAGCGTCGCATGACCGGCTGCAAAAATGCGGGCCACTTTTTCAGTGTCGAGAGAGAATAACTGGGCAAAATCACGTTGAACCTGGTCGGCGTCAAAGCCGTCGAGCACACCATTAAATACCACATTGAACTGCGCGTCGGACATAAAAACTCCATTTAGCGTTTTATTGTTGATGAGATAACAAACTGAAAGCATTCAGGGAATCATCCCTGGTTTTCAGCCCCAAGAGGACAAGACCATCGATCATTGCTCGCCGATGCTAGCAGAATTTAAGCGCCACGTCAGGGCCGGGCACTATTCCGATAAGCAGGGTTTGACTGAGCACACAGGACAACAGGGGTCCTTGCGCAAACGCATTTCCCGCCATTGGCTATAGCGGCCATCAAACAGCAGGACACGCCCCGCCAGCGGCTGCCCAACCGGAGCCAGAACCTTGATAGCCTCCAGCGCCTGCATGGAGCCTATCACCCCCACCAAAGGTGCCAATACCCCGTTGGCGGCACAGGTCAGGTCATCCGCGCTCTCTTCATACAGGCAGCGATAGCACGGGCTCTGGGGGTCGCGGTTATCAAAGACCGCCACCTGGCCTTCGAGGCGGATGGCAGCACCGGAGACCAGCGGCTTCAGCGCCGCCACACAGGCGGCATTGATCGCAAAACGGGTGGTGAAGTTATCGGTGCAATCGACCACCAGGTCGGCACCGGCAACCAGGGCCGCCAGGGCCTCGCTATCCACCCGCTGACTATGGATATGTAGCGCAATATGGGGATTGAGTGCGCGCAGGGTCTGCGCCGCCGATTGCGCCTTGTTATGGCCGATGCGCTCGCTGGTGTGTGCAATCTGCCGCTGCAAGTTGGACAGATCCACTGCATCAAAATCCACCAGGGTTAGCTGGCCGATACCGGCAGCCGCCAGGTACATGGATACCGGCGATCCCAGGCCGCCCAAACCGATAATCACTACATGGGACGAGAGCAGTGCTTCCTGGCCGTCGATATCCAGGTCAGGCAACATAATCTGACGCGAGTAGCGCAGCAGTTGTTCATCATTCATCGCCATATTCAGGCCCACTGTCCAAAGGTGACACGCTCATTGCCCGCATAATCGCGCCGGGTAGACACCTGCACCAATCCCGATGCACAAAACAAATTGCGCACAGCCCTGCCCTGGTCGTAACCGTGCTCAATCAACAGCCAGCCACCAACGGCAAGGTACGCAGGAGCCTGTTCTAAAATCGCTTCAATATCCGCCAACCCGGCATTACCGGCCACCAGGGCCGAGCGCGGTTCGAAGCGCACATCGCCCTGCTCCAGGTGTGGATCCTGCGGGTCGATATAGGGCGGATTGCTGACGATGACATCAAAGGTTTGCGCCGGTATCGCGCTAAACCAATCGCTGCACAGGACCTGTACATTGGGCAAGCGCAGGCGCGCCACATTGGTCCGGGCCAGGGCCACGGCATCCGCGGATCGATCCACAGCCAATACTTGCCAGTGTTTTTTCTCGTTGGCAAGTGCCAGGGCAATAGCCCCGGTACCGGTTCCCAGGTCCAGGCAGCGGCGAACCTGTGTCGGCGCATCCTCGGCGAACGAGGCCAGCACCTGTTCAACCACTACTTCGGTATCCGGGCGGGGAATCAGGGTGGAATTATTGACCAGCAACGGCAAAGACCAGAACTCGCGCTCACCAATAATATGTGCAATGGGTTCGCCGGTTTCACGGCGCGCCAGGCAGGTTTCAAATTGCCGCAGCGACTCATCGGCGAGCAGGTGATCCGGCCAGGTGTACAACCAGGTGCGATTTTTTTGCAGGAGATGGCACAGGATTAATTCAATATCCAGGCGCGGACTCTCGCTCACTGCGTGCAGTAAGGGCGCTCGCTGCAGCGCCTGGGCGATAGTGAGCGAGGCCATGGTTAATCCGCAATCGCAGCCAACTGGTCGGCCTGGTATTCATTGGCCAAGGGGCCAATGACCGGCTCAAGATCACCTTGCATAACGGCATCCAATGAATAGAGCGTGAGATTGATGCGGTGATCGGTCACGCGGCCTTGCGGATAGTTGTAAGTGCGAATGCGCTCGGAGCGATCACCGCTGCCCACCAGGTTGCGCCGCTCCTCGGAAATACTTTTGTGCGCGGCCTCTTCCTGCATGGTTTTTAATTTGGTGGCCAACAGGCTCATGGCGCGGGCGCGGTTTTTGTGCTGCGAGCGCTCGTCCTGGCACTCCACCACAATACCGGTGGGAATATGGGTGATACGGATCGCCGAATCCGTTTTGTTAACGTGCTGGCCTCCGGCGCCGGACGCACGGTAGGTATCAATACGCAAATCCGCCTTGTTGATATTGACCTCTTCCAACTCATCCGCTTCGGGCATGACCGCAACGGTGCACGCCGAGGTGTGGATGCGCCCCTGGGATTCGGTTTCGGGCACCCGCTGTACCCGGTGTGCACCCGATTCAAATTTGAGTTTGGAGTAGACACCGGAACCGCTCACCAGCGAAATAATTTCCTTGAAGCCGCCGTGTTCACCTTCACTCTGGCTGAGGATTTCCACGCGCCAGCCCTGGGTTTCGGCATAGCGTGAATACATGCGGAACAGGTCGCCGGAAAAAATCGCCGCTTCATCGCCACCGGTACCGGCGCGCACTTCGAGATAGCAGTTCTTCTCGTCATTAGGGTCTTTCGGTAAGAGGAGTTTTTGCAGCTCAAGCTCAGTGGGTTCGAGACGCGCTTCGCAGCCTTCCAATTCCTCTTCCGCCATTTCGCGCATATCGGCATCGCCTTCGGCGATCAGGTGTTTGGCTTCCTCAATATCCGCCAGCAATTGCAAATAACCTTTGTAGGCGACCACCACCGGTTCAAGCTCGGCATACTCCTTGGACAAATCGCGAAAACGCGCCTGGTTGTTGATAACGTCTGCCTCGGATAACAGTGCACTGACTTCCTCGTAACGCTCTTTAAGGCGTTCGAGTTTTTCAAGAATGGATGATTTCATGCTGACTCGCTTGGCTGGTTTTCACTGGTATCAAGTAATTTATCCTGCTCGGAAATATCCTTGATACTAATGGCAAATAATTCCTGGGCTACCTGGATTACCTGTTGGCGGCCATTGGCGCTGGCCTCTTTCAACAAGGTGGTGGGGGAATGGATAAGTTTATTGGTGAGGTTGCGTGCTAATTGCTGGAGTACCTGCTCGGGATCAGTGCCAGTCTGCAATTGACGCAGGGCTTTGTGCAACTCGGCATCGCGCAATTGCTCCGCTTTTTGACGATAGGCTTTTACCGTGGCAACGGCATCCAGCGCGCGCAGCTGGCGCACATACTGCTCAACGCCCTGGTTAATAATTTCTTCGGCCTGGTCGGCAGCGGCAACGCGGGATTTCTTGTTTTCGTCGATAACCGCGTGCAAATCGTCAACCGTGTAGAGGTAGACATCATCGAGTTCACTGACTTGCGCCTCTATATCGCGCGGTACCGCAATATCCAGCATAAACATAGGTTTGTGTTTGCGCTTTTTCAGGGCCGACTCAACAGCGCCCTTGCCGAGGATCGGCAGTTGGCTGGCTGTGGAGGAGATAACAATGTCGGCGCGGTGTAAATACTCGGGAATATCCGCCAGGAGTATGGCCTCGCCATAAAACTCCCGCGCCAGGCGCTGGGCGCGATCCAGGGTGCGGTTGGCGACGATCATGCGTTTGATGCCCTGCTCTGCCAGGTGGCGGGCTACCAGCTCAATGGTTTCGCCCGCACCAATCAGGAGCGCGGTGTCCTCTTTCAGGTTGGAAAAGATTTGTTGGGCCAGGCTGACAGCGGCATAGGCGACAGACACCGGGTTTTCGCCAATCGCTGTCTCGGTGCGCACCCGCTTGGCAATACTGAATACCTGCTGGAATGCCGAGTGCAATTCGCTGCCGATGGTGCCGGCATCCTTGGCGACAGCAAAGGCTGATTTCATTTGGCCCAAAATTTGCGGTTCACCCAGCACCAGTGAATCGAGGCCGCCGGCAACTTTCATCATGTGCCGCACGGCATCTTCACCGATATAGCAATAGCAGCTACTGGCCAGGCTGCCGGCATCGACCGCGGTATGCCTGACCAGCCAATCCTCGACCAGGTTGTGGTCGGCCAGGCTGCTGGCGTATATCTCCGTCCGGTTACAGGTGGAGAGTATGGCGACCTCCTCCAACCCCGCGTGAATACGGGCTTGCTGCAGGGATTCCACCAGTGCCTCAGGGGCAAAGGCAAGCCGCTCCCGCAAGGCGAGAGGCGCTGTATTGTGGTTGATACCTAGGGCAAGCAGGGTCATGGGACTCGGGATGCTAATCGCAAAGGGCGGTATTGTCCGGCCAGAGCTAACAGGTGACAAGAGGCTGCCACATATTTGGCCTTATAATCGTGAACCCTTTCGACAAGGATTACCCATGCGCAAACACCCCTGCCCCGCCATTATCGATATCGAAGCCTCGGGTTTTGGTGCCCACAGCTATCCGATCGAAATCGGTGCAGTGAATGCCCGCGGCGACCGCTATTGCGCCCTGATCCAGCCCCAGCCGGACTGGACCCACTGGAGTGAACAGGCACAGCGTATCCATGGCATTGCGCGCGAACTCGCCCTGAACAGCGGCAAACCAGCGCGCCAGGTGTGTGCCGAACTCAACCAGTTCCTCGGGGCGATCACCTGCTATAGCGATGCCTGGACCCACGACAGCCCCTGGCTGACACGCCTGTTTTTTGCCGGGCGCACCAACCCCAGCTTCCACCTCAGCCCAATCGAGCTGATCGCCAGCGAAGATCAACTGCTGTGCTGGGATGAGACCAAGCAACGACTGCAGCAACAGCTCGCGATTCGCCGCCACCGCGCCAGCGGCGATGCCTATTTGATCCAGCAAACCTACCTGGCCACGCGCCAGTTGGCGAACTGCCCGACCAAGGTCGCCGAGCGGCGCGCTGCCGGTAAAGGGCTCTAAAAACACCCCGGGTATCGCCCCGGCAAGAGCCACATCACTCACCTGGAAATTGCAGGATGGGCTTTGTCCGGAGCCCTCACCTGTTTATTATTGCCAACCCAGTTCGGAACTGATGGCACCGTCACAAAGATCCGGGGTCAAATGAGCAGCCTCCCACAAGCCTGTGTAAAGGCCGGTCAGCGCCATTGACGCTAACGCGATTGGCGCGCTAGATACCAGGTCTGGCCCCGGTGACCAAACCAGCCATCACCTACCCGCTAACCGAGATAAGCCTTACGTGAGCAAGCACAGACAAGCAGGAACCACCACACCGCCGCACAGGGTTCGCAGGTATCTGCAAGCCATCGGCCTCGGGCTGGGAATGCTGCTGGCCTATGGCTGCTCACCACTAAAACCCATTGAGGACCCAGGCACCCAAGGTATTCAGCCCGAGCTCCCCGATGAGCCTGGCGCACCGGCAGCAGCGTCCGGCGCCGCTCCACTGGACTTGCCCGAACGCAATGACCGGGCCTTCGACAGCGAGACGCTTTACTCCCTGCTGGCGGCCGAGTTTGCCGGCAATCGCCGACTCTATGATCTCGCCCTCAGCAATTATGCCCAGCAGGCGCGCCAGACCCGCGATCCGCAAATTGCCGAGCGCGCCACCCTGCTGGCGCGCTACCTGGGAGACAAAGATACAGCGCTGGAAGCGGCGCAAATCTGGATGGATGCCGCACCGGATAATCGCGAGGCACTGAGCAACCAAGCCCTCGCCCAGTTGGAAGCCGGCCAGCTGCACCAGGCGTTCGCCTCTTCGCAGCGCCTGCTGGAACAGGGGGAAACGCCGCACTTCCAGGTCATCGCCGCCCAGGCGAATACACTCTCCAAAGCAGAGCACGACCAACTCCTGGCGGAATTCCAGTCCCTGTTGAAAACTCACAAGAACAACGAACAACTGCTGGTGGGCACTGGCCTGCTCCTGGAGCAACAGGGGGATTACCCCCAAGCCATGACACTGGCCCGACGCGCCCTTAAACTCGCCCCGCGCAGCCTGCCGCCCGCCATCCTCGAAGCCAACCTGCTCCACTTGCTCAAGCGCGACCAGGAAGCCATTGCCAAAATGGAAGACCTCCTGGCCTTGCACCCCGATAACCACCGGCTGCGCTACCAATACGCGCGTATCCTCAGCCATAACGACCTGGCCGCCGCGCAACAGCAGTTTGCGCTCCTGACCCAACAGCTACCGCACAATGGCGATATCTGGCTATCCCTGGGCATAGTGGCACTCCAGCGCGAGGACCAGGAGACAGCCGAGCGCGCCTTTGAAGCGCTGGTTGAACTAGGCCAGCACAAAAATACAGCTAACTTCTACCTGGGGCAGATGAGCGAAGCCGCCGGCAATCCGGACGAAGCCCTTCTCTACTACCTGCAGGTTAATGGGGGAAGCGATTTCCTCGCCGCACAGGCGCGCCTGCTGGACATCTTTATGCAGCGCGGTGAATACGATGCGGCACACCAGCACATCAATCGCCAAAGCCTGCGCCAACCCGAGCATGCAGCCATTCTCTTTATGCTCGAAGCGGAAACCCTGCGCCTGCACCAACAGCACCCGATGGCGGACCAGGTATTAAACGAAGCCATCCGCGAACTGCCCGACAGTATCCCGCTACGCTATGCACGCGCCCTGCAATATGAACAGCAGGGACAGCTGGACAAGGCCGAGGAAGACCTGCGTCATCTCCTCAGCCTGCAACCCGACAATGCCCAGGCACTGAATGCCCTGGGCTATCTGCTGGCAGACAGAACCAACCGCCTGGAAGAGGCGCGCAACCTGGTGAACCAGGCACTGGCACTGTCGCCGGATGAGCCTGCCATCATCGACTCCATGGGTTGGATTGAATACCGCAGCGGCAACCTGGGCCGCGCCATAGAATTGTTGCAACGCGCCTATGACGCCAGCGGCGATGCGGAAATTGCAGCGCACCTGGGTGAAGCACTCTGGGTCAGTGGCCGCGCCGATGAAGCCCGACAGGTGTGGCGCCAGGGATTGCAGAAAAAAACACGCGAAGGGAAAACCCATCCCCTGCTTCGCTCCACCCTCGAACGTTTGAAGGTTGAACTCTGATGTATCGTCTCCTGTGCCTCCTGGCACTGCTCACCGCAGCGGGCCTGATGGGCTGCGCCAGCCAACGCGGCCTCACGCCCCCTCCCGATCTGCAAGCCCACCAGCAGCAACTGCAAGCTGTCGCCAGCTGGCAAATCGATGGCAAGCTGGGCATACGCAGCCCGCAGGAAAGTGGCAGCGCCACCCTCAAATGGCAGCAGCAGCCGGATAACTACCAGATTTACCTCAGCGGCCCACTCGGCCAAAAACGCCTGCAAATTATCGGCGCACCGGCAGCTGTCACCCTGTTACAGTCGGGCCAGCCGCCCATGCACGCCCAAAGTGCCGAAAGCCTGATTAAAAAGGCTGCCGGCTGGACGCTGCCAGTCAGCCAGCTCAGCTACTGGGTGCGCGGCCTGCCGGCGCCCAAGACCCCCATCACCGGGCTCCAACTCTCGCCGCAAGGGCTGATCAGCGAACTGCAACAAGCCAACTGGACAATTCATTACAGCAACTACCGCGACTATTACCACGGCGAGACGCGCCTGGCGCTACCCGGAAAAATCCAGGCGGAATACCGCGACCTGCGCCTGACCCTGGTGATCCGCGACTGGCAACTGGGAATTCACTAACCATGAACGCCCTGCGCCTGCTGTCCCCGGCCAAGCTCAACCTGTTCCTGCACATCACCGGGCGTCGTGCCGATGGCTATCACCTGCTCCAAACCCTGTTCCAGTTGCTCGATTATGGCGATGAACTCTACTTCGAAATACGCGACCATGGCCCTATTACCCTGGCCCCGGCCCTGCCCAGTGTCGATTTTGAGCAGAACCTGATTATCCGCGCAGCGCGCGCACTGGAACCCTACAAACCCAAGCCGCTCGGCGTCGATATACAACTCACCAAGCGCCTGCCCATGGGCGGCGGCATTGGCGGTGGCAGCAGCAATGCCGCCACCACCCTGGTTGCGCTCAACCATCTCTGGCAATGCGGCCTCAGCAAGCAGCAGTTGCAAACCCTGGGCTTGCAACTGGGCGCTGATGTGCCCGTGTTCGTCAACGCCCAAACCGCCTGGGCAGAAGGTGTCGGCGAAAGCCTGCAACCTATTGAAATACCGCCAAAATGGTTCCTTGTTGTGCAACCTGATTGCCATGTATCCACTGCAGAAATTTTTTCTCACGGGGATTTGACAAGAGACACGGCGGCCATTAAAGTGGCGGCCTTCCTTGAACGGGGTGGTCAAAACGACTGCGAAGTCCTGGTGAGAAAGCTGTATCCGCAAGTGGATGAAGCACTCAACTGGCTGCAACAATTCGATCGCCACGCACGCATGACGGGAACCGGAGCCTGTGTTTTTGCCAGCTTCGATTCGGTAGAAAAAGCGCAATGGGTACAAACACAATTGCCTGCACATCTACCCGGCTTTGTAGCCAAAGGGGTTAACCAATCCCCGCTCTACAAGCTGCTTCCCGCCAGCTGATTTCAAGAGCATCAGCGCTCTTTCGCCGATGTAAAACAACAGGGGCGTCGCCAAGTGGTAAGGCAGCGGGTTTTGATCCCGCCATTCGTAGGTTCGAGTCCTTCCGCCCCTGCCATCTCTTCCTGTCATTGTCGTAACAGCTCAAGCGTTTAATGCCAGCCGCGTGACTCAACAAACTGCGCAACAATGACTATTCTTCTTATCTCCCCAGCCATCGCCAATTGCCCAAGGGTTTGCAAAATCCCAAGGGTAAAACAGCTAGCTTTGTGTAAACTGACATCGGCTCTGGTATTTCAGCACTCACCCCGGCAACCAGCAAAAGGTATCTGACGTGACTGACTTAATGGTCTTTACCGGTAACGCCAACCCCGATCTCGCGAAAAAGATTGTGGAGCAGTTGGGTCGCCCCCTGGGTGATGCCTCTGTATCCCAGTTTTCCGATGGCGAAATCGCGGTTGAACTGAACGAAAACGTGCGTGGCCGCGATGTCTTTGTGGTGCAGCCTACCTGCGCACCCACCAACGACAACCTGATGGAACTGATTGTGATGGTAGACGCCCTGCGCCGCGCGTCTGCCGGACGCATCACTGCCGTGGTTCCCTATTTCGGCTACGCGCGCCAGGATCGCCGGGTGCGTTCAGCCCGTGTACCCATTACCGCCAAGGTAGTAGCGGATATGATGGTCAGTGTTGGCATAGACCGCATGCTGACCGTCGACCTGCACGCTGAGCAGATTCAGGGCTTTTTTGATGTGCCGGTGGACAATGTCTACGGCTCGCCGGTACTGCTGGAAGACATAGAGCAGCAAAAATTTGAAGACCTGATTGTGGTATCGCCCGATATCGGCGGCGTGGTGCGCGCCCGCGCCGTGGCCAAACAATTGGGTATCGACCTGGCCATTATCGATAAGCGTCGCCCGCGCGCCAACGTCGCGGAAGTGATGCACATCATCGGTGAGGTGGACGGGCGGACATGCCTGTTGGTCGATGACATTATTGATACTGCCGGCACCCTGTGCAGCGCAGCCAAAGCACTGAAGGAACAGGGTGCGAAAAAGGTAGTGGCCTATTGTACCCACCCGGTACTGTCGGGAAAGGCCATAGACAATATCAACCATTCCGAGCTGGACCAGTTGGTTGTCACCGACTCCATTCCGCTCAGTGAGGCAGCGCAAGGCTGTGCGCGAATCCGCACCCTGACCCTGTCGAAAATGCTCGCCGAAGCCATGCGCCGGTTGAGCAATGAAGAATCCCTGAGTGCGATGTTCCGCTAAGGCAGAATACGCACCCAGCTAACCGCCCTGGCAACAGGGTTTTTAAAACCCCTCGGAGTTCTGGTCGCGGATTCCTGAGGTTTATCGAGGACGTCAACATGTCTGAAGACTTTAAATTAGATGCAACTGCCCGTAACGACTTGGGGAAAGGTGCGAGCCGCCGCCTGCGTCGTCTGGCTGACCAGGTACCTGCCATCATTTACGGCGGTAGCAAAGCACCGGTCAACGTGAGCGTTTCCCACAACGAACTGCTCAAGCACCTGCAACACGAAGCGTTCTTCTCCCACGTTATCGACCTGAACATCGATGGCACCAGCGAGAGCGTGATCCTGAAAGATGTACAGCGCCACCCTTCCAAGGCGCAAGTTTTGCACCTAGACTTCCTGCGCGTTGACAAAAACACCAAGTTGCACAAGCAGGTTCCACTGCACTTCATCAACGAAGCTACCTCTGTGGGCGTAAAAACCCAGGGCGGTAAAGTGGTTCACAACCTGACCCAACTGGACGTTACCTGTTTGCCACAAGACCTGCCCGAGTTCATCGAGGTAGATCTGGCGGCGATAGAAGCCGGTCAGATTCTCCATATCTCTGACCTGAAACTGCCAAAAGGCGTTATTTCCACCGACTTGACCAAAGGCGCTGATCACGACCTCGCGGTTGTGACCATCCTCAAGGCCAAAGGTGGTGAAAGCGAAGAAGCTGCCGAGTAATCGGATTTTTCTATTCGCCAAGGGCAGTGTCTTCGGACCCTGCCCTTTTTTATTGCCTGTAACTTTCCACCCCCGCCAAATATCGCCACAATGCGCGCCCATAAGACAACTGCTGCGAGAGAAAGCTATGGCCAATGAGATTCAATTGCTGGTGGGACTGGGCAACCCCGGCAGCGAATACGAGCGCACCCGCCACAATGCCGGTGCTGACTTAGTAGAGTTGCTCGCACGCCAGTTGGGTGCAACCTTGGTGCCCGATAGCAAATACGCAGGCCTGACAGCGCGGGTTAACTATCAAGGGCGCGATCTGCGCCTGCTCATTCCCACCACCTATATGAATCGCAGCGGCCAGTCTGTCGGGGCTTTGGCCAACTTCTTCAAAATCGCCCCCGAGGCCATACTCGTCGCCCACGACGAGCTGGATCTGCCACCCGGCAGCGCGCGTTTCAAACAGGGCGGTGGCCACGGCGGCCACAATGGCCTGCGCGACATCATCGCGGCCCTGGGTAATAACAACAATTTCCGCCGCCTGCGCCTGGGCATTGGCCATCCGGGCGATGCCAAGCTGGTAGCGAACTTTGTACTCAAGCGCGCACCGGCCAGTGAGCAGGAGCTGATCGACAACGCCATTGATCGCGCTATTGCCTGCCTGCCCGATGCCATCAACGGCGATTGGGACAAGGCCATGAAAAACCTGCATACCGATCCCAGGCGCTAAACTAGAGCCACTCCTCCAAGCCGGGTATAATCGCGCCTTTTCTTTTGACCACTAGCGGAACAACACCATGGGTTTTAACTGCGGCATCGTCGGCCTGCCCAACGTCGGCAAATCAACACTGTTCAACGCCCTCACCAACGCGGGCATCAGCGCCGAAAACTTCCCTTTCTGCACCATCGAACCTAACGCCGGTATTGTGGTAGTGCCCGACCCTCGTCAGGACAAGCTCGCCGAAATCGTCAAACCCGAGCGTATTGTGCCCACCACCATGGAGTTTGTTGACATCGCCGGCTTGGTTGCGGGCGCCTCAAAAGGGGAGGGGTTGGGCAACAAATTCCTCGCCAATATCCGCGAAACCGACGCTATCGCCCATGTAGTGCGCTGCTTTGAAGACGACAACGTGATCCACGTCGCCAATGGTGTAAACCCGGCTGCCGACATTGAGGTAATCAACACCGAACTGGCCCTCGCCGATCTGGAGGCCGTGGAAAAAGCCCTCAACCGCTACGCCAAGGCAGCCAAAGGCCAGGACAAGCATGCACTGGCCATGAAAGCCCTATTGGAAAAAATCCAGCCGCACCTCGACCAAGCCAAACCACTGCGTTCATTTGCCTTGAGCACCGAGGAAAAAACCCTGCTCAAGGAAATCAACCTGCTTACCCTGAAACCCACCATGTATATCGCCAACGTGGCGGAAGACGGTTTTGAAAACAATCCACACCTGGATGTGGTGCGCAACATTGCCGCCGAAGAAAACTCTGTAGTGGTTCCCATCTGCAACAAATTGGAAGCCGATATCGCCGAACTGGAAGGCGATGACAAAAAAGAATTCCTCGCCGAAATGGGCATGGAAGAACCCGGCCTCAACCGTGTAATCCGCGCCGGCTACCAACTGCTCGGCCTGCACACCTATTTCACGGCGGGTGTTAAGGAAGTGCGCGCCTGGACGATTCCGGTAGGCGCCACCGCACCACAGGCCGCCGGGGTTATCCACACCGACTTTGAAAAAGGCTTTATCCGCGCTGAAACCATTGCCTACGAAGACTTTGTGCAATACAAGGGCGAACAGGGCGCAAAGAATGCCGGCAAAGCGCGCAAGGAAGGCAAGGAATACATTGTGAAAGACGGCGATGTATTGCACTTTTTGTTTAACGTGTAGATCGCAGCCGAAAGCTTGACTCCAAAGCCACCTCACAAGGTGGCTTTTTATTGCGCTAAAACCCCACTAATTAATCCTCACACTTGTGAGGACTCTACCGATATAACCTCGACATTATAAATAATCCGCACAATCATAAGGATTTCTTGCCAATTATGAACCATTAGTACAAAATCCTTACAAACATGAGGATTTTGTATGCAAATACCCATCGACACCCCAGCGGCCATCGGCAAGGTAGTACGCGCTAGCCGTAAAGCACAGAACATCCGCCAAGACGACACTGCTGGCAGCATAGGCGTTAGCGAAAACTTTCTCGGCAAAGTGGAGCGCGGCAGCGATAGCGTGCAATGGGGTAAGCTTTTTCAAGTGCTTCATGGGTTGGGCATTCAAGTATGGGTCGATGTACCCGAAAGCGTTGCCAAGGCGTTGAACGGCTCGCCCCAGTCCAAATGACTCTCAGAAGCGCTTTAATCACAGATCAATAAAAAGAAGAAGCAACATATTGGATATGGCACTTGAAAAAATATGAATAAAAAACAACTCACTGAACGCGACATCTGCACTAAATTCATCACACCTGCCCTGGAAAAATCCGGCTGGGATATCCAGACCCAGGTCCGCGAAGAGCTTAATTTGACCAAAGGCCGCATCATCGTGCGCGGCAAGCTACACAGCCGGGGCAAGGCCAAGCGGGCCGACTATGTGCTCTTCCACAAACCCAACATGCCTATCGCCATCATCGAGGCCAAGGACAACAAACACTCGGTGGGGGACGGCATGCAACAAGCCCTTGGCTACGCCGAGCTATTGCAAGTGCCGTTTGTGTTCAGCAGTAACGGCGATGGCTTTCTATTTCACAACAAGATCGCTAAAGATGGCCAGCTGGAGCGCGAGCTGGTACTGGATGAGTTCCCCAGCCCGGAAACTTTGTGGCAATGGTGGGCAGAACACCAAGGGCTGAGCCAACCGCAACAACACCTGATAACCCAGGACTACTACAGCGACGGCAGCAACAAAACGCCTCGTTACTACCAGCTGCTCGCCATCAACAAAACCATCGAAGCTATTGCCAAGGGGCAACAACGCATCTTACTGGTCATGGCCACGGGTACCGGCAAAACCTATACCGCCTTCCAGATCATCTGGCGGCTGTGGAAAGCGCGCGCCAAGAAGCGCATCCTGTTTCTGGCCGACCGTAACATTCTGGTCGATCAGACCATGACCAACGACTTCAAGCCGTTTGGTGCCACCATGACCAAAATCCAAAAGCGGCAGGCTGATAAGTCCTATGAAATCTACTTGTCGCTTTACCAGGCCGTCACCGGCAATGAAGAAGAAAAGAACATCTACAAGCAGTTCAGCCCAAACTTCTTTGACCTGATCGTGATTGATGAATGCCACCGGGGCAGTGCCGCAGAAGATTCCGCCTGGCGGGAAATTCTGGAATATTTCCACTCTGCCACCCAAATTGGCCTGACCGCTACACCCAAGGAAACCAAAGAGATTTCCAACATCGACTACTTCGGCGAACCGATTTACACCTACTCACTGCGCCAAGGTATCGACGATGGTTTCCTTGCCCCCTACAAGGTGGTGCGCATCGATTTCGACAAAGACCTGACCGGTTGGCGCCCCGACAAGGGCATGCTCGACAAGCATGGCAATGAAATTGAAGACCGAATTTACAATCAACGCGACTTCGACAAAACCCTAGTATTGGAAAAGCGCACCCAACTGGTCGCTAAAAAGGTCAGTGATTTTTTAAAAGCCACTAACCGTTTTGATAAAACCATTATCTTTTGCGACAACATCGACCATGCCGAGCGTATGCGTCAGGCATTGGTCAATGAAAATGCTGATCTGGTTAAAGAAAACAGCAAATACGTGATGCGTATTACTGGCGATAACGAGGAAGGAAAAAAAGAGCTGGATAACTTTATTTTCCCCGAAAGTAAATACCCGGTTATTGCCACCACCTCCAAACTGATGACCACAGGTGTAGATGCACAAACCTGCAAGCTAATTGTGCTGGATCAGCGTATTCAATCCATGACGGAATTCAAACAGATCATTGGGCGCGGCACCCGGATCAATGAAGATTTCGACAAATACTACTTCACCATTCTCGACTTCAAAAAAGCCACGGAACTCTTTGCTGACCCGAACTTTGATGGCGACCCGGTGCAAGTGTATGAACCCAAGAGTGACGACTCCCCCGTGCCACCAGACGAACAGGATGAATCCATTGCGGGAGATGCCCCCGATGATTTCACCTACTCTACCGGTGACGACAACCCAGATTACGATGGCATTGCCTACCCCGGTGATGATGACCCTCAAGCACCTCGCCGCTATGTGGTCGACAAGGTAGATGTCAAGGTGGTCGCCGAGCGCGTGCAATACTTTGACGCCAACGGCAAGCTGATCACCGAGTCCTTGAAAGACTACACCCGCAACACTCTGGCCAAAGAGTTCACATCACTCAACGATTTTTTACGACGTTGGAGCGGGGCAGAAAAGAAACAGGCCATCATCGACGAACTGGCCGAGCAAGGCATATTTTTTGACGCCCTGGCAGAGGAAGTCGGTAAAAAATCTGGTAAGGTGTTCGACCCTTTCGACCTGCTCTGCCATGTCGCTTGGGATCAGCCACCGCTCACGCGCCGCGAGCGCGCTGAGCAGGTCAAAAAGCGCCATTACTTTGCCCAATATGGGAAACAGGCACAAAAGGTGCTCGAAGCCCTGCTCGATAAATACGCCGATGAAGGCGTAGCCGCTATCGAAGAAACCCAGATTCTGACCCTCGCCCCGTTCGACCAACTGGGCACCCCCATCGAACTGATCCGCGCCTTTGGCGGAAAAGCCCAATACGAACAGGCTGTTCTACAACTCGAACAAGCACTGTACCAGCAGTAACAGGACCCCTTAATGTCACTTGCCACATTGATCAAATCTATTCAGGACATCATGCGTAAAGATGTAGGCGTCGATGGCGACGCCCAACGTATCAGCCAAATGTGCTGGCTCTTATTCTTGAAAATCTATGACGACAAAGAACAGGAATGGGAGCTCACCCATGCCGACTACAAATCCCCGCTGCAAAAGCGTTTCCGCTGGAGCAATTGGGCCAAAGACCCGGAAGGCATGACTGGCGAAGAGCTGATCGATTTCGTCAACAACAACCTGTTCCCGGCATTGAAGCAACTGGCCACCAAAGCAGGTGTTTCCGAGCACGGACGTGTCATCGGTTCGGTATTCGAAGACGCCTACAACTACATGAAATCCGGCACCTTGCTGCGTCAGGTCATCAATACCATTGAAGACGATGTAGACTTCAATAAATCCAACGACCGCCACCTGTTCAACGACATCTACGAAAAAATCCTTGCCGACCTGCAATCGGCAGGCAATGCCGGGGAGTACTACACGCCGCGCGCTGTAACCCAATTTATTGTCGATACCATAAACCCGCAACTGGGCGAAAGTATTTTCGACCCTGCCTGCGGCACGGGTGGTTTTCTCACCTGCGCCATCGAGCACCTGAAGTCGCAAGCCAAAACCACCGCCGACAAGAAGCGCCTGCAAAAAAGCATTCACGGTGTCGAGAAAAAACCGCTGCCGCACATGCTGGCCATCACCAATATGATGCTGCACGGTATTGAAGTGCCCACCCAGATTCGCCACGACAATACTCTCTCGCGCCCCTACAAAGACTACGGCCCCCGCGACCGGGTGGACATCATCATTACCAACCCGCCGTTCGGCGGCATGGAAGAAGACGGCATCGAGAAAAACTTCCTCGCCAAACACCAGACCCGCGAAACCGCCGACCTGTTTATGGCACTGATCATGCACCTGTTAAAGCCCACAGGTAGAGCTGCCGTGGTATTACCCGATGGCTTTCTATTTGGAGAAGGCGTAAAAACCACTCTCAAGCGCGAACTGCTGGAAGACTTCAACCTGCACACCATCGTACGTCTGCCCAAAGGCGTGTTCGCTCCCTACACCAGCATCGCCACCAACATCCTGTTTTTTGAAAAAGGCGGCCCCACCAAGGATGTCTGGTTCTTCGAGCATCCCTACCCCGAAGGCTACAAAAGCTACTCCCGCTCCAAGCCGCTCACCATCGGCGAGTTTGACCTGGAAAAAAAATGGTGGGGCGGCGCCGAACGCAAACGCCGCAAAACCACCGAGCATGCCTGGAAGGTATCCGCCAAAGACATTGCCGAACGCAACTACAACCTGGACTGCAAGAACCCCCATGAAGTCACCGTTGAGCACGGCGACCCTGACGAACTCATGGCCGAATATTTGGACATCACCCGCCAGCTTCAGGCCGCCCAGCAAGCGCTGAAAACCGAACTGCTGGCCGCCCTCAAGGCCACCGGGGGCAAGGCATGACTCGCAAGCAACAACCCGGCAAGGAGACGTCCATCACCCGCTCCTCCGCCGCCGAATATCTGACCTTCGTGGCTGCCAGCGGCCAGGGGGGCGTGGAAGCGGTCTACGCGAACGAAAGCATCTGGCTGAGCCAGAAAATGATGGCCACGCTCTATGACGTGGAAGTCCCCACCATCAACTATCACCTGAAAAAGATCTTTCAGGACAAAGAGTTACAGGAAGAGGCAGTTATTAGAAAATTTCGAATAACTGCTTCCGATGGCAAAACCTACAATACCGGGCACTACCAACTCCCGGCCATCATCGCTGTGGGCTACAAAGTCAACTCCGAACGCGCCGTGCAGTTCCGCAAATGGGCCACCGGTATCATCGAGCAATACACCCTCAAAGCCTGGGTGATGGACGATGAACGCCTCAAAAGCGGCGGCTCCCTCCTGACGGAACAGTATTTTGAAGAGCAACTGCAACGCATCCGCGAGATTCGCCTCTCCGAGCGCAAGTTCTACCAGAAGATTACTGACATCTACACCACAGCGATTGATTACGATGTGACGGCACAAGCCACCCAGCGTTTCTTTGCCACTGTGCAGAACAAACTGCACTGGGCCATCCACGGCCAGACAGCGGCGGAGGTGATCGTCAACCGCGCCGACGCCGAAAAGCCACACATGGGCCTGACCAACTGGAAAGACGCACCACATGGCAAAATCCAGAAGTTCGATGTGGTGGTGGCCAAAAACTACCTGACCGAACATGAAATGGCGCAACTGACGCGACTGGTAAACGCCTACCTGGATGTGGCCGAAGACATGGCGCTACGCAAAATCCCCATGACCATGCAGGATTGGGAAACCCGCCTGAGCCGCTTTATCGCCGCCACCGACCGGGAAGTCCTGCAAGACGCAGGCAGGATCACGGCAGAAATTGCCAAGGCCCACGCCGAAAGCGAATTCGAGAAATACCGCATCGTGCAGGACCGCCTGTTCGAAAGCGACTTCGACCGTCTGATTAACCAAATGAAAACCCTGCAAAAACCCGAGGGCGAGCATGAATAAGCACACCGCCCGATTGCTGGAACAGCACTTCGACACTGCCTTCTCTGCACCCGATGGCATCAAAAAGCTGCGTGAACTGATCTTGACGCTGGCCATGCAGGGCAAGCTGGTACCGCAAGACCCAAACGACCAGCCTGCCAGTGAATTGCTCTTAGAGATCGAAGCCGAGAAACAGCAGTTGGTAAAGGAAGGTAAGATCAAGAAACCCAAACCCTTGCCGCCGGTGACGGACGAGGAAAAACCTTATGCATTGCCGCAGGGGTGGGAGTGGGTGCGACTTGGAGAGTTGGCTGAGATTATTCGAGGCGTCACATACTCAAAAAGTCAATCTAATGAAATTCGTTTTCACGATTCAGTAGAATTGCTTAGAGCGAACAATATTCAAGAGATTATAAATTTTCAAGGAACAGTTTTTGTTCCATCTTCACTGGTTAGTGAATCCCAGAAGATAAAAAATGGCGATATCCTCATTGCGATGTCGAGCGGTTCCCCTCACTTAGTCGGAAAAGCTGCGCAGTTTGAATCAAACAGGGAATGTACCTTCGGCGCATTCTGTGCCGTTATACGGCCACGATGCACTTTATTATTTGAATATTTCCGTGTTTTCAGTCAAACCCCTTTATATCGAAGTCAAACAAGGCAAGAGGGGAAGGGCATCGGGATTCAAAATCTCAACAAAGAGGCTCTTGAAAACCTACTTGTGGCGGCACCACCATTGAACGAACAACACCGTATCATCGCCAAAATCGACGAACTGATGACCCGCTGCGACGAGCTAGAAAAGCTGCGCGCTGCCCAGCAGGAAAAGCGCCGAACCGTCCACGCAGCTGCCATCAAACAACTGCTGAATATCGCCGACCCCGAGCAACACCAACACGCCCAGTCCTTTCTCGCCGAACACTTCGGCGAGCTTTACACTGTCAAGGAAAACGTCGCCGAACTGCGCAAGGCCATCCTGCAACTGGCCGTGATGGGAAAACTCGTCCCACAAAACCCGAACGACCAACCCGCCAGCGAACTGCTGAAAGAAATCGAGGCCGAGAAACAGCGGTTGGTAGAGGAAGGCAAGATCAAGAAACCCAAACCCTTTCCGCCGGTGTCGGACGAGGAAAAACCTTATGCGTTGCCGCAGGGATGGGAGTGGGTACGTGTAATCGACATTGTTGATGTGGGTACTGGCTCAACCCCTGCAACAACAAACAAGGATTATTATGGTGGAGAGATACCTTGGTACACCAGCTCTGCAACGAACAAGCTTTTTACCGAAAAGCCGGAAACCTACATTACAGAAAAGGCGTTAAAGGAAACAAACTGCAAAATTTTCCCTTCTGGCTCGCTAATTATCGCACTATATGGGCAAGGAAAAACGAGAGGTCAGATTAGTGAGCTTTCGATTGCTGGAGCCACAAACCAAGCGATTGCAGCTATGGTTTTTTATGGCTCATCTTCTGGTACAAAGAAATATCTTAAGTATTTCTTCATAAAAATTTATGAAGAAATACGGAAAATAGCAGAAGGGGCTGCACAGCCCAACCTGAATGTTGGCAAGATAAAGGAAACATTAGTCCCTCTCCCTCCACTTTCCGAACAAAATCGCATCGTCACCAAGATCGATGAGCTGATGGTCTTCTGCGATACACTGGATCAGCAAATTAATATCGCAACCAGCAAACAGTCCGAACTGCTAAACGCTTTGATGCATGTCCAATCGCAAAGCACCGCAGAGAAAGAACACCAACCTGCATCGCCTTCACAAGCTCAGGCTATTGACCTGACCAGCTACCGCGCCGCCATTGGTTGCTACGCAGTCAAAAAACTCGCCAATGCCAGATACTTTGGTCGAACCGCTGCCGCTAAAGCAGCCTATCTGGCGCAGGCTCATGCGGGATTGAAACTGAACCTGCAACCCGAACGCGAAGCCGCCGGGCCGCTGGATAAATGGATTTATGATTTCGAGCAGCAAGGTCAGGCTAAGCACTGGTTCGAGGTAAATGAAAAGACTTTAGCAAACGGCAGGACAAAGACGGAATACCGCTGCCTGCCCGCCTTATCAGAGCCTGCCCAAAAGGCAGAGTCCCTGATGTCACCGGAGCAGAAAGCTGAATTCGACCACCTGATCTACTCACTGGCCGACAAGACCACCGAGCAGGTCGAGATCATCGCCACACTCTTCGCCGTCTGGAACGATTTCCTGATCGACGGCATCCAGCCCACCAATGAGCAGATCATCACCGACTTGCGCGAAAACTGGCATGAAAGCAAGGCGCGTTTTTCACCTGCTGAACTGAAACAATGGCTGGACTGGCTGCGCAAGGAAAACCTCGTCCCTCGCGGGCTGCCACCCAGAACAGTGCAGCAATCCCGAATGGATTTTAATTAACGGCTAATTGTTAAATGGTTCGGGAAAAAACTCTTCAAACAAGGAGGCACTCGAATGATCAAGACACTGACTGGACAACAATTTGCCAGCACCTTCTGTTTGAGGCCAGAACAGTTCGCTTGGTTTCTCGGTGCCGGAGCTTCGGCTTCGGCGGGTATTCCGACCGGCTACTCGATGATTCTTGATTTCAAGAAGCACTTGTTCTGTCAACTGTCCAAGATCAGCCCCCGCGAAGTGGATGCCAATGACCCCTTGTGGCAGCAACGCATCGACCTGTTCTTCAGCACACGCTCGGAATTGCCGCCACCGGATGATCCGACGGAGTACGCCAAGGCTTTCGAGGCGGTATACCCAACGGCGGAGGCTCGCCGCCTCTACATCGAGAAAGCGGTCACAATGGGTACGCCTTCCTTTGCGCACCGCGTACTTGCCGCGCTATTGACGACCCGCCGTATTCCCTGCGCTTTCACCACCAATTTCGACCAATTGATCGAAACAGCAACTACATTGACTGATCAGTTGGTATCGCCGGGTGATCGGGCAAATATGACAACTGCAGCCATCGACAATGCAGAGCGCGCGGAACGTTGTTTGCGCGAGTCCCACTGGCCATTTCTGGCCAAGCTACATGGTGACTTCCAGTCGGTTGAACTGAAGAATACCACCGACGAGCTGAAAGAACAGGATGCCCGGATGCGGCGTGTTCTGGGTGCTGCCTGTGCGCGTTTCGGGCTGGTCATCGTCGGTTACAGCGGACGTGACGAGTCGATCATGGCCGCGTTAACCCAAGCCTTGGCACAGCCGAGCGCCTTCCCCGGAGGCATCTACTGGGTAACGCGTTCAGCCAATTCTATCCTGCCCGCAGTCAGAGCCTTGCTTGAGAAGGCGGCTCAAGCTGGGGTGACGGCAGTTCTTGTCGAGTCACCCACGTTTGATGAACTGGCCGGAGACATCGTTGACGGAATCAATCTGCCAGACGCCCTATTGCCGTATGTTCAAGAGTCTCGCCCGGCTCCGATATTGGCAGAGTTGCCACTACCTACACGAGAGCATCGCAGCTTCCCAGTATTGCAGTGTTCGGCAATACCTATTCTCTCCATGCCGCAATATGCCCGTCGCATTGAAATCAATACAGCAATCACGACAGCCCGCGCTCGGGAACTGGTACGTGAGGTGCGAGCAAAAGCTGTTGTGGCCAGCATCGGGCGGGAAATTGCTGCTTTTGGTGCTGATGCAGAATTACTCAAAGCCTTCGCGCCGGTCGGAGGGCGGATTGCTGGCACTATTGAACTCCATCCTGATACCGATAGCTGGGCCTTGGGGTTA
This sequence comes from Cellvibrio japonicus Ueda107, assembly GCF_000019225.1. NCBI lineage: Bacteria > Pseudomonadati > Pseudomonadota > Gammaproteobacteria > Cellvibrionales > Cellvibrionaceae > Cellvibrio > Cellvibrio japonicus. Next base: position 770,269 of record NC_010995.1, on the reverse strand, counting down.
CTTTACGATGCTTTAATCTGGGCACTCAGCAGACGAAAGCCGTTACTGCCGAAGTTACGGCGCAAAGGGCACGCACTCATCGTTGCCAGCGGTCTGCCCACGGATAGCCCGGAGCGGGTGGCCTCGCGCAAAGAGCAGTTGTCATGCCTCCATCAGGCGTATTCAGCACCATTGACAGGTCAAGTGGATGGTTATGATTATCCCTACAACGAAGGTGTGCAGATCCGGCTTGAGCATGTGACAGACCGATGGTGGTGTGCGTTCGAGCCCTTCACCTATGTTGAATTACCTCACACGGACAGCGGAGGTGATGCAGATCATGAGGCAGATAACAATGCCAGCTCTTTCGTACACCGTACAAATCCTGTGATGGACTGGCAGCGCGAACGCTGGGCAGGACGACGAAACAGGGAATGGGCTCGTATTATCGCCGAATGGGCCAGGCTTTTGCCAAGTGGCAACAAGGAGGGCGTCATCAGAGCGATTGATCTTAGAGAAGACGCAGGTCCAGGACAGGATGCGGAGTTCCAGCTATCGCCCATCACCGCGTGGAGCCGGCCCAGCCATGAACATAGTTATTTCCAACGGAGCGGACGATGAATATTTATGACACATCGAAACTACCCCCGTTCTCTTTGCTGGATGAGCCTCTGCTGACTTTCAATCCGGAAGATACATCACTGGATGTAAACCCCTTGCGGGGCCTCGACCGTTATGGAGGCTACAGCAGTGCTGTATTTTCGACTTATACGCCTGAGTTGCGCATTGCAACCATAGGACCTGCCAGTGGATGGGAGCATTTGCGTGGATTGGTCAACATCCTAAGAACCACCCATGCTCCCAGTGACCGAAAACAGTATGTTCCCGAATTCCGGGGATTTGAACATACATTTGGTGTTCCATTGGTTGCCGCCAAGACAAGCGATGCACATATACGATTACCGGATGACATCGAATCGCTGGAGCCAGAAGGTCCACCATCTACCCGCCTGTTAAATGCATTAAGTACAGGCATGCAACATCTGTCATTAATACGTGACCAATTTGATGTGGTGTTGGTGCACTTACCCGATGCCTGGCAAATCGGCTTTCGTGCTTTCGGTTTTGATGCACACGATACACTCAAGGCAATCGGTGCAAGTCATGGTATTCCAACCCAGGTTATTAATGATCGTGTCTTCAAGTTTCCCTATAAAGCATCGTTAGCGTGGCGCCTTTCCATTGCGCTTTATGTAAAGGCTGGCGGCATTCCATGGAAGTTGGCTCCCTTGAAAGGTGTGCCGGATAATACGGCATATATCGGACTGGCTTATGCACTAAGAGGGGACCCCAAAACAGCCCATTATGTCACCTGCTGTTCACAAGTTTTTGATGCCGATGGCGGCGGCATGCAGTTTGTCGCCTTCGAAGCGCGTGACCCGGTTAAGGATGTTGATGAAGCTCGTCGAAATCCCTTCCTCAGCCGAAGCGATATGCGAGCGGTACTCGCGCGTAGCCTTAATTTGTATCAAAGCCGTAATGGCGGCTTGCTTCCCCGTCGTTTAGTCGTCCACAAAACGACCTCTTTCAAACCAGAGGAGTTGGAAGGTGCTTTGGATGCACTTTCTGCTATTCAGGAAGTTGAGTGTGTGGAGGTATCCAGCTATGCAGGATGGCGCGGTGTTTGGTTACAGCACAGCCGTAATCCAACACCCCAGCAAAAAAGCGAGCCTGATGGCCACTGCTGTCCCATAGTTCTACTCATAAGGCGAGCCTCATTTGAGGCTCGCTTTTTTTATGATTCGGCGGGTCCGGTATCAGGATGCTTTTTAGACTCCTACGCTCAAACAAATTTAACTGAATTACCCTCATGATCCGTTGAACTGTCCATCCCGCTTTAGTGCTGTGACGCGAAAATGCCAACAATAGATACGTAATCATGGCAATCCAAATTTGTGTTAACACCGCATTTCTTGAAGTGCCCACAAACGCTTTGATCTTCAGGTTTTGTTTGATCGCTTTGAAGAACAACTCCACCTGCCAGCGATCCTTATAAATCGCTGCAATTGTGGCCGCCGCCAGCTGAAAGTTGTTGGTGAGAAACTCATAGAATTTGCCGGTTGTTGCGTCACGATAGCCAATTCGACGCAACTTCGGTGCGCCGCGTTTGATCGCATGAGCGCTGGATAATTGAATGACCTGATCACTGATAATACCTTTGCTGCTGTCGGCATAGCGACGTTCTTCCACGCGATAGACGGCTTTGGCGCGCAAGCGGGTTACAAAGAAAACTCCTTTATCTGTCAATAACTTAAACCAGCGGTAATCCACGTAGCCTTTATCAAACGCAACGATGCTGCCTTTGGGAAAATCAAATTTTCGTCCCTCAATCATGTCGTTTTCCTGGCCATCACTGAGTGCGACAAACTCCGGCACTTGGGTGCCATGATTCAGGCCAACACTTAATTTTACATTTGCTGTGTCATCTCGATGCGCCGCCCAGGGAAATACCGACAGCGATAAATCAATCGCGCTGGCATCAAGGGAGTACAGCGGATTTTTAAACTGGAATTTGTGTTTGCCCTGCATGGATTTACAGCGGTGAAGCAGACGAGCAAATACGTGTTTGTAGAGTTCGGCGGGCTGTACTTCGTTGATTCGTGCCAACGTTGAACGGGCTATTGGCTTGGCACCGAGATGATAAAGTTTATGCTGCTGTGCTTCGAGATTGGATTGAATATCACGCAAGCTTTGGCGGCCAGAGAGCTGCGACATGGCCATGCCGACAAATTGATCCCAGCGGGTGGCCGAGCGCAATTTTTGGCCGACATGATGCTTTTTAGCTTCCGCTTCAAATTCATGTCTCGATAAAGGTTTGAGTAGTTGATGAAATGCGGTGTTAGAATGTGACAAAGCCTGTTTTCCTTTGTTTTACCAATGTTTGGTCGCACTTACATTGTATCAACTTGGAAAACAGGCTTTTCTTTTATCTACAAACTATGGGACAGCAGTGGCCTGATGGCTACCCTGTTCCACGAGGCACTATGTTGCAACGCTCGGGAAACTCAGCATTAGTTTGGGTTGCTGGCAACTCACCCGCTGCTGCGTCGCGAGGAGACTATTATCAAGGTGGAAAAAGCATTCCTCGTCCAATCAATCTTGTTCGCCATGCAGGTATAGGGCCGATTGAGTTGACCGCACTGGAAACACTCGCGCTGACAAAGATGGATTGGAATAATGATGCCCTGTACGATCCTGTCCCGGTCACGATTCGATATTCACAACGATTGGCAAGGACCATCGCCAATGTTCCAACGCTGCCTGGGAATGCTTATCCCTATCGATTGTTCATGTAGGAATCATGCGGCCAATACTATCATTCACAATTGACTGAGATAAATCATGATTTCTGAAACTGAACTTTGGCAAAGCTATCTTATGAAAACAGCGGACAAGCTGTTAAGGCGTATGCTTCAAAAAAGATGATCAAACAGGTCCATATTTACTTTAGAAAAAGAGTTATTTTTGGGGTTTTTTACTGTCCGGAAATTTATAGAGCTCAACAAAGTTTCTGCTGAGTTTAAAGCAAAAAAATACACCGTATCGGTTTTTCCACATAAAGAACTTTCTCAAGATGAGGCGGACACTATCCTTCCTTACGAACCAGACTCGTCCAAGTCAATCAGGAAAACAGTATCGGTGACCGACATTTGCAATCAATTTATACATAGCTATCACTTGATACCTTTTGGTGGTAACGGCGTTCTTATTGGTTTTTTTGTTAATTCTACCTATCAAAGCAGGCATGGAATTTATTTGATTACGCTGTTTGACATAGTTGAAATTTACCGCCTTTGTGGTGAAAACCCTGTTTAAGCGTTCACCCCATTAATTTATGACACCCAACCGCCTCACATACGAATTCTCCCCCGACGCTGTCAACAACAGCGTCTCCTGCGCGCGGGTCATCGCCACATACAATAACCGCACCTCTTCTGCCCTTTTTTCCTCGTCATCTTGCAGTGCACCTAACTCGGCAACGATCACGCGAGGAAACTCCAAGCCTTTACTGCTGGGGCGAGTGACGAGCAGTACTTGATCGTCACTGGGATCGTATTGGCGGCGGGTTTTATTGTCGCGCATGCACAGGTTGGGAATGGCGTACAGATTCAGCTCACGCGCTAGCGCTTCACCAAAGTGGTGGTGGCAGTAAATAACGGCCATTTCGTTCCAGGCGACGCCATCGCTGTGCCATTTTTGCAGGCAGCGGCGAATAAAGGTTAATTCTTCGGGGCGATTGTTAAGCTTGCGAAATTCTGGCGCCATGCCGGACTTGCCGCCCACCTCGGGTTTTACTAAGGGGACTGAATCTTCATCGGCATCTTTTTCTTGCAGGAAATCTTTGGCGAAGTTGAAGGCGAATTGTAAAATTTCGCGGGTATTGCGGTAATTGAGCTTAAGGATACTGGTGCGGCCACGCGCCTGAATGCCAACGCTGGATAAGGTGAAGTTTAGATTGGATTTTTTCTTATAGATAGATTGCGCATCGTCGTACAGCAACAGCAGCGAGTTGGTTTCCGGGTCGATCATCTGCACAACCAACTTTAGCCATTCAGCTTCAAAGTCGTGTCCTTCGTCGATTAACACAGCGCCGTATTGCGCACGGGGAATGTGCCCCTGGTCCACGCTTTGAATTACACTCAATACCTGTCGCTCCCACACAGGCTCAGCCCCGTCTATCAGGTCGATATGGTAACTGCGCAATTGCTGCCCGCACCAGTCGTGAAAGTGATAAACCTGCACTTGCTGCTCTATACCTTTCTCACGCATAAACGCGCGCAATTTTGCCGCGAGGGATATGTTGTAGCAGAGTACAAGGATGGGTTTACTTTGTGTCCGGGCCAAATACCAGCAGCGAAAGCCCAGTATTAAGGTTTTACCTGACCCCGCCACACCATGTACTACACGATGTCCTTCGCCAAAGCTACGCGCCAGTTGCTCCTGTTGCATATCCATTACTTTCACAATATCAACAACATCCATAGCCCCACTTGCAGCCGCATCAGTTACGGCAAATAAATCGGCTGTACCTATGCGAATTTCAGGAAATAGATGGGCGCGAATACGATCAATTTGTGGCAGGCTGAGTTTTTGTGAAAATTGATAATTAAACATCGCCCACAGGCGTTGCTGGAACTCTTCGGGGTCGGTTTTTTCCAGCATTTCATCCTGGCAGATAACCAGGTGTGCGGGCAGTATGGACTCACCCTCCTCACCTAACGCCGTTTGCAATTGCTTACGCGATATATTGGTAAAAACCACGCCATAGCCATAAGGACACACTAAATTACCTTGGTGTTTTCCTTTCGGTTGAACCAAAGTTTTATCATGTTTTAATGTATTCACCACCTGATAAGCGCACTGGCGCGCCTGCTCAATTGGATTTGGTTTATTAACAGCGCCACTAGCGGTTAGCAGTGTAAATGTCTGGTGATTCATAGATTGAATTGTTGATAGCTTCCAATCCTTCACCTCCAGAAACAACAAACCTCGACCCGGATGCAAGATAATAAAATCCGGATAGCGCCGCGCTTGCCCTACGGGAACATCAAACCAACACAGATAATCGTCTTCTAATAGTTTCTCCAGGCGTTGACCAAAACGACGTTCACCCGTGGTCATTTTGGTGGTGCTGGCGTGGATATTGGGAATAATTGTGGCCATGTAGTTCTACCCTGACTACTGAATTTTTATCATCACAACATAGCGTACTGCTTTATAAATCACGAGAAAACCAGCAACTTCATCTATTTATTGCTAGTCTAGGTAATAGCCTCTTAACCCAACGTAAGGAAACCCCCATGCGTATTATTCCTTTTATGCTCGCCGTCTTAACCCTCGCTGGCTGTGCCCAGCAAGTACCCAAAAGTGATATAGATGCCCTGGGCAAATACCACTGGACGCTGGTAAATATTAACGAACGTCCAGCTTCAACGCTGGAGGCGCGTACCCAGCTGGACTTTAGCAATGGCCAGGTATCGGTTTCTGGCCTGTGTAACAACATAGCCGGCCCGGCGACCATTAAAGGCAGCCATCTGAAAATCGGCCCGCTGCGCAGCACGCTAAAAGCCTGCCTCGATAACGAGCTCTCTGCCCACGAACACTATTTCGCTAACTGGCTGCCCAACGTCAGTCACTGGGCCATCCGTCTCGACAGTGAGTCGCCTGTACTCACCCTGAGCCAGGACTCGGGTGAATACATCCACCTGCGTGGAGAGCCGACAGCGGAAACACGCTATGGCAGCCAGGGAGACATTATTTTCCTTGAAATCCAACCTTTGGTTGTCCCTTGCAACCACCCGCTTATTCCCAACTACCAGTGCCTGCAGGTGAGGGAGATTAGTTACAACGAACAGGGTATTAAAACAGCACAGGGCCCATGGCAACACTTTTACGACAGCATCCAAGGCTACCAGCATCGCAGTGATACCCGCGTGATACTGCGTATCAAACGCTATCCTATCGCCAACCCGCCAGCCGATGGTTCACGCTTTGCCTATATTCATGACCTGACCGTTGAACAGGCGCTGGTTAGCCCTTAAATCTGTCGCCATGGTTTATGCACAGTATCTGTGGATAACCACTTGAATAGCATGTAGAGCCCTGCCGCCAGGCCTTGCCAATCAAGGCGTGGCGGCAGCTGTGCTTTTTTGCAACAGGCGTTTGTATTACCCCGATGAATTGTGGAGCTGTTATGGAACTCGCCATAGCTACCGTTGTTGCTTTGCTGCCCATTATTAACCCTTTCAGCACTGCGCCCATGTTCCTCGCTATCACTGAAGGTGATACGGAAGCAGAGCGGCAGGAGCAAGCGCGCAAAGCCGTTATTTACATGATCTGTATTCTGGTGGCGTTTTTGATCGGGGGCAGTTTTATCATGCAGTTCTTTGGCCTATCGCTACCTGGCTTGCGCATTGCCGGTGGCATTCTGGTGGCCGGTGTCGGTATGCGTATGCTCTACCCCAAAGACGAACCCGAGCAAACCAAGGCCGAGCACCAGGAGTCCAAGCGCAAGCGCGATGTCTCCTTTACACCGCTGGCCATGCCCAGCCTTGCTGGACCCGGTGCTATTTCTGTGACGATTGGCTTAACTTCGCTGGCCACTAACTGGCTGCATTTTCTCGCCATTATTGCGGGGATCTTGCTGGTGGCTGTGATTGTTTATATCACCCTGCGCCTGTCCACCCGGTTAGTCGGTGTACTGGGTGTGAACGGTCTGCATGCCATGACCAAAATCATGGGATTTTTGATTTTGTGTGTGGGCGTGCAGTTTATTGTGAATGGTATCGTCGGTGTCGCCTCCAGCCCGGATATGATCGAAGGTATCCTGAAAACACTCGAATCGCTGAAAACGACCCAACAATAGGCTTTATGACATGAACGCCAAAACGCTTGCGCCCATACAACAACATTTTTCCGCACCAAACCCCAAGCATATCCCGTTGTATTCCCTCGCAACGCCCAATGGCCAAAAAGCACCATCATGCTGGAGGAACCGGGGTTGGTGTACGCGGGGCAGTGCGGGATGACAATTCCCGCCTGACCTTATATATCAAACGCGTTTACGCCAGCGGATCATCATCAACCCAAGCAAACCCACCAACAACAAAATCAAACTGCTGGATTCTGGCACCCTGGCACTAATCCCCCCAAGGTTTAATTTCACCAGGGTATTGGCATTAAACGACAGCGCGCTGAAATTGACATAGATACTGTGGGCATCGAAAAAAATACGGCTGCTATTGAGTCCTACCATATTGGAAATAGCATCCAGCGTTACGCTGGTAAAAGTCACGGTGTTGTTAATATCGCGCAGCACAATGCCATTGAAATTGGTGGTGCCCAACTTGGCGGCTATTTTGAAATCGAACACCATGGCGTTGTCGGATATATCCAGATCAAAGTAGGGAAATTGGGTGTACTCCACACCATCATCCACTACGGTAGTTCCCAGGTTTTGATAGGTTGTTGCCGTGGAGGGGAATAGGTATTTCACCTCTACAGATTCCCCGTTTAATAATCCGGCATGCGTCGTTGCACCAACCATTAACAACGCCATAGCGGTGATCAGCTTTAAAAAACGATTGATCAACATAAGATCACTCCCCAAATGCATGGCTATATAAAAAATATTTTTAAAACCATAAATGAATAAGCAATTTGTACGCCATAGCAGTAACCCGTTGATTATCATCGTATTTTTATGACAAAAATCACACGAACATACAAAAATGTAAAAATAATCGACAAAAACAGCAATTGAACGTCACCCGAGGAAACAAAATAGGGCATCCCCGAATATCCCCTGAGTTTTTTTGATACGCAATAAAAAAGCCGTCTGCAGCATCTACAAGCGGCCTTCGGAAGCCAATAACAGCCAGCCGCTACCTACTCCAACACCAGTGAGCCGGATGCCAGCAAGCCGGCAATTACGTCCGGCACAAACGGCCTGCCGCGCTCATTCACCGAGGTTCCGGTAATCTTGGCGGCGAGCATAAGCCTGTTATCCGCCCTGCGATAAATATGCTGCAAAAAATCAAAGCGCACCCGGGATGATTGCGCCAGTTCAACCGTGATATAAAACTCATCACCACTGGTCAGCGACAGCTTGTAATCCAGCTCGGCGCGCAACACCACCAGGTTGATTTTCTGCCGCGCAAGCTCGGCAAAATTAATACCTTTCGCCAACAGGAATTCGTGGCGGGCATGCTCCAGGTAATTCTGGTACACCGCATTATTAACCACGCCCTGCATATCGCACTCGTAATCGCGCACCTTAAAGTCGATGGAAAATATTGGTGTATCCATTAGCTCACTACCTGACTGAAGACATCAAAATAGGTGGGGAAGGTTTTAGCTGTGCACTGGGGATCATTGATACGCACCGGCACCCCGCCAAAGGTTGCCAGGGAAAAGCACATGGCCATACGGTGATCATCGTAGGTATCAATCGGCACCTGGGCGTTGAGCGTGGGTACGGGTGTAACCTGCAGCCAATCCTCACCCTCTTCCACAATAGCTCCCAATTTGCGCAGTTCGGTCGCCATGGCCGCAATACGATCAGTTTCCTTCACCCGCCAGCTGGCGATATTGGTCAGGCGCGAGGGCCCATCGCAAAAGAGCGCCACCACCGCCAGGGTCATGGCGGCATCGGGAATATGGTTGAAATCACGATTAAAGGCCTTGAGTGGTAATTGGGGTGCAGACGCTTCGATCCAGTTATCCCCTTTGGTAATGGTCACCCCTATAGCCTCCAGGGCATCGGCAAAGGCCACATCCCCCTGGATACTCTTGGCACCCACCCCCTGCACACGCACCGGGCCGCCACCCAATGCCCCGGCAGCCAGGAAGTAAGAGGCGGAAGATGCATCACCCTCGACATAAACAGTACCGGGGCTCACATAGCCACTGGCCGCCGGGACGGTAAAACGCTCCCAGCCATCGCGCTGAACCTCTACACCGAACTGGGCCATCAGGCGCAGGGTAATCTCGATATAGGGTTTGGAGATGAGCTCGCTCACCAGCTCAATGTGAGTCTCCTTGCCGGTCATCGGCAAGGCCATTAACAAGGCGGTCAGGAATTGGCTGGAGACATCACCGCGAATCTTGATACTGCCTTGCGCAGCAATGTGCGCCGGTTTAATCAGCAGCGGAGGGAAGCCTTCCTGTCCCAGATAAGTGATATCCGCCCCCACCTGGCGCAGGGCATCAACCAGGTCGCCGATAGGGCGCTCGTGCATACGCGGTACACCATGGAGCTTGTAGGTGCCACCGGAAAACGCCAAAGCAGCAGTTAATGGACGAAACGCTGTCCCCGCATTCCCCAGGAACAGGTCTGCCTCTTTATGGGGAAAGCTGCCACCAGTGCCCACCAGGTGATAGTCATTTTCACCGGTCCTGGTCAGCGTTACCCCCAGGGAGGTCAGCGCTTCAAGCATGCGATCCGTGTCATCGGATTTCAGCAGGTCGCGGATCTGGGTCTCGCCTTGCGCCAGGGCCGCCAGTAACAGGGTGCGATTGGAAATACTCTTGGAGCCGGGTAACTGCACAGCCCCCCGTGCATGGGCGCTGGGCGCCAAATCGATAAATTCCATGCTAGGCCTTATCTATCAAGGAGTTAACGTCTACAACGAGGCTATCGACCAGATCGGCACCAGATGCCGCCAAGGGCCCCGAGGTTGGGTGAAAAACGCTGTGCATCATACCTGCATCGGCCTTGGGCCGCATTAGTGGATATACAGGGACAGGCTTTCCGACACTAATTCAAGGTTGACAGCGCCCTTCTCTATCGCCAAAATGCGCGCCTCTCATTTATGGCTAGATAGCTCAGCCGGTTAGAGCACAGCACTCATAATGCTGGGGTCGGCGGTTCAAGTCCGCCTCTAGCTACCATATCTGGAAAGGGTTTGCAGGTTAGCGCTTGCAAACCTTTTTTATTTTTCATCGCGTAAATGGCCTACTGTTAGCCAGTTGCAGATCCCTATTCGGTACCTTCGCAAAATCACCAGCCTGCGCACCACTCAGGTGCAAAACCAACAGTTTTTTCCCGCGCTTTCTCTCCCGCACTCCTCCTTTCGCTGCCGATAACGGCATCCTGTATCACAAAAAGCTGACGCCTTTCGCTTTTTTAGCAGGTGATTGCGCTGAACTGACGGTTTTTCTGTGGTTCGGCCCCGGATTTGCATGGGCTGGTTTATAGCGTTTAAGCAAAGTGCGTTGAAAGGACGGGTGAGATGCGTGGTGTGTGCAGCTTGCAGTGGTCGGCGAGATGGCTGGGAGGATGGCTGATTGGCTTGCTGCTGGCCGGCGAGGTACTGGCCCAGGCCTATAGCCTGGGCATCGGCGATGAGGTTCGCATCAGTGTGTACGGCCAGCCCGACCTGGCTATTGATGCGCAAATCGGGGCGGATGGGGCGGTTGAAGTGCCCTTGCTCGGCCGCTTTAATCTGGCAGGCCGCTCTACCACCGACGCGGCGCAAGCGATTGCAGACCAGTATGAACGCGGCAATTTTTTAAAGCGCGCCCAGGTCAACCTGTTGGTGACGCGCTACCGCAGCCAGTCGATAGCGATCCTGGGGCGGGTAAAACGCGCTGGCAGCCTGGTACTGGAAGGACCGACATCGCTGACCGATGCCCTGGCCTGGGCCGGCGGTATCGCTGACGAAGGCAGCGAGCGGCTGGTGCTGATCCGCACCGATCGCAGCGGCAAGCAGGAGCGGCGCGAATTTGATTTGCAAAAACTGCTGAACCAGGAAGCCGAGCGCCATTCGGTGATCTGGTTACAGGATGGCGACACCCTGTATGTACCACCGGCCGGGCGCTTTTACCTGAGCGGCGAGGTGCGCTCTCCCGGTGTGTATACACTGGATCGGCCACTGAATGTGATGCAGGCACTGGGTATGGGCGGCGGGTTGACCGCCCGCGCCAGCGAACGCTCGGTGAAGCTGTACCGGCCCCAGACCGATGGTTCCTTGAAAGAACGGCGCGCCAAAGCGCAGGACCCGGTGGAAGATGGTGACCTGTTGGTTGTGCAGGAGAGTCTTTTCTAAACCCGGATTGGGGCAAGCGTTAGGGATCGTTTAGGGAGATGTGCGATGAGTCTGACCACTTTGTTATACATACTGCTGGCCCGCTGGCGGGTGATTGCCGGTATTAGCCTGGGCGCACTGCTGCTCGCGCTGGCCTATATCCTGGTAACGCCCCGCACCTATACCTCTACCACCGAATTGCTGGTGGACAGCAAAGCCCAGGATCCCATTTCCGGCCAGCTGCTCTCGGGCCGCACCAACGCTGCCTACCTGGCAACCCAGGCCGATATAGTGCGCAGCCGCAAAGTCGCCGCCAAAGTCATCGATCAATTATCACTGCACCAGGAACCCGGGTTGATCAAGGCAGCAGGCGGCGCGCCAAGCCGCCCCTGGCTGATGGGATTTGTGCGCGAGGGACTGGTTGTTAATCCGCGGCGCGATACCAGTATCCTCGCCATCAGTTTTATCAGCCAGGACCCGCAACTGGCCGCCAAACTGGCTGACGGTTTTGCTCAAGCCTATATACAGACCAACCTGGAATTGCGCATCGAGCCGGCACGGCAAATTAGCGAGTGGTACGACCAACAACTAACCGCCCTGCGCGCAGCGTTAATGGAAAAGCAAAATGCCCTGGCCAGCTACCAGGAGGAACACGGCATCGTGGATAACGAGCGGGTAGACCTGGAGAGCGCCAAGCTGGCGGCCCTGTCTTCACTGCTGACCAGCATCCAGAACGAGCGCCTCGATAGTGAAAGCCGCAGCACCCAACTGAGTGCAGCGACACGCAATGCCAACAGTGCCCAGGCACTGGATGATCCCCAGGTTCAGCGGATTTCCACCCAACTGGTACAGGCGCAGGCGCGTTTAGCTGAGTTGGGCTCCCAGGTCGGTAATAACCACCCCCAGTACCGCCAAGCACAAGCCGAGGTGGATACCCTGAAACGCCAACTCAATCGCACCCTGGAATTGGTCAATACCAGTTTGCGCTCCTCGGTAGCCCTGTCACAAACCCGCGAGGAGCAACTGAAAACCGAGCTGGCCGCCCAAAAAGAGCAATTGCTGCAGCTCAACCGCATCCGCAACCAGCGCAACCTGTTGCGCCAGGAGGTCGATAGCGCCCAGGCCGCCTATGACGCGGCACTGACCCGCGCCACCCAGACACGCCTGGAGAGCCAGATTTCACAGACCGATATTGCCCTGCTCAACGCGGCCAACCTGCCCAGCCGGCCCACCGCCCCCAAAACCGCCATCACCCTGGTACTGGCACTGGTGGCGGGGTTGATGCTGGGCACCGGGTTAGCGCTGTGCCTGGAATGGTTTGATCGGCGGCTGCGCACCGGCGATGACCTGACGAATGGTTTGGGCCTGCCGATCCTGGCGCGTTTGCCCGATGACGGTTTTGGCAAGGCCGGCCCCTGAATGCTGTTGTTCCTGGTGTCTATTTGAGGAGATGTTGTCATGAATGATCTCGCCCAGGCTTACCTCCCTAACGATGAACCCCGTTCGCTGCTGATCGACCCCCTGGCGAAAGAACCCAAGGCGTCCGCCCTGGCAACACGCATGGGGCGCCTGCTGCTGCAAAGCGGCAAAATCGATAGCAGCCAGTTGAATGCCATCATGCAATTGCAAACCACCGAGGGACTGCGCTTTGGCGAAGCCGCCCTCAAGCTGGGGTTGGTGAGTCCTGCCGATATTGGCGCGGTGCTGGCCGAGCAGTTTGCCTACCCGCGCATCGACCCGGGCCACAGCAAGCTGGCGCCCTGCCTCACCGCTGCCTTCCAACCGGACAGTCGCGCCAGCGAAGCCTTGCGCAGCCTGCGCAGCGAACTCTTGCTGCGCTACTTCAACCAGGGCGAGCACCTGAGCCTGGCACTGGTGGGCACAGAGGGCGCCGCCCGTATCGCGCGCACCGGCGCCAACCTGGCGATCAGCTTTGCCCAGCTCGGGCTGCGCACCCTGCTGGTGGATGCCAACCTGCGCGAGCCCCAGTTACACCGCTGGCTTGGTGTCGATGCGCGCCAGGCCGGCCTGTCTGACCTGCTCGCCGGGCGCAGCCGCGCCCAGCCCCTGGCGGTAGAGGAGCTGCAACATCTGTGGCTGCTGCCTGCCGGGACCCCGGCGCCCAACCCCCAGGAGTTACTGGCCAGCCGCCAGTACCGTGAGCGCATGACCCCGCTCTTCAAGGCCTATGACCTGATCCTGCTGAATACCGCCCCACTGGGCAGCACCCTGGATGCCCAACTGGTCGCCGCCCAGGCGGGTGCCGCACTGGTTGTCACCAAAACCCATAGCACCCGACTTAAACCCCTGAGCCAGCACTGCGCCAACCTCACCAGCCTGGGCGTGCGCCTGCTCGGTGCCGCCCTGCATGAATAGCGCGGGCTCTACCGGTAAGTAAGCCATGACTAACCTGATACGCCATACCAGACAAGAGCCGCTGACCCAAGCCGAGTCCGGGTGGGTCATTGGCCTGATGCTGGCGGCAGTCTGCTACCAGGCCCTGCTCTGTGCCCTGAACACCCAGGGCTTGCGCGCCTCGGCAATGCTGGTCGGACTCAGTGAAGGGCTGGTCATCCTGGCCGCCCTGCCACTACTGCTGCGCCGGGTATTGCCCGGGGTGCTGGTACTGGGATTAATCGCCGGGGCCTACTTTTGCGTGGCGGCCTTGGTAAGTGGGCAACTCAACCCCAAAGCCTTGCGCGACCTGGTTATTCCCCTGTGTTTCTTTTGGCTGGGCTGTAACCTGGGCCGTCCCGAACTGGCAGAGCGGGGCTTGCGCATGCTGGTGCTGGTGATCCTCAGCCTGGGCTTGTATGAACTGTTCTGGCTGGACAGCTACACCCGTGTTTTTGATATTTTCGGCTATTACCTCAACACCGGCGGCCTTACCCCCATCACCGATTACGAGCGCGAGAGCCGCCTGCAGCTCAACGGCATCCGCCCCGAGGGCATAGGCCGCACCCTGTTGCCCGGCCTGCTTGGCAGCCACCGGGTGTCTTCGGTATTTCTGGAGCCGGTTTCCCTGGGCAACTTCGCCAGCCTGATCGCCGCCTGGGGCCTGAGCCGCGATGCCAACGAATGGCGCCAGGGCGCCTGGCTGGTGGGCGCCTCGGTCGTCCTGCTGATCCTCGCCGATTCCCGCTTTGCCCTGGTCATGCTGCCGCTGATGATCCTGCTGCGCCTGACATTGCGCGGTGCAGCCTGGAACCTGGCGCTGCTCGCGCCCTTTGCAGCCATCGTCCTGCTGTTGCTGGTCGGCAGCCTGGTCGATAGCAAAATGGGGGATACCTATGCCGGACGCCTGGCAATCAGCGGCTGGGCACTGCTCGATTTTGACCTGTACCTGCTGCTGGGGATGGCGCCACCGCCCAATTACGGTGATATGGGCTATGCCTATTTGCTGTCGCGCCTGGGCCTGCCCCTGTGCCTGCTGTTATGGGCAGCCCTGTGGCTGCTGCCCATAACAGATGAGCGCGGGCGCCGCTTCCGTGCTTTTATCGCCCTGTATGTGGCGCTCATCCTGACCATCAGTGGCAACTCCCTCTTTGCCTTTAAAACTGCTGCCCTTTTGTGGTTCCTGCTCGGTTGCCTGCTGCAAACACCGGCTCCCGCTGCCCGGGGGTTGGCTATCCCGGCACGGGTGCCGCCACGCGCTATTGCTGTCAGTACTTCGGGGGGTTGACGATGGCCAGGGTTATCCATGTGGTTCGCCAGTATTTGCCTTCGGTCGGGGGCATGGAGGAGGTGGTACGCAATATTGCCCGCTACCAGACGCAACGCGGCCTGGGCAGCACGCGGATCATCACCCTCGATCGCCTGTTCCGCAATTCGCGCGAACACTTGCCCGCGCGCGAAATCATCGAGGGGATAGAAGTCATACGCCTGCCTTACAAGGGCTCCAGCCGCTATCCGCTGTGCCCCTCGGTGCTGCGCCACCTGCAGGATGCGGATGTGGTGCATGTCCACGGTGTGGATTTTTTCTACGATTTCCTTGCCGCTACCCGCTGGCTGCACCGGCGCCCGCTGTTGCTCTCCACCCACGGCGGCTTCTTCCATACCCGCTTTGCCTCGCGCGCCAAGCAGGTGTACTTCAAGAGCATCACCCGCCTGTCCGGCCATGCCTATGAACGGGTGGTGGCCACCAGCGCCAATGACGGCCAACTGTTCCGCCAGATCCTGCCTGAGGACAAATTGGAGGTGATTGAAAACGGCGTCGATGTCGACAAATACGCCGACCAATCCTCACCCGAACGGCGCAAAACCCTGGTGTATTTCGGGCGCTGGTCGAGTAACAAAGGGCTGCTCAGCGCCCTGGACCTGTTCGCCGCCCTGCACCGCCAGGATAACGAGTGGCGCCTGATTATTACCGGGCGCGAATACGACCACAGTGACAAGGAGTTACGCCATTACGCCGCTACCTTGCAGTTGGACGATGCGGTCACCCTGGTTCCCAACCCGGACGATAACCAGATCCGTGAGCTGCTGCACCAGGCCAGCTACTTCCTCTGCCTGTCACGCCACGAGGGCTTTGGCATTGCGCCGATTGAGGCGATGAGCGCCGGGCTTACCCCCATCCTGAGCGAGATACCGCCCTTCCGGCGCCTGGTGGATGAATCCCGCCTGGGGTTTATTGCACCGGCAGATGGGCAGGGCTTCATTAGCCAATTACAGGCACTGCACGCCCAGGGCGAGGACGCCTACCGCCAGCGCCGCCTGGCGGCTATGGCATTTGCGCGCCGCTACGCCTGGCCGGCAGTGGCCGAGCGCTACCTGGCACTGTATCGCCAGTTAGCCAGGGGGGCCGCATGAATCGTCCCTGGCGCTTGCTGACCGGCCTGCTGGGCGGCTGGCTGGCACCGGCGTGCCTGGCGGTCTGCCTAAGTGCCGAGCGCTTGACCGGTGTCAACCTGGCCGGGGCCGAGTTCAATTCCAAAAAACTGCCCGGCGTGTTCAACAAGGATTACACCTACCCCACCCAGGCCGAGCTGGTATTTAGCGCCAGCCAGGGCGCCAATGTGATCCGCCTGCCGTTTCGTTGGGAGCGTTTACAGCCCCAGGCCAACGGGTTGCTGGACAGCGCCGAACTGGGGCGCCTTAAAACCACGGTTGAGGCCGCCTATGGCCAGGGGCTGTGTGTGATCCTGGATGTACACAACTACGCCAAATACTTCGGCCAAAGCCTGGGCGATGAGCCTGCACTGGAAGAGGCCTTTATCAACCTCTGGCTGGCGCTGGCCCGCGAGTTTCCCGATGCCGACAAGACCGCCTTCGGGCTGATGAACGAGCCCGCCTATATGCCGCTGGAGCGCTGGACCGCCCTGGCACAGCGCACCCTGGCGGCCCTGCGCAACGCCAAGGCACCCAACCTGGTGCTGCTCGGGGGTGGCGGCTGGAACGGTTTGCACAGTTGGTTCAATGAGCAGGATGGCGTCTCCAATGCCAATAGCCTGGCGGGGCTGGAGGATCCACTCAAGCGAACCATTATCGAGGTACACCAGTACGCCGACAGCAACTATTCGGGCACCCGCCAGGAGTGCCTGGCAGCCGATCATTTTGATAGCCGCTTTGAGCGTATCCGCGCCTGGGCCGATGCCCAGGGCCTGCAACTGTTTCTGGGCGAGTTCGGCGTCGCGCCCAACAGCCAGTGCCTGGCAACCCTGACCCGCTTCCTGGAACTGATGGATAACGCCCAATGGAAAGGCTGGACCTACTGGGCCGCCGGGCGCTGGTGGGGCAGCTACGCCTTTGCGCTCAACACCAGCAGCACCGAACCCTCGGCCCAGTGGGCCTTGCTACGGCAATTCTTTTTTCGCCCGGCATTAAGTCCACCCCTGCCGCCCACACGCAACGAATCCTGAGGACATATCCCTGTTACTACCGGAGACCCGTATGACCGCTCAACCCGCCATTTCAGCAACCCCGGATCGGCAGAGCACTCCCTGTTTCCTGGTGCTGTCCGCCCACGACTTCCGCTCGCCGCGCAAGGCAAACATCCATTTCATCAGCAGCGAACTGGCCCGGCGCGGCCTGACCCGTTTTTTCTCACTGCGCTACAGCCTGCTCTCGCGCTACACCGGCGACCCGCGCCTGTCGCTCGACGGCGAAGCCAACCAGATAGGTTTTTACCACGGCGTGGAATGCTATTTATGGAAAACCCTGATCCATCCATTCAACACCCGTCGCCGCTGGCTGCGCCCGCTGGAAAACCTGCTCTACCGCGGCTATAGCCAGGGCCATAACCGGGTGCTGCGCCGCTGGATTCGCGAAGCCGATGTGATACTGCTGGAAAGCGGTATAGCCCCGGTATTTTTCCCCCTGATCCAACGCCTTAACCCGCGTGCCGAGCTGATTTACCGCGCCTCGGATACCCTGGAGGCCATCAAGGTCGCCGAGTATGTGCAAGGCGCCTTTGCCAGGGCGGCACCGCAGCTGGATACCATCGCCCTGCCCTCCCCGGCCATGGCCGATACGATTCCCAGCCACCACAACCTGGCACTGGTGCCCCAGGGCATAGACCACAGCCTGGCCGAGCGCGCCGATCCCTCGCCCTATGGCGCAGGGATACATGCGGTATCGGTTGGCTCCATGCTGTTTGACCCACAGTTTTTTATCCTTGCGGCACAGCGTTTTCCGAACATCCAGTTCCACGTGATCGGCTCCGGCCAGGGGCGCCACCCGGACTACCCGGCCAATGTGCACGTCTATGGCGAAATGCCTTTCGCCCAAACCCTGCCCTATATCAAGCATGCACAACTCGGCATAGCGCCCTATGTCAGCGACCAGCTGCCCGTCTATTTGCGCGACACCTCCATGAAGCTGATCCAGTACGAATTTTTCGGCGTACCCGCCATCTGCCCTGATTTTATTGCCGCCGATTATCCCCAGCGTTTTGGCTACCAACTGGGTGACGCGGATTCCATCGCCCGCGCCATTGAGCGGGCACTCCATCCCGAGCAGCCCATTCCCCGCCGCCAGGTGCTCAATTGGCAGCAGGTCACCGAGCGCCTGTTGCAGCCCCGGGCATTTCCCGACACCCATTTTGGCCAGGAGCCCAGCCTATGAAATCTGCCCCTGTCACGCTTGCCCTGGGAGGTTTCCCCGTACTGTGTACGCGCGGTGAGGAACTGCAACATCGCCTGCACATGCACCTGCGCGCCGGCGACCAGATGGCCGTCTTTTTTGCCAATACCAACTTTGTGGTGCGGTGCCAGGGGCTGCAGCCAGCCATGGCCGAAGGCTGCCTGATCATCAACGACGGTGTCGGAGTGGACATAGCCACCTGGCTGGTACACCGCAAGCGCTTTCCGCAAAACCTGAATGGATCGGATTTCGTGCCCGGTTTTTTACGCGAGCTGGGGCGCGATGCACGGGTCTTTTTGTTCGGCGGCAAACCGGGTATTGCCCAGCGCGCGGCACAGGCACTGCGCGAGGACTTCGCCGTGCCGGTGGTGGGCACCAGCGATGGCTATAGCCAGGCAAGTGATAACGAAGGCTTGGTCGAGCGCATCAACGCCAGCGGTGCGACCGTATTGCTGGTGGCCATGGGCAACCCGCTGCAAGAGCAGTGGATACTGCAACACCGCAATCAATTGGAAGCGCGTTTGTTAATCGGTGTGGGCGCGCTGCTGGATTTCCTCGCTGGTGATAAACCCCGCGCGCCACACTGGGTGCGCCGCCTGCGCCTGGAATGGCTGTATCGCCTGACCCTGGAGCCGGCGCGCCTGGCGCGGCGCTACACCCTGGATATCGCTGTCTTCCTGGCACTGTGCCTGCGCCGGGGCAAACGGGTCTCCGAGGGGTGAATATGCGCATCCTGGCGGCACCTGCCTTTAGCAACGAAAAGATCAATCCCTACAACGCCCTGCTCTACCGCCAGTTGCAGCGATTGGGAGTCGAGGTGGTGGAATACACACACCAGCGCGCCCTGCGCGAACACTATGCGCTGGCGCATTTCCACTGGCCCGATGGCTATGTCAACCAGCCGGGGTTGGTTAAAACCCTGCAGCGCCTGCTGCTCTTGTCACTGGTGGTGCTGGTATTAAAACGGCGCGGCAGCAAGCTGGTGTGGACGGTTCACAATACGGCGCCCCACGATGCCTGGCGCCCGCGCCTGTCGCAATTGTTCATGCAGTGGTTCAGCCGCCGCTGCGACGGTTTGATTTTTATGAGCGAGGCCAACAAAGCCAGTTTTTACCAGCGCTACCAACCTGCCGCCCACTGCCAATACGCCATCATTCCCCACGGCCACTATCGCCACTGCTACCCACCAGCCATGGCACAGCAGGGTGCCAAAACGGAATTGCAACTCGACCCGGCGCGCAAGGTGTTGCTCTACATCGGCATGATCAAACCTTACAAAAATGTCGATGGCCTGATGCAGGCATTTAATCGCGCCGACCTGCGCGATTACCAGCTGGTGATTGCCGGTAATCCCGACACCCCGGAATTGCGCAAGCAGTTGCAAGCCATGCGCGGTAAACGCACCCACCTGTTTTTGCACTTTATTCCCGATGAAGCATTGCATCGCTACCTGAGCGCTGCCGACCTGGTGATCCTGCCCTATAAAGCCATCCTCAATTCCGGCACCTTATTGCTCGCGCTCTCTTACGATAAACCGGTCATCGCACCGCACATGGGTGCCGTTGCGGATTTGCAACGCGAACTGGGCAGCCAATGGGTTTACGGTTACGCCGGTGAACTCAACTCACACAACCTGGTACAAGCCGTCAGTGCCCTGGTTCGCCATGCGCGCACCGGCCCCTGCCCGCTGGATGCGCTGGATTGGGACAAGCTCGCCCTGGCAACCCTGGCGTTTTACCAGGATGTACTTGCGCGAACCCCGCTTGTACAAGCCGGTGCCGATTTGAAACAGGAACACCCATGAGCTTGAAACACCACTTTGGCACAAGCACCGCCTGGATGAGCGCCGCCGCCAGCGGCAACAGCCTGATCAGCTTTGTGATTTTTATTGTGCTCTCGCGCCTGCTTGCACCGGAGGACATAGGGCTGGTCGCCTTTGCGCTGATTGTGGTGGAGCTGGGAAAAATCCTGGTCAATGCCGGTTTGTCCCAGGCGATTGTGCGTCACACCGATTGGGATAACCGCTATGCAGCCACCGGTTTTTATCTCAACCTGATCCTGGCGGCACTGGTTACCCTGCTGGTGATTTTCCTGGCGGCACCGCTCACCGCACAGCTTTACGATCCGCGCGCAAAACAATTGCTGCAGGTGCTGGCGATTATTTTTTTCCTGGAAGGGGTTAAAGCCATCCACGAGGGCAAACTCAAGCGCGAATTTGATTTTCGCACCATCGCCCTGCGCACCGTCGCGGGCAGTTTGCTCGCCGGCGCGCTGGGTATTGTCCTGGCCCTGAATGGTTTTGGTGTCTGGGCCCTGGTGTGGCAACAAATAGTGAATCAACTGATCGTCACCCTGGTGACGCTCTACGCGGCACGCTGGTGGCCAGGCTGGCAATTTTCCATCATCGATGCGCGCACACTGGTTCGCTTTTCCACACCGCTGACCCTGGCGCAGGCGATTAATAATATTGCATCCAAAGTGTACGAAATACTGGTTGGTTTATTGCTCGGCCCGGCGGCGATGGGTTTTTTCCGGGTTGGCGGTCGCGCCCTGTTTATCCTGCAGGACATATTGCTCAAACCCTTTGAGCAAACCCTGTTACCGGCCCTGGCCAGAATCAGCGATAACGAAGCGCGCGCGCAAAATACCCTGCGCGTGATGCGCATGAGCGCTTACATTACCTTCCCGGTTTTTTTTGGCGCTGCCGCCCTGGGCCCGGAATTTATTCGCCTGGCATTTACCGACAAATGGGCCGAGAGCGGTACCGTCATGACCTGGCTCGCGCTGGGTATAGCACCGCTGGTGATCGGTTACCAGGTCAATGCCGCACTCACCGCCAGCGGCCAGACACGCAAGGTGATGGCCATTGCCAGCGTTGCGTTTGCACTCAACTGCCTTATCGGTCTCGTGCTGGTGCGCTACGGTATTGCCGCCGCTGCCGCCGGTTTTGCACTGCGCACTTACCTGACGATTTTTTGCAATATGCTGTTCTTTAAACAAGCGTTTCATGTCTCGATCCTGCGCCAACTGGGCAGCGTCGCACCCACCTTTAGCGCGGCGCTGGCGATGTTTATCCTGGTGCTTGCCGGCAAATGGCTTATGCCGCCGCACTGGTCGCCGGGCGTGCAAATTGTGTTGCTGGGCAGCGCGGGGGCTTGCTGTTATATCGCCATCATGTCGCTGGTGTTTCGCCAGGAAACCCGACACATTTTGGGCGAAAGCGCCGCCCTGGCACCGGCCAGGGCAAAACCGGTGATCAACAAATTGCAACAGTGGCTGGGATTTATTTAGGTGTGGAATTTATGAAGGGAGATTGATGCAGGAGAACCTAGCCTTTGAACTCCACCCGTTTATAGCCCGCCAGGTAGCGATAACCGCCCTGCAAACACTGCCGGCAATACAAGCGCCAATCGCGCGTTGCCCCCGCTTCGATATTACTGGAAAACGTCACAGCTCCCCGGTGATGCTTATCCTGCACGCACAATGCCGGCGAGGCTTGCAATACCTTGAGCTGGCGCGCAATCGCAGACTCCTCGTGATTAAACAGCAACACATCGGAAGGTTGATGGTAACGCGGAGCCAAATCCAGCAATTGCCTGGCAGTACGCTGGTGGATAATGTAACCACCGGTACACCAGCTGGTGGAAAGCAGGCGATAAAAATAGTGTGAATGGCATTGCAGCGCAGGCTCAGGTCCCAGGCGTACGCGGTTGGTGGAGGTGTCCAGGCGAATAATATCAACACTATCCGCTATCCAGTCATCCCCTTCCAGCAATTCGTACAAGCCGGGCGCAATATGGATGTCATCCTCAAACACAGCGGCAAAACGAACCCGGGAATTCACAATCCGTTGCCAGACACCATAGTGACTGAGGAAACAACCCATCTGCCCGCGCAGCCAACTTTTTTTACCCTGCCGTGGGCGCTGGGCAATAAAACGTTGATATTCCAACTCACTGTACTGGCGCCCGTCCACAGCAGCAAAACGCTCGGGATTAATACCCTGCTGCTGAAAATGGGCTAACACAAACGCCAGTCGCTCTTGATCGCGATCCAGGTTGATCAGGTAAGACGGTATCATTGACGAAAACTCCTGTTGTCGCAGGTTTCTTGCGAAAACACTGATCCACAGACTATTGTAATCCCCGCACCCAACCGGTCTTTTTTAACAGGCGCAAACTGCCACCGACAAGATAGTCATACACAAACCCCGGCAAGCTGTATAACAGCGCCAAGGCATTTTTGTATTCACAACCTAATTCCTGTTTTTCAAACTGTTGCAGCTGGTATTTCTGCTTGATGGCCATCCAGGTTTTGATGCGCTGTTCATTACTCTGCAAGCGCAGGATTTCGCGCTGCCCATCTTTTTTATAGATATCAAACGGGTTAACACAGGTAATGATATCGGAGATGGCCACCTTATCGCCCGGCCCGAGCAGGTTTAGCATCCACCAATCGATACCAAATCCCACCAGGGCAGGATCGTAGACCTCCAGGAAGCGCTGCATAAAGTGCGGCTCCACGACAGGGCAGGTAATTTCAACAAAATTGGTATAGCGGATACTGGTAAACAATTGCCGGCGCGTAATCGGATGACTGATCTTACCGCGCAAGCTGAACGCCGGTTGCAATAATGTCAGGCGCTTTTCCCTATGCAGGGCAAACAGGCGATTGATGCTGGCAGCATCAATAACAATATCATCATCGGCAACCCAGATGGCGCTATAGCTATTGAGCAAATCCGGATTAATCCGGCAGACCCACTGCAAATTGCCCAGCTTGCTTCCCTTGGATTGATAGTAAATATCTGCCTCGGATTTATGCAGCCCCGGCACCGAAGAATAATTCACGATACACACATCAAAATCGGGCTCGGCGCCCTTTTTCCATAAGTGAACCCGAGCGTTTTCACCCGCGGAGGTAAATACCAGATAGTCCTTGCGAAAAGCGTCCATAATGCCTCCAACGATCATTCATTATCTT
Source organism: Cellvibrio japonicus Ueda107 (assembly GCF_000019225.1). NCBI lineage: Bacteria > Pseudomonadati > Pseudomonadota > Gammaproteobacteria > Cellvibrionales > Cellvibrionaceae > Cellvibrio > Cellvibrio japonicus. The sequence goes on along the minus strand of NC_010995.1, from coordinate 746,639 downwards.
GAGCCAACCACCACTTCGCACAGGTCAACACGACTGACTTTACGCGCGTTAATCAACGCCCCTGGCGTTAATCAAAGTTCCTTTGCGCCAGGGCAATAACCGCTGGCAACCTGGCTTGTATTTGCTGTCGCCACTGCGTTTGCAGCAGCAGGGAATTCAGCAGCTTTTCCACCACCATTAACGGCTGATCCGCTAACTCACGGGGCGATGACAGCAGGCCTGCATCCACTAAATCGAAGTGCTGCAACAAGCCTTCAAATTTATCCTGATAAGCAAAGCAGAAAGCCGGGGTGCCGCCACTCAGGGCCAAAATAGCGGTGTGCATACGGCCGGTTGCCAGGAAATCCAATTCTGGCACTACCGCACGGACAATACCGGGACTCAGCGGGGGAAGGCTATAGACACGCTTGCGCACATCGTCCGGCACATCGGCAACCGCCTGCGCCAGTAATTTTTCATCCGGCATTGACGAGCGCGTATCATGGGGAATAAGTACCAGGGAAACCGGTTCACGCATTAACGCTCCCACAAAAATCTTGAGTGCGTTAATCAAGCCGGGATCTTTTTCTGCATGCAAATAATTGGCATTGAGACCTATCACACGATCGCCTGCCTGGCGGCGTGCACGAATCCACGCCAATGCGCGCATGGCAACAGGATGATCGGTGCGCGGCGTTAACAGGAATGCCAAGTCAGCCACCTGGCGTATCGGGCGATCCAGTGCTTCCTCCAGGCGCTGGCGGGATACCGGATCGCGCGCGCAAAGCGTGACCGACTCAGGCAGGGCGCGCAGCATACTGCGTGTGCTGGCCTCCGGGTGCTTGTTGTAACTGGCGCCCAGCAAGGTAGCCTTTTTGCCCAGCGTGGCCGCTTCCGCCAACAGCGATAAACGCGCGCACACCGACTGGGGGTTGTAGGCGCCGTCAATCACATCGGCCCCAATAAAATACAATGCGGAATAGGCCGGCAGGCGCGCAATCAGCAAGGCTTGTTGCAACAGGGATTGCTTATAGAAAAAACGCTCCGCAGCAATCCGCTGGTCAATCCGCTCATCCAGGTCCCACTGGTCTCCATACAATAAATCCACCTGTGCAGCACCGCTATCGCGCAGCCAGCGGGTGGAGGCAGAGATCATTGCGGCATCACCCAGGCTGCCGGGAATAGCCGGTGGGATAATCAGCGCGCGCGACTTGCTTGCCTGTTCGCGCGCGCGCAAATTCGACAGGGCATATCCGACCGATACAGCAAAACTACGTTTGACAGCAAAATTCCCCATGACTGCAAAACCTCCCGGATAAATTCCCCACGATATTCGTTCTACAGGCTACTAAAACTGCATCGCCAATCCGATACTGGCCAGCGCATAATCAATATTGCGGTAGGACAATGGCGAGCGCCGCTCAACCCATTGGCTGTCCAGGCGCAGGTGGACAGCATCTGAAACCCGATACACGACCGCCAGGGGGGTAAACGCTTTTACTTCTTCATCCCTGGCGGGTTCAAGTGCGCGCGCCTGATAGGCCTGCTCGCTGTATCGGGCACTGGTTTGTACCGACCAGGCATAAGCCGGTTGCCAGCGTAAACCTATTTCACCGGTATCTACCCGAATCGGTGAATCCGATGTTTCCCCCACCGCCGGTTCGCTGCGATTCACACTCAGGGTCAAGGCAAATTTCTCCGTGACTGACCATTGTGCTTCCACCTCTGCCTGGGTTCCTGTGCCACTGTTGGTATCGCCATCGCGCTCAAAGCGGCCAACGACCAGGTGCAGCCGTGTCTTCTCTGTCGACACCCAGGTTAAGTCCAACTCAGCCTGGCGATAATCAAAATCCAGCTGGCGCGGATCCGTCGACGATGGAGTGGGATAAACCCGATTACCATCGCGCAAGCGCAGGCTTAGCCGGGATTTGCCTGCCGTTTGGTAACGCACCTCCACGGCGATTTCCTCTTCATCAAAATCAAGGCTATCGCGCAGGTCGTTCGAATGGCGCTGTTCACTTTGTCGCGCCCCCACCCCAACACTCAAGCGATCGCCAGTGCCGTAATTCACCTGCACATTCACATCGTCCCTGGCTACAACATCCTGTCCAACAAACTCCAGGCGGTCTACCGCATAGGCCATACGATCCCAGGCAACGCGGGTATTAAAACGATGGCTCCAGGTACTGCGCCAACTGGCCTTGCCATCATAAAAATCCGTATCCAGGTCAGTGCGCTCGGCGTGGTCGTAACGCAGGCCGCGCAATCCCAAGGCCCATTGCTGGCGACCATAACGATGACTGGCCTTCAGGTTGGCACTGCTCAGGGTGTAATGCTCCGCATCCTTGTCAGTGGTGCGCGCAAAATTACTGTCCCAGTATTCACGCACCCCCAACCCTATGCTGAATTTATCGTCGCCCCAGGCGCAAGACGTCATAACCCATAGCGCCAGTGCAGAAACGACATACGCTTTTTTTCCGCTAATACACATGCTTTCCCACAAAACCGCGAAACAGCGTCAACCACAGGATCCTGATATCCAGCATCAATGACCAATTGCGAATGTAGTCAAGGTCATAGGCAATCCGGCCAGACATTTTGTCGAGGGTTTCTGTCTCACCGCGATAGCCATTGATTTGCGCGAGCCCGGTAATACCCGGTTTGACTTTATGGCGCAACATATAGCCCTTGATCTGGGTGCGATAATATTCGTTGTGCGCACTGCATGGGGGCGCGGCCCCACCAGTGACATACTGCCACTGATCACATTGAATAACTGCGGCAACTCATCCAGCGAGGTTTTGCGCAGGAAATTACCGAAAGGCGTAACCCGCGGATCAGCACGCTGAGCCTGGGATACATTGGAACCATCCTCACACACGGTCATGGAGCGAAACTTCCACACTTTGATTTTTTCACCACCCATGCCATAGCGGGTTTGCTTGAAAAATACCGGGCCCGACGAAGTCAGCTTTACCCCCAGTGCGATGAATGCCATCGGGATTGCCAGCATTGCCAACATCGCCGAGCCGATCACTATATCCTCCGCGCGCTTGGCCCAACTGTTATCAACCAGCGGTGAATCATAAATGCTGAGCGCAGGAATTCCCTGCAGGCAGGTCAAGCGCGAATGCAGCAAATCGAAACTGAATACATCGGGGATCAGGTAAGCCGATACGGTGGTGTCGGCGAGGCGTTCGATCATAGTGCGCATGCGTATTTCCGCGCGCATGGGCAGGGTAATAAACACAATATCGACCTTGCCATCGTGTGCATCGGTATACAGCTGTTCAAGGCCACCGTTGATATTGACATCATCGCTGGCCAGGCGACGCTCATTATCAGGAGCGGCGACACGGTCGTCGTAAAACCCTACCACCCGATAGCCCAACCAGGGCATTCCCTGCATGGACTTCACCAGGCGCTGGCCAAGGTGTGTCGCGCCGACGATGGCAACCCGCCTCAGCTCCGTCGGTTTGGCGCGCACATGTGCCAGAAAAACACGGCGCGCCACATGCATGGAAATAATGGCCGCCGGTGTTAACGCCACCCAGAAAAAAATCGGGCGCAGGTTGTCGCGGGTGTAAGGGACGATCAACAAAACGGCCACCAGCAACGCCATGGCGGTACCCAGCCATGCACTGAACAAACGATTGGCCAGTCCGCCCATGGAGTGCCCCCGCCAGAGGTAATACACCTCGTTGCCCTCGGCAAAAAAGCCAAATAACACAATCGCGCTCAAGCCCAGGATGGTGTGCTCATTGGTCCAGCGTATTCCCAGCAGGGTAACGCAAGACCATAAAATGGCGGCAATCAGGAGGCTGTCCAATGCGCGAAATAACGCGAGGATTTTGGAGTGATGCAGCCGGATAACCGGCGGCTGCGATGTGAGTGCGATGGGATTAATCACCGCGTCTCTGAGTTGCTGACTGCCCATAACTACTCTCCGTGCAAATGACTGCTATTGCTGTTGCAAGCAAAGACGTTTGCGAGTTACCGACTTGCCAGAGACTATTTGCAGGATTCGCGCCAACCACCAATAAAAAACCAAAAACCTGCATTTTTTATAACAGATGCACAGCAAAAATGTAGACTTGATAAGAAAAGGTTGAGTTACCTGCCGGAACTTTTTACAACTCGAATTTTATATGCCCTGATATAACGCATAGCGTCTACAGGGGATGCACAAAAACGACCTCACGAAATGCAAACCAGTTCACATAGGTGTTGATTTTTATTATGATGCACCGGCTTTCTGCCCCATACCAAACAGCTGGAATTGCCGCCAGACCATCGTTCATAAACCCGTGTGATATTCGTGTACAGGGCGCATTGCATATTGTCTCCACAGTCCCCGGATTAGCCTTGTTTTTCCAAGGAACCGAATGACTCGATAGCTATTACAAAGGAATCGTCAGGATGCCCTCTTTCTCCAACCCCAAAATTATTATTGGACTCTTTCTGCTTGTTGGTGCAGGTTTTGTTTTCACCTTAACACGCGAGCCCTTAGCGACAGAGACTTACGAATCAACCCAGGACAGTGACGCCCATATCACGCCTAAAAACGATTTCTATGCCGAGGCAGAGCGTCGCCGCGAAGATAAGCTGGAAGAAAGGGCACAGCAGGAGCGCCAGGAAAAGTTGCAAAAAGCCCGTGAGAACAGTGTGGAGTGCCAATTCTGGCGGCAGCAAAAAAATGAAAAATCAACCGAGCGGGTCGATGAAAAAATAGCGGAATTTTGCAGCGTATAAAATACGGAGGAGCTGGGCGGCCTGCACTGGCCACCCATAACTCCTGGCCTGATTATTCAAAGCGAACCGGATAATAATCGTATTCACAATAACTGGAGTCGCGATCACATACTTCAAGAAACAGGTAGAGATCATCGGGTACTTGCGAGAAGAGATTCACAATATCAACCAGCCGCCCGGAGTTATCGCACGACAGGTAGTAATCGCTGGTGTATTCACAAATCAAACTACCACCCTGGTCACACCACCGCCCCTGGCCACAGACTTCACTGTGTACTGCCAAACTGGTTGTAATTGAGGGGCGGTCATTAACACGCAGGGTCATCCGATAATCTTCGAGGCTGTTAACCTGCCAGAAAATTTCAAAGAGCCCATCATACAGATAAGGATTTAATGCCAGGTCACCATAGCCAGGTCGTGCTGTGTCCTGATCATAGCTATCAATAATATCGAAACGATAAAGGTGGGGAACATAGTCTTCAGGGGCAACACCATCATCCTCATGACAGGCACTCAAGCCCAGAATCGTCGCAATAGCCAACACAAAGACACGTATTATCTGCATAGCATCAACCCCCTGATGGTAAGGCTTTGATGCTAGGACCGCGGCGATGAATGCCTGCTGAACCTTAGCCGCCATAGCTCAAGTGCGCAGCTGAATACCCGATTGGATATTAATGGAGCCATCCACCTCCAACACGGCATGCCGGCTGGAATCCGGATTACTGACCACGGCGATCGGCTGCATAAACAAAGGCCGACGAATAAACCACAGTTGCCAGCCAAAACTCTCCAGGCTATGCAAGGCAAGCAATTGCAACTCATTCAGGTAGCGCCCCAGGTCAATAGGAATGGCCTTTTGTTGGCCGCGCTTGTCCTGGCTAAGCTGCTGTAATCGCTGCGCCAATGGGGTTCGCCCGGGCAGGCGTGAGCCAGCGATGTTGGGGGAATCGGCCGAAGGCCCAGGGTTGGACAAGCGAGGGGAAGGGGAAGGTAGATTCCGCATAACAACGCTCCCTTATGCATTATCTCGAAAGCACTATCGCAACGGCCAAGGCCCCTGTGGTTTCATGCTTGCTACAGTCTCGACATCCGCACAGCAAAAGTCAAAAACCGTCTTGGAATATCACGCTGTTTTGACAGTCGCGAATCTCATATTCCCCTGAAAGTTGCAACACAATGTCGGTAACACCCGCTACAATTCCTTGCTATCGGCAATCCCTGACACCTACAACAAGAATATTGATCACCGGAGATAAACCATGTCTTTTGTATCTTTTTGCCGTTCAGGCCTGTTAACACTGGTATTGATTGCAAGCACAATCCTTAGCTTTCCGGCCCTGGCCGCCGATAAGCCGGATACAGCGGTCAACGCTGTTGAGCAACAAGTTGAGGCCTTGCGCCTGGCCATGATTGCGGGTGATGCCAAACAACTGGATAAATTAGCCGCCGCGAAATTGAGCTATGGCCATTCCGGTGGACTGGTTGAGAATAAGGCGGAATTCATCCACAAACTGGAAAGCGGCAGCTCTGACTTTGTCACCATCGAGTTAAAAAACCAGCATATCAGCCTGTCCGGCGACGTTGCCCTGGTGCGCCATGACCTGCATGCCGACATTAAGGATGGCGGGGTACCCAACACGATTCACCTGGGTATTTTACTGGTGTGGCAGTTGCAGGATGGCGAGTGGAAGTTACTGGCGCGCCAGGCGTTTAAATATCCGCCGAAGAACCCCTGATATTTCCTCACTGTGGCGAGAATGTTATGAAGCTTTACGGAAGTTATACCTCTCCTTTTGTACGACACTGCCGGATTGTGCTGCTGGAAACTGCACAGGCATGTGAGTTTATCGAAACGGATCAAGCAGGCAGTGCCGTACAATCGCCCACGAAACGCGTCCCGTTCCTGGCCGATGGCGATGTATTTCTCACCGACTCCAGTTCGATTATTCAATATTTGCGCGAAAAAGCCGGGCAGGCATTTTGTGCCGATGCACGGGAGCTTGACCAATTATGCCTGGTTAACACAGCGCTGGAGTCTTGCGTCAATCTATTTTTTCTCGAACGCGATGGCGTTGTGATCGCGCAGGTTCCGTATTTGCAACGCCAGGCAGCTCGCATCGAGTCAGCCCTGGCGGAACTCAACCAATTTAACCTGCCAGACCATGCCCCTTACAATGATGTGCAGCTTCGCCTCGCCTGCTTTATGGGTTGGGCAAAACTCCGCAAGCGCGTGGATTTTTCCGGGTATGGGAATTTGGAGCAGTTTTACCAGGGGGCGCAGGGTTATACCCATTTTCAGGCAACTCAACCGCCACAGTCATGACTCCAGCTCCCCCTTTCCCAACCGGGAAAGGGGGCCGCACAGCACTACACTCCGTAGACGATCTTGGGTTTGCGCAATTGACGCGCAGTAAATAACAACATCCCTATGGTCAATGGCAGGGACACTATCCAGAACTGCGCTAAAGGCCACCAGCTAAATCCGCTGCCGATGAGTAACTCTTTTACCATCGCCTGATGCCCAAGTACCGGTATCCAGTTAAACCAGGGTTCATAGGCACCTGGATTAAACAGGGTATAGAACATGGGAATCATGGGAATAAACACCAATAAACCAATGTAGGTCTGCGCATCCTTAAAGGAACGGGCGAAGATTGCAATGCTCAACTGCAGAGCGATAGCCAGTACCGCCAAGGGCACCAGCATCACAAAAATCACCAGCAAATCCGCAATAGACACATTTACCCGCAGCCCCAACTCGTTGAATGGCACATAGGCAAAGGCAATTGCGAGCAATAACACTTCCAACAATAGCACCAGCAGGGTAATCGCCAGGCTGGTTAACCATTTGCCACCAATAATCGCCAGCGATGTTGCCGGTGTAATCAGCAGTGATTCCAGCGAGCGGCGCTCGCGCTCCCCCGCGGTCATGTCGGCTGAAAAACCGACGCTGCCAATAAATGCCAGCAACACTAAAAACATGGGCAAGCTCAGCATCACCATGAGCCCCATTTTTTCATCGCTGGCAATGTTCATTTCGCGCACATAAACCGGGTTCACGACAGAAGGGGATATACCGCGGGCCAATAAGCGCAAACTCCCCATACGACCATTCCAACTCCATAGCTGCTGGCGAATAAAACCAAGGCTGCCCTGGATTTTATTATTGGTTGCATCATGCACCAGCCATACAGTGGCCGACTCACCCGTTGCAAACTGGTCCGCCGCCTCAGCGGGGATGATCAGGGCATAGTCCAGTTTTTTCTGCTCAACTTGCGCGTAGGCATCTTCCCCGGCCGGCTTGACACGAATCCCCTTTTCTTCCAGCCAATCCATCATCGCCGGCAGGTGCTCAGCACCGTAGACCGGCAATTGGAGAGGCTCACTGACACTGGCCGTGCTGGTATTTTTGAGATGGATAATAAACAGCACACTCGCCACAAAGACAGCGGCAAAATACACCGGCGGCAGGAATGCCATGCGCAGGCTGCGCTTATCGCGCAGGGCATCGCACCACTCCTTCCTGAAAATAATCCACAGGGTTTTAAGCGGCAACATGGTCAGCCTCCTGCTTTGCAGCCGTTTGTACCAGGTTCACAAAAGCATCTTCCAGGTTACTGGCCTGGCCCGTCTCCAGAATGGCCGCCAAATTACCATCTGCGCAAATACGCCCCTGGGCGATGACCAGGATACGATCACAAAGCCCGCTGACTTCATGCATTAAATGACTCGAAAATAATACGCAGCGCCCCTGGTCCTTTAATTCGTGCAACAAACGACGCACCGAGCGCGTGGTAATCACATCCAGGCCGTTGGTTGGCTCATCCAGTAAAACATGCTTTGGCTGGTGCACCAGGGCACGGGCCAGGGCCGTCTTCATACGCTCGCCCAGGGAAAAGCCTTCTGCGCGCCGATCGGCAATAGTTTCCATTCCCAACCAACCGATCAACTGCTCAATGCCCGCTTCCAATGCGGCACCGCGCAAACCCTGCAACTCACCGAAATAACGGATATTTTCACGCGAGGTGAGACGCTTGTAGAGTCCGGTATCATCCGGTAATACCCCCAGGTGTTTGCGCGCTTCATCCGGGTCAGTGCGCACATCAAGACCATCAATAACAATATCGCCGGCACTGGGCTCCAGTAAGCCATATATCAAGCGCATCAGCGTAGATTTACCGGCGCCATTCAGGCCCAATAGCCCGGTAATTTCGCCGTCGCGTAATTCCAGCGAGACATTATCCAGTGCGCGAATCAACGGCTGTTTTTTAGTGCCGCCGAATGTTTTGGAGAGATGCTGGATACGGATCATGGTTGTACACTCTCACTCGAACCGGCGCTACTGCCGGCGCTGGATTTTTTTTCGTTTGCCCCCAACACCAAGGGCAAGGGCTTAATACGCGTAATACATTCGGTATTCATCGTCCCTATACCACCCTGCTCAATAAATTGCGTGATAATTTGCGGCACACAGCCATCGGTGGACACAATGTGATTTCCACCCGGCGCCGCCAATAACGAAGCCTGCGATAAATGAGCGGCCACCTGTTCCGCCCAGGTGTACGGAGTCACGGGATCGTAACCACCGGATAACAACAAGGCGGGAACATCGCTGACAACCGGCCCAAAATAACGGTCAGGCACCTCTGCTTTGGGCCAGTGTGCGCAGATTTCGCCGAACTCATACAGCATATCCATTCCCAAAAACAGATGGCCCTGCGCAAGATCATCCGCCGTAATAAAACGGGCATCCTCATTGCACACAACACTGTAGCGCATGCCTTCACTGACCTTGATAAAGGCCGTCTGTGCACTGGCCAGTGCATGGAGTGAGGCTAACAAACGATAATCCTGTTGTGCAGCCTTATGCAGGGCTTGCGGCAAGAGTACCGTTAAATCGCGCGAGTAAAGGGACATAAAAACCAGCGACGAAAAATTACGCGGCGTTAACCATAATATTTCACGCTGCTGGTTGCGGGGATGCTCATAGTCGACACGCACAGGAGAACCCCGCGCTTGCTGCTTGCGCAGATAAGCCAGTATGGCATCTGCCTGCTGCATCAAATCGCCATACTGCTCTGCACATTGTGGCTGCTGTGTACATTCCTTATTGAGCGCCTGCAGCGCTGTACTGGCATCCCGTGCAAAATATTTAGGCAGGGCAATCTGCACAGGTGCCAGGCCATCCATAACCACAGCGCGCAAGCGCTCAGGCCGGGTGCGCATATATTCCAGTACCACCCGCGAACCGTAGGAGCCACCCCACAGGTTAATCTGCTCGTAACCCAGGGCTGCACGCACAGCATCCAGATCGGCCACGGCATAGGGCGTGGTATAAAACGGCACCTGGGCAGCGTACTGTTCACCACAGGCGCGCATCCGGGCGAAATGCCGCTGTGCCTGCTCCTGCTCTGGCAATTGCATATCTGCTTCATCCTGTTCAGCACAGTTGAGCGGATTTGATTGACCGGTACCGCGCTGATCCACAAACACCAGGTCGCGGTTTTTACGCACATCGGCAAAGGTCTGGAGCACCTGCTCCGCCATATCAATTGACGAGCCACCCGGGCCACCCTGGATCAGGAACAGGGGATCTTTCTGGGGCGAGGGATTAATCGCCGGCAAGCGCAAAATAGCCACCCGGATTTCTGCACTGGCGGGATCGTCCGGATTTTCACGCAACAGCAATTCACCGCATTGTGCGCCATAGACCAGCGCCGGCTTGCCTGTCTCGGCAAACCCGGGACAGGGCTTCATAAACACCGCCTCGCCGGGGCGGCCAGACTCAGGCGCAGGCGCGCACGCCACTAAACCGGCAACCACAGCGGCAACCAATACTCTTTGCATGTAACCATCCTTATGCTTATTCGTCCGCAGCACGCAGGGTATCGCGCAGTGCAGACAGCAATTGTTTATCTGAAATTTCCAACTGGCGCGCGGCCAGAACCAACTGCTCCAGGTGGGGAGCTAATTGTTGCAGGCGGGCTGATTCACTCACCAGCCCTGGCTTTTGCGGAGCTACCTGCATGGGTTTACCACGCTGTCGCTGCAAAAGGCCTTCTGCCTCCAGCAGGCTATAGGCCTTGGAAACCGTCATGGGATTCACCGCCTGCTCCACCGCCAGATCGCGCACCGAAGGCAACTGATCGCCGGGCTGCAATTGCCCGCCGGCAATCAGCCGGCGAATTTGATCAACCAACTGGCGATAAATAGGAATGCCGGATTGGGGATTTAGTATGAACATGGTCATTGACTCCGCACCAGGGACACAGAAGACCAGATTCGCGGCAAGATCAGCGCAAATACCGCATTAATCACCAGCGCCACCCCGACCAAGGGTATCAACTCCTGGTAGTGCGCTTCCTGATGCACAATAAAAAAACCACTCATGATCACCGTCAACGTCCACACCACCAAAAAAATACCGGTCGTCCAATCCAGCCACCGTTTGCTGGCACCGGAAAGGCGATACACCAGCATGGACAGGTAAAACATTTGCACAGCAACCAGCAGTCCCAACACCAACATTATCGCCGGCACAACCCAGGAGCGGTTAATCCCCACCATGCTATCAATCAGGCCGATTACCACTACCAGAAACACCGCCAAGGGCAAGAGTTGCCGCCAGTAGGCCTTGTGCACGTAGTGATAAAGCGCCCGCCGATCACCTGGAAAAAACAGCCACAAACAGTGTATACGCCGATACATAATGAAATTAATCGCCACCCCAACGGACAGGGTCATAATCAACAACAACATGGGTCCAAGCATCTGCCATATTTTCAGCCAGGCCTCCTGCCCTGCGCCCCAGAAACCCAGTACACCAAAAAATAACCCTATAGCGACGCCGATAACCAGTCGTTGCATATCCGCCTTCACACCATCAGCCTGGCCACGCAGCGATGAGCCCAACCATGTTTTTGCACCCGCCTTGGGTTGATATATCACAGCGTTAGTCCACTCAGGCTTGTCATCGCCATTGATGCCCCACCAGGAAGACTGGCCTTGTGTCATAAAATTTTTAACATAGCGCGCTGGCCGCCAATGCAACCACCACACGCGCAATAACCACCAGCACACCAACAAAATCCCTGCCAGCAGCAGCGGGTCCTGGGCCATCAACCAATCCAGGGCCTGCAGGTAGGCCCAGGCAAAAACAAACACAAATCCCTGCAGGCCGGGCCAATAGGCACCCACCAATAGCACAGCAGCCAATATCAATGACACCAGGATCAGTATCGCTATATAAGTCGATCCGAACGATAGATCGGTCTTTAATGTACCCAGTAACGCCAAAAACAAACTGGCAACCAGGGCAAACCCCAGTAATAGCCACCACAAACGCGTGCGCAAATCGCCCATAAGCGATAACTGCTTGCTACTGGCCATGGCCAGCATTTGGCCTGGCATTAACAAGCCACCAACACTAAAGAAAAGTACTCCGTACAAAAAAGCGGCCATTACCAGCCCCAGACCGATAGTCTCGTTCAGCCACCAGTAAAGACCTCCGAGCAGCGCAACCAGCAATGCACCAAGTACCGACCAACGCAGCCAGCGCATGGGTAACAGCAAGGTGCGAATTAATTGCCAATAGGTATTGAGTTCGCGTTGCAGGCTCATGAATTTAACTCCAGAAAAATATCTTCCAAACTTAAATGCTCCACCTCAACCTGCGCGTGGAAACGGCGCGCCAGATCCACTGCCCACTCCGGTTGCCACTGGCTAAACGTAAGCCGCGCTGTGCGCCCCTGACGCTGTTGTTGCAGTAAATGTGGATACTCAATTACCTGGTCAAACACTTGCTCCGAGCGTAAATTGACGCGCGCTATCGACTCTTTCAGGCTATCGAGGTCCCCCTGATAGACCAACTCGCCCTGGCGCAGCATCCACACACGATTCGCCACACGCTCGACATCGTTCACGATATGCGTAGAAAAAATAATGCTGCGCTGCTCATCTGCCGCCAGCTCAACCAATTGCTGCAAGAACTGGCGGCGCGCAATAGGATCAAGACTCGCGACCGGCTCATCCAATACCAGCAATTCAGGTTCGTGGGCAATGGCGAGTAAAATCGACAGTTTCTGGCGTTGGCCGACAGACATACGTGCCAATGTTTGCGTCAGTGGAATTTCCCACTCCGTCACCAATCGCTCCACCAGGGATTGGTTCCACTGTGACCGAAATGCACGGAATAACTTCAGGTGTTCTGTACCGGTCAAACTCGGCAACAACTCATCCTGCTGCGGCACAAACCCGACACGCTGTTTATTGGCAGCCGACAATTGCGCTGCCGCATCACCCCACAGTGTTGCCTGCCCGTCACTGGGAAGCCCGAAACCCAGCAGGGTTTCCAGCAAGGTGGTTTTACCTGCGCCGTTCTTGCCCAGCAGGGCAATCACCTGGCCCGGCTCAACACTCACACTCAAGCCTTTAAGAATCCTGTTCGAGCCAAACTGACGCTGTAAATTATCCAGTTGAATAATCGCACCCATAGCTATGCCCCTGTGAATATCAGCGCTGCAATTGATAAGGTTTAACGTTGTAACCACGTTTTTTTAGCTGTGCCAACAAGCCGTCCTTACCGCTCAAATGCAGCGCGCCTACCAACACCAGCTCTACTTCGGGGGTTGCCAACAGTTCGATAATCTGAGGCAACCAGGCGTTGTTGCGCTCAACCACCAGGGAGCGATAAACCTCGGGAAGGTCTTTACGCATACTGCCGTTTAACTCCTTATCAAGGGCCTTCATATTGCCTTGGCGCCAATGGCGAATCATGTCGTCAATGCTGGACTCCATGGTTTGCAAATCGCGCAAGGTCGTGCGCATCATCTGGTCCGGTTTAACCTCGGCAATTTTTTGCATATAAAGGATTACATCGTCTGTGGACTCCAATTCGCCAACCGGTTTATTGGCCAGGCGAGCCATGCGATCGAAGTAAGCATCAACACCTTCACCCATGCCCAGGCGCTGGGCCTCAGTCACGGTCATCATCAGGCTGACAAACAGGGGCTTAAACATGGATACCTGGCTGAGCGGAAACCCTCGCTTGTCGGCATAAGCCTGCAGCGCTTTCCAGGTATCAGGGGATAACACCTTGCTGAGATCCCGGCCATCGGTGTACATCATGGCCCTGGCCACTTGCTGGCCATATTCCGGTGAGCTGGCCTTTTGCAAATTGGCTTCCAATACCAACTTGCGCGACTGGTGGTAAGCCTGCTCAAACTCTTCCGGCAGGGGGAAATCACTATCGCGCAACAGGTGGATAGTGCCCCCCAAATAGAGTTTGCTTTGCCCTTTGGAAACCTCATAAATACTGCTTTCGGCACTCGCTAAAGGAGCAACCAACAACATCACCAACCACAACAATATACCTTTCTTCATAGCCCTTCCCTCCTAAAGTATGCAGGCGCCAAAACAACGTGTATCAATACACTAATACACAAAAAATGGAATTGCAAATATATTTGCCTTGCACCGAAAGCGCAGGTGCCGGGGATACACACTCAGGATATGGGAACACAGAAGGAAAAGAACGGCGCACTCCCTGCACCAACATAGCGAGATTTAAACACTGTAGATGCTATGGGCAATCACCACTTAATTGGCAATTACCGCCTCCGGGAATATGGCCCCATAGCCACATTGCCCGGCTAAATGGTTGATGGCAGGTAATCGTTCCATGAGGGGAAATTCCAGCGGATAAGGAACCAGTGCATGTCCATACTGATCAACATGGCCTGGAGGCTGTACACCCGCGTAGGGTGTATCACCCAAAAAATGAATGAGTCGAGCTTCGGCTTGTGGTCCAAACAATGTACTGAACTCGAGTTGAAGCCAATCAGCTGCCGGCCATTGAGCCTGTAATAACAGGGCGTGAGCTTGCACTTCCCCCCAATACCACAGATTTTTTTCTGCTGGATTCAAGTGTGGCCACAAGTGCTGCCAATCCTTAAAGTAGCCATAGCCATCCTCAGGTAAAAACAGATTCTTTATTGGCAACTGAGGAATAAAGGGCGGAACAAAGGCATTGAGCTTCAATAAAGAACTTACCGTTTGCAAAGGTTCCCGATGCACATGAATAATCTTGACACGCCCCCCCAGCTGTTGTTTAAACCACTCCAGGTGCCGCCAGCAAGGGAAACCGGTTTCAATATAGGGTTTGCCTTGATCCAGGTAATGTTGAATACAAGACAAATGTTGCATGATCAATTCTTTGTTGCACTGAAGCGGTGCGCGCTCTGTATTCACATCAGGACGGTAATTAAAGGATAAAGGTTCATGCTCCACCACAGCGTCCGGATACAGTGCCTGGAGTTTTTCAGTAAGCCACTGGGTTCCACAACGGCCAGTGGATAATACGAATGTTGCATACATATGAAGCCTTTCACTCCCATCGGTCATACATTGGTAAGTCACAATAGCAAAGCCGGGGCACTGTAACCATCTGTAATATGTTTCAGCGTATAACTATGCCATGCTTGTGGCACGTAAAATCATATTCCGCCGCTGCTAAGTGTTTTTCAAAATTACATTTGCAGTTTTTAAAGCGTTATCTATAGTTGGTTAACGCCATAAATGTAAATAAGGATTATGCCGTGCAAAACATCAATCTCCCTGATGGATTAAGTGTTCGCCCATCAAGGGCTTCCGATAAACCCTTCCTGGAAAAGCTGCATCACTCCCTGCGACAGGATTTGCAATTGATTGATGCCGAACAGGATATGATTGAATCCATCATTGAATTACAACTCAAGGCACAAACCCAGGGCTATGGAAATCAATTTCCAAATGCCATGTATTTTGTAATTGAAAAACACCATGAGCCCATTGGTAAAGCCACTATAGATTTTGGCCACAATGAGGTACGTTTGGTTGATCTTGCACTGATTCCAGCCGCTCGCGGCAAAGGCCTGGGCGCGGCAGTCATCCAGGCACTCCAACAAGCAGCTGCTATGGTTGCAGCCCCCATGACACTGTCCGTACTGCAAAGCAATATCCCGGCAAAAGCCTTATACCAAAAACTGGGGTTTATAACGTCCCATGTAGAGCTGCCCTATGAATTGATGGTCTGGTATCCACCGGCGATGAAAGTTATTCGCGCCTAAACAATCACCGGAAAGCCGATTAATAACAATATTGCTTTCTGCGAAAACCAGATTTGCTGTTGGGTATTTGTATAAATCCACAGCGCTGTTATTAAGCTTGTATCCATAGCGTTCTTTATTGTGCAGTCATTGGGGAACGTTACACATCTGAATATCTTGGCTATTTATTGCCGATTTTTGTACACCTTCAACATTACGTTAAACCTACAACATTAGGAACTTTAATGAAAAAGTTTGACTTTGAAACGCTCAACAACCTCATTGACCAATCCATTCAACTAAAAGATGGAGAGAACAAAATCGTTGAGTTGAAAGTTGAAAAGGTTTCGCTACCCAAGGCATCAGATCCAGGATATGAAGCCTTTTCTGTTGATTTGAGCAGTGAAAAAGATGTGCATTGCCCTAGTGGTAATTATCTGTTTAGCCACGACGCATTTGGTGAAACTCAGTTATTTATGTCGCCATATGCAGCAGATAAATACCAGATCGTCATTGCGCGGAAAAAATGATGTCGTTCGCAACGGTGAAATGGATTTAACGCCTGAGCAATGGCATTTCCAGTCCATAAGGAGAATATTAGCTATGTCTCAACCGTATATTGGCGAAGTCAGAATGTTTGCCATTACCTATGCCCCACGGCATTGGACTGACTGCTCTGGGCAGTTATTGGCAATAAACCAAAACCAGGCGCTATTTTCACTACTGGGAGTCAACTTTGGTGGAAATGGTACAACAACCTTTGGGTTGCCCGATTACCGCGGCAGGACGCCTATTGGTGAAGGCTCCTTCCAGGGCAATACCTACGTTAGGGGAAACCAGGGCGGAAGCGAGTCCGTGACCTTAACTGTAGCCCAGATCCCTCCTCATAACCATTTGTTGTTCGCACAGAATGCTCCCGGTAGTGCTCCAAACCCTATTCCCCCTGGAGGCACCGGCAGCCTGTGTGCAATAAGCTCGGGAGATTACTACGTAGTGCCAGATACAAACCTGGTGCAACTGGCTAGTGATGCAGTCACTAACACCGGCAGCAACGTTGCACACTCGAATCTTCAACCCAGCCTGGTATTACGTTTTGCAATTGCATTGCAAGGCGTTTTTCCATCTCGCAACTAAGAGGGTACCATTATGTCTTCACCTTTCATGGGCGAGGTTCGCGTTTTTGCAGGCACATTCGCGCCCCAGCAATGGTCTCTCTGCAACGGGCAGTTGTTGCCTATTTCACAAAACGATGCCTTGTTTGCGTTATTAGGAACTACTTATGGCGGCGACGGTGTCAGCACTTTCGCATTACCCGATGCCCGCGGACGTACACCCGTTGGCCTGGGGCAGGGACCAGGTTTGGCAAACCGGATTTTGGGTGAAAAATACGGAACCGAAACCGTTACCTTGCTTTCTGCCAACCTTCCGGCGCATACGCACACGGTCTCCGTTTCTGATACGACAGCGAATCAAACAGCGCCCGACAATAACCTTCCAGGTAATGCGCCGCATTATTTGCCTTCCACAACGACACCTACGAATACGGGAACATTGCACCCTCTGGCCATTAGTAGCGTCGGCGGTAATCAGCCCCACGAAAATATGATGCCGTTCCTGTGCCTGAGTTTCATCATCTGCCTGCAAGGCTTGTTTCCAAGCCACAACTAAGGAGCACATTATGTCAGAGCCATTTTACGGAGAAATCCGGCAATTCCCTTACAGTTTTGCTCCGCGTAATTTTTCATATTGCCAAGGGCAAATACTGACGATTCAACAAAATGCACCGCTGTTTTCGCTACTGGGGACACTATACGGTGGCAATGGACAAACCACCTTTGCACTACCCAATTTGCAAGGGCAGGTATTGATGCACCAGGGGAGTGGCCCTGGGCTTACCCCACGCACCGTCGGAGAAAGCAGCGGCAGTGCAGGGGTTAGCCTGATACAGGCGGAAATGCCAAACCACAACCACCTGATGGTGGCAAAAACAGTAAATCCTGCCGCTTCAGTCAATGTTGCTGAGGACGCTTATTTGAGCATATCCCGGGCTCAAACTGCTTACAGTCCTCAGCAAGATAACCTGGTTTCGTTAGAGCCAACCATGTTGAGCGTGACCGGCAGCGGCGCAGCCCATGAGAACAGGCAACCCTATATTGCAATGCCGTTTTGTATTGCGCTCTCGGGCATATTCCCCGTCCGCAACTGATACTCAAGGACGGGTATCGCTGGTTTGGTTTAATCTCGGGTGTGCCGCGGCCTGTATCGGGCAAGTATCAACACAGGCTTCGGCGGTATGCCTCCACCCCGTTGCAATGGCTATGGCTGTACTTAAAATAATCTGTTAGGTTGCCGCCGGGCGGGTTTATTGGCTCAGCGAATACTTCTTAAGGTGTAATGCGGTGTTATTGCAATCGGCTATATTTGTAGCAGTATTGAAGGGTTGACTGACGCTGTCTTTCGGTTTAAGCACATCGGGCGTCGGATATACTTGGGTGATCAGGTAATGGATCTGTTTCACTGTCGGGATACTATCGGTTTTAAACGCCGGTATTGGTTGCCCTGAAAAAAAGGGAAGGGTGCAAAACGCCTTTCCCTTTTTGCTTTTACCGTTACGGCAGGGCTACAGAAATTTAATTTGAATAATGGCTTGTCTTTTTATAATGAGACGCTAGTCTCAAACAGCTGGTTGCCTATGTTTTAAACCCGGCCGGTAAGTGCTGTTGGCTGGCTACAAAGAAGGCTGATTCCAGGCTTGCCAAGCGGTCAGTTTATATATCAAACAACATTATTGAGGCTCTCAGTGACTCCCCGGTTTCATTTTATTTCTGGCTTACCCCGGTCTGGCTCAACACTCCTGGCCGGTATATTAAGGCAGAACCCGTTGTTCCATGCCGCCATGAGCAGCCCGGTTGCAGGCTTGCTGAATGGTGCCTTGGAGCAAATGGGAGCCCACAGCGAATCCTATTCGTTTTTTGATGACGCCAAGCGTAAGCGTATTTGCAAAGCCTTGTTTGAGGCTTACTACGCAGATAAACAACAGTCGGTCATTTTCGATACCAATCGCCAGTGGACAGCACGCATGCATCAATTGGTCGAGCTGTTTGATGATTTTAGGATGATTTGCTGCGTGCGCAATCCCGCCTGGATCATGGACAGCTTCGAAACCATCTACCGCAAAAACCCCTTCGACTATAGTCGCATGTTTAATCCCGCCACACGTAACACCGTCTATAGTCGATGCGAAGCATTAATCAGTGCTGGCGGTTCTGTGGGCAGTGCCTGGACCGCATTAAAAGAAGCCTACTACGGTGAATTTTCTGATCGTTTGTTGCTTATCGACTATGACCTGCTCACTCAACACCCGACGCGTACCCTGGAGTTGATTTATCAGTTTATTGATGAGCCGGTATTCGACCATGATTTTAATTATGTCGATTATGACGAGAACGAGTTTGATCAAACGCTGGGTGTAAAAGGCTTGCACACAGTGAAAAAGAAAGTGGAGTTTAAAACCCGACGCAGTATTTTGCCGCCGGATTTATTTGTGAAATATCAGGAAATGGACTTTTGGCAAGACAATACAGGCTCTTCCGCCAGCATCATCGCTGCAAAGAAACCAACAGTATCTTCTGAAAAGTAAGTGGGCAAAATCATCATGGCTAACAAACTACTAACAGGCTTATCGTCACTGCTTTTGCCGCTTGGGTTTTATGGCATGCCTGCGCAATCGTCAATGGGATATCAACGTTCTTACCTGAGTGCGAGTATCAACAGATCCTCTGACATTACTGCTGTCAATATGGCAGCAACACGCATTTTGCACGAGGCTGCCACTGTTGTCACAGGCGAATTGGATATTATCAATGCATCGCCAGTAAAAGAACTGGTGATTATTGATGCAGCGGTGGCGGATAAACAGGTGTTTTACCGAGGAGTAAAACCAGGCATTGATATTGTTGAAATAGATTCTTCTGCGTCTGGTCTCTCTCAGTTAACGGCAATACTGGCGGATTATAAAAACCTGACTGCGCTGCATATTGTGTCGCATGCCGAAGATGGTGTGCTGCATCTGGGCAGCAGCCGTGTCGATGCGGCCATGTTAAAGCAAGAGGTAGAAACCTTTGCGGCACTGCAGGGTGCCTTGGTGGAGGGGGCAGATCTACTGCTTTACGGTTGCGATCTGGCCAGCAGTGAAAAAGGTGATGAACTGCTGGAGATTCTTCGCAACAATACCCATCTGGACGTTGCCGCATCCACCAATAAGACCGGTAATACAGAACAAGGTGGTGACTGGGAGCTGGAAATCCAGCGCGGTCATATCGAAACCGGGCTGGCATTCTCGGAAAAAAGCCTGCGCGATTTCTCGGCCGTGCTGGCACCAACAGCCTACAATAGCCTCAGTTTCTGCTGGGGGCCCGCTGCACCCGGCTACGGCGCAGGAGGCAATAGCGACATGTGTATCGGCCCGCTGACGTCGCAGGATGGCAGGATAGTGTTAACTGCGTCACCAGCGGCAGTGCTGTCTTCCGGCCCAAATTGGGGGGCGGGATATAGTCTGATTACTCAAAATGCGTCTGCAGGCCAGAACAGTGGTTGGATTGAGTTTTCGGCAGATGGCGCGAATCTCTCTGCATTTACGCTATCCAGTGTCACCCGTGGTTACACCATGTATGAGTCTTGTACCAGTGTTACGGTGACAGGTACGCGCCAGTCGGATGGCACTACGGTATCCGATACCCTGAGTGGGGCTGCAGTCGGCTATGGTAATGATGCTGTTCATACCCCCGTCAATCTGGCGGGTATTGCGCTGACATCAGTCCGGGTGTCATTCAATAGTTGCACCCAAAATATGGGCTTTTTTAATCTGCGCGGCTTCACCATTGAGCCTGCCGCGAGCAACGCAGCGCCAGTGAACACGGTGTTACCGTCTATCAGTGGCACGGCTACCGTGGGCAATGCGCTGTCCACCACCACCGGCACCTGGACCGATGCCGATGGCGACAGCCTCACCTACACCTACCAGTGGTACCGGGCCGATAACAACAGTGGCACCAATCTGGCGGCTATTGGCGGTGCAACCAGCGCCAGCTACACCCTGACTACCAGTGATGCTCATAAATACTTGCGCGTTGTGGTTACTGCCAACGATGGTAATGGGGGTACCACACCTGCCAACTCAACCTATACGCAGATCACCAACTCAGCACCGGTAAACAGTACGCCGCCAAGCATCAGTGGTACCGCTACTGTGGGTAATGCACTGTCCACCACCAATGGCACCTGGACTGATGCCGATGGCGACAGTCTCACCTATACCTACCAGTGGTACAGGGCCGATAACAGTGGCGGCACCAATCTGACCCTGATCGCTGGCGCCACCAGTGCCAGCTATACCCTCACCACCAGCGATGCCCATAAATACCTGCGCGTGGAAGTCACAGCCAACGATGGCAATGGCGGCACCCAGGCCGCCAACTCGGCTTATACACAGGTTACCAACTCAGCGCCGGTCAACAGTGTGGCACCGAGCATCAGCGGTACCGCTACCGTGGGCAATGCGCTGTCCACCACCGATGGCTCCTGGACCGATGCCGATGGCGACAGCCGCACCTACACCTACCAGTGGTACAGAGCCGATGATAATGGCGGCACCAATCTGACCCTGATCGCTGGCGCCACCACTGCCAGCTATACCCTCACCACCAGCGATGCCCATAAATACCTGCGCGTGGAAGTCACGGCCAACGATGGCAATGGCGGCACCCAGGCTGCCAACTCGGCTTATACACAGGTCACCAACTCAGCGCCGGTCAACAGTGTGGCACCGAGCATCAGCGGTACCGCTACCGTGGGCAATGCGCTGTCCACCACCGATGGCTCCTGGACCGATGCCGATGGCGACAGCCTCACCTACACCTACCAGTGGTACAGAGCCGATGATAATGGCGGCACCAATCTGACCCTGATCGCTGGCGCCACCAGTGCCAGCTATACCCTCACCACCAGCGATGCCCATAAATACCTGCGCGTGGAAGTCACGGCCAACGACGGCAATGGCGGCACCCAAGCCGCCAACTCGGCTTATACACAGGTCACCAACTCAGCGCCGGTCAACAGTGTGGCACCGAGCATCAGCGGTACCGCTACCGTGGGCAATGCGCTGTCCACCACCGATGGCTCCTGGACCGATGCCGATGGCGACAGCCTCACCTACACCTACCAGTGGTACAGAGCCGATGATAATGGCGGCACCAATCTGACCCTGATCGCTGGCGCCACCAGTGCCAGCTATACCCTCACCACCAGCGATGCCCATAAATACCTGCGCGTGGAAGTCACGGCCAACGACGGCAATGGCGGCACCCAAGCCGCCAACTCGGCTTATACACAGGTCACCAACTCAGCGCCGGTCAACAGTGTGGCACCGAGCATCAGCGGTACCGCTACCGTGGGCAATGCGCTGTCCACCACCGATGGCTCCTGGACCGATGCCGATGGCGACAGCCTCACCTACACCTACCAGTGGTACAGAGCCGATGACAACGGCGGCACCAATCTGACCCTGATCGCTGGCGCCACCAGTGCCAGCTATACCCTCACCACCAGCGATGCCCATAAATACCTGCGCGTGGAAGTCACAGCCAACGATGGCAATGGCGGCACTCAAACCGCAACCTCGATTTACACGGCGGTGGCCAACACAGCACCAACCGATATCACACTGAGCAACAGTAACGTTAACCAAAGCGGTGGTGCCGATGCGGAGGTAGGGGTGTTGGGCTCTGTTGACCCGGATGCAGATACCACCTTCACCTACAGCTTCGCCACTGGCGCTGGTGATACCGATAATGGCAGTTTTAATATCAGTGGTTCTTCATTGCGTGCCAATGATTCATCGACCTTGGCAGCGGGTACTTACAGTGTGCTTATTCGCACAACTGACAGTTTTGCTGGTGTTTTTGACAAGGCATTTACCATAACGATTGTTGATGACATCTCCCCCACCATCACTATCGGCAGCGATAAAGCCAGCCTGAAAGCCGGTGAAACCGCTACCCTGACCCTCACCCTCAGTGAAGCCAGCAGTGATTTTGCTGCAGGCGATGTCACCGTCACCGGTGGCACCCTGTCGGGCTTTAGCGGTAGCGGTACCAGCTATAGCGCAACCTTTACCCCCAGTGACAACAGCACCGCTACGGCGACCATTGATGTCAACGCTGCCACCTTCACCGACGCAGCAGGCAACGACAACACGGCAGCAACCCAACTGACCATGGCGGTCGATACCGAACTGCCCGATGCACCCTCTACACCGGTTTTGGATGCAGCTTCTGAATCGGGTAGCAGCAATACGGATAACATCACCAACAACACAACACCCACCATCACCGGTACCGCCGAAGCGGGCAGTACAGTGACTCTGTACGATACCGACGGCAGTACGGTTCTGGGTACAACAACCGCAACGGGCGGCAACTGGAGTATCACTACCAGCGCACTCAGTGAAGGCGACCACGACCTGACTGCCACCGCTACCGATGCGGCAGGCAATGTGTCTGTGGCCTCGGCGGCATTGACCATTACCATCGACACCACTGCGCATGCCAAACCGGCGGCACCAGTGTTGGCTACAGCGTCGGATACCGGCGAAAGTGACTCCGATGGCATCACCAGACTGACCGACCTGACCCTGCAAGGTGCTGTCGGCTCGGTGGAAGCCAATGCAATCGTTCATGCCCGCTCTGACGTGGAGGGCGGCCTTACCAATACCACCGCCAATGCCGATGGCAGCTGGAGCCTGGATATATCGGGCCTGGCGGAAAATACCCATCAACTGCAA
The DNA here is from genome assembly GCF_000019225.1 of Cellvibrio japonicus Ueda107. NCBI lineage: Bacteria > Pseudomonadati > Pseudomonadota > Gammaproteobacteria > Cellvibrionales > Cellvibrionaceae > Cellvibrio > Cellvibrio japonicus. The sequence continues at coordinate 722,981 of NC_010995.1, read as the reverse complement.
ATCAACGCGACCGATGTGGCGGGTAACACCAGCGTCTACTCCGACGCGCTGACGGTGGTCATTGATACCACGGCGCCTACCCTGGGCAGCGTGGCCTTCGACCAGGCGAACGTGACGACAGCCAACCAAACCGCCGTCAGCTTCAGCCTGAGCGGCGCCGAAACCGGCACCAAGGCCAGCTACAGCATTACCAGCAGCGGTGGCGGTACGGCAGTGACTGGCTCCGGGTTGGATGTTAGTACGGCAACCCAACAATTTACCGACATCGATACCAGCAGTTTGGCTGATGGAACCCTCACCGTTAGCCTGACGCTGAATGACCTGGCAGGAAACAGCGCTACACAAACGAATACGATCGCCAAAGACACAGGTGCTCCTGTCAACAATGTGCCAGGTGCACAAACCACGACAACCGTTGAGCCCATCGTATTTGAAGGCAGTAACTATATTGGTGTGAGCGACGCTGGCAGCCTGACAACCGTGGTATCCGTCGATAACGGTACGCTTACCGCCATTACCACAGGCGGCGCCGGTATCCTTGGCAATGGCACCGCCAGTATCACCCTGACCGGTACGGCATCGGATATCAATACGGCGCTGAACGGCCTGATTTACCAGCCTGGCAATGCCGGCAGTGCAACACTCACCATCGACTCTACCGATGCGGTCGGCAACAGTGACAGCGACACCATTGCTATCACGATTGGCAACTCCGTACTGCGTGTCACCTCCAACCTGGATACCGGCGACGATGCCAGTATTGGCGCCAGCTATGCAGCCGACCAGGCTGACGGTGATGGACTGAGTATCCGCGAGGCCCTGTACTGGGCGCGCGCTGAAGACACCATCACCTTTGATCTGGATAGCGCCACCGCCGGTAACCAGGGCGGCACTATCACCCTGGATGGCGGCCAACTGAACATTACCCGCAGCGGCCTTAAGATACAGGGGGACCTGGATGGTGACGGTCGTCCTGATGTCACCCTCTCTGCCAACAATGCCAGTCGGGTCATGTCTGTCGACACAGGGCTGAGCAATATTGAGCTCACTGGCCTGACCTTGCGCGATGGTAACGATGTCGCCGGTGCGGGTCTTGCTATCGGCTTTAACACCAGCCTGACCCTGCGCGATTCGGTCATTACCAACAACAATGAACCTGGCATCGGTGGTGGCGGTATCTACGGCAGCAATGTCATGCTGACCATCATTAACTCCACGATCAGCAACAACACCAGCGGCAGCTTTGGTGGAGGCATACGCATTGTCGGCGGCAGTACGCTGAACCTGATCAACAGTACCGTCAGTGGCAATACCTCCGATGACAATGGTGGCGGTATCCAATATGCCGGGCCCGGTCTCACGATGGTTAACACTACCGTCAGTGGTAATACCGCAAGGGGCACCAATTCAGACGGTGGCGGCCTGCAGGTCAGCTCCGGTACTGCCAACGTCTATAACTCCACCATCGCGGGCAACGCGGCAGGTCACGCCGGTGGCGGTGTCTCGGCTAACGGTACCGAGGCCTTCATCAACACCGTGGTTGCCGGTAATACCGCCGGTACCGGTGCGACCGCTGGCGCCAGTGGCTCCCCCCTGGCAACCGGTGGATCGGCTGACGATGTTAGCGGCACTATAGAGACTGGCATCAACAACTTCTTCGGTACCGCGGCGACAGTGACGGTTGATACCAACAACCTGAACAATCAAGGTACGGGCAGCCTGCTGCTGGGCGACCTTACCTACAACAATGGCGGCAACGCGCAAACCCACCTGCCGCAACCCGGCAGTGCCTTGCTGGATGCCGGCAGCAATGCCGACCTGCCCGTGGACACTTACGACCTGAATGGCAATAACGATACAGCCGAACCCTTACCGGTTGATGCCAATGGCAACAAGCGCATCAGCAACATTGTGGATATAGGTGCAGTAGAGTCCAATAACCCACCCGTGCTGGGCAATGTCAACGGCGGTGGTACCTATGTGGAAAATGGCAGTGCCATAGTGATCGACAGTGACATCACGGTGAGCGACACCGAACTCGACCTGCTCAACGGTGGCAATGGTGATTACGACGGTGCCGCCATTGTGATTGCCCGCAATGGCGGCGCCCTGGCTACTGATAGCCTTGGCTTCCACGATGGCAATGGCCTCAGCCTGGCAGGCGGCAACCTGCTGAAAAACGGTCAAAATATTGCCAGCTTTGATACTAGCACGGCAGGCCAGTTGACCATTATCTTCACCAATGCCAATGGTGAGACGCCGACCACCACGGACGTTAATCGGGTACTTCAGCAAGTCACCTACAGCTCTACCAGTGAAGACCCGGGCACCAGCGTCAGCCTTGACATCACGCTGGACGATGGCGCTGGTGGCAGTGTCACGGAAACGGCCAGCCTGACCATCACCGAAGTGAACGATGCGCCCTCTTTAACAGCGACAGGTGCCACACCCACCTTCACCGAGGGCGGTGCGGCAGTCAGCCTGTTCAGCGGAGCCACGGCGACGACGGTTGAAGCAGGCCAGAGCCTTATAGGCCTGACCTTGACTTTAACCAACCTGAGTAATGGCAGCGCGGAAATCCTGGGCCTTGATGGCTCGGATGTGGCACTGCTCCATGGTAATGCGCTGACAACCATAACCAATGCAGTGAACGTGACAGTATCGGTAACCGGCACAACGGCAAGTGTCACCCTGGCTAAACCGGCGGGTATTACCACAGCAGCACTCGCAACACTGGTTGATGGCATCACCTATCGCAATACCAGCAATAACCCGGGCACACAGAACCGCGTAGTGACCATTACGTCACTCCAGGATGACGGCGGCACGGCTAATGGTGGTGTGGATACCGCTACGCTTGCCATAGCCGCAACGGTGACGGTGGTATCCGTTAACGAAGCACCCGTGATCAGTGGTACCCCCGCTACCAGTGTGAACCAGGACGAGGCCTATAACTTTATCCCCAGCGCCAGCGATGCTGATGGCAATACACTGACGTTCAGCATTGCGAACCAACCCAGCTGGGCTGCATTTGATACCGCTACAGGAGCCCTGACCGGCACCCCGACCAATGCCGATGTAGGTACTACCAACGGTATCGTCATCAGCGTCAGTGACGGATTGGCCAGCGCCAGCCTGCCCGCCTTCAACCTGACCGTGATGAATGTGAACGATGCACCCACCATCAGCGGTACCCCCGCCACCAGCGTGAACCAGGGGGCGGCTTACAGCTTTACGCCGACGGCCAGCGATATCGATGTGGGTGATAGCCTCAGCTTCAGCATTGCCAACATGCCAAGCTGGGCCAGCTTCAATACCGCTACCGGTGAGTTGAGCGGCACACCAGGCAATGATGATGTCGGCACCACCAGCGGTATCGTCATCAGCGTCAGCGATGGCTCAGCCAGTGCCAGCCTGCCCGCCTTCAGCCTGACTGTGGTGAATGTGAACGATGCACCCACCATCAGCGGTACCCCCGCCACCAGCGTGAACCAGGGGGCGGCTTACAGCTTTACGCCGACGGCCAGTGATATTGATGTGGGCGATAGCCTCAGCTTCAGCATTGCCAACATGCCAAGCTGGGCCAGCTTCAATACCGCTACCGGTGAATTGAGTGGCACACCAGGCAATGATGATGTCGGCACCACCAGCGGTATTGTGATCAGCGTCAGCGATGGCTCAGCCAGTGCCAGCCTGCCAGCCTTCAGCCTGACTGTGGTGAATGTGAACGATGCACCGACCATCAGCGGTACCCCCGCCACCAGCGTGAACCAGGGGGCGGCTTACAGCTTTACGCCGACGGCCAGTGATATCGATGTGGGTGATAGCCTCAGCTTCAGCATTGCCAACATGCCAAGCTGGGCCAGCTTCAATACCGCTACCGGTGAATTGAGCGGCACACCAGGCAATGATGATGTCGGCACCACCAGCGGTATTGTGATCAGTGTGAGCGATGGTGACGACAGTGCCAGCTTGCCTGCCTTCAACCTGACCGTGGTGAATGTGAACGATGTACCGACCATTAGCGGTACACCGGCCACCAGTGTGGGCCAAGATGCTGCCTATAGCTTTATCCCGACGGCCAGCGATGCGGATGGCGATACCCTGACCTTCAGCATTGTGAACAAACCCTCTTGGGCCAGCTTCAACAACGCGACCGGTGAGTTGAGCGGTACACCAACTAATGCCGATGTGGGTACCACCAACGGTATTGTGATCAGCGTGAGCGATGGTGATGAAAGTGCCAGCTTGCCCGCCTTCAACCTGACCGTGGTGAATGTGAACGATGCACCAACCATCAGTGGTACACCAGGCACCAGCGTGAACCAGGATACGGTTTACAGCTTTAGCCCAACCGCCAGTGATATTGATGTGGGCGATACCCTGACCTTCAGCATTGCCAACAAGCCAGGCTGGGCCAGCTTCAACACCACAACCGGTGAATTGAGCGGCACTCCCACCGGGGCTGATGTAGGAACAACGATCGGTATTGTGATCAGTGTGTCTGATGGTGCCCTGAGTGCCAGCCTGGCCGCCTTCAACCTGGAAGTGGTGCAAGTGGTTGATCCAACCCAGCCCGTCCTGACTGCACCAGCGGATATTCAAGTGAACGCTACCGCGCTCTACACCCCGATCAGCTTGCGTCAACTGTTGAGCCTGCAAGCCGGAGCCAGCGACGAAACCGTTGCCCAGGCCCTGGCGGCCCTGGCCAGTGATGGTGTCAACGGCAACAGCTGCTGCACCACCCATCCGCAGGGCCTGAACGCCAACAATGTGTTGCTGTTGTCGCCAGGTCGCCATGAGTTGACCTGGACCACCAGCAACTCACAGGGCAAAACAGCTACTGCTACGCAAGTGATTAACCTGCATCCGCTGGTATCCCTGAGCAAATCGCAAGTAGCTATTCGCGACAGCCAGGTGGAATTCCGTGTGATCCTCAACGGCAATGCCCCCAGCTATCCGTTTGAAGTGCCCTATGTGATCGATACCAGCAACAGTACCGCGACGGGCGATGAACACGACCTGGTGGACGGCAGCGTGGTCTTCACCCAGAAAGGCCAGACCCAAATCAGTGTTCCGGTCACGATCCATGCCTTGAGTGGCCTGGGTGATCGCCAGCTGGTGGTAGGCCTGGGTAGCGGTATCAACCAGGGTGCAGCTAACCGCCATGTGATCAGCATTCGCGAAGGTAATGTCGCGCCAACGGTACAACTGAAAATTACCCAAGGGGGCGCCAGCACCACGATTGTCACCCCCAGCGGTGGTCCTGTGACCGTCACGGCGGTGGTGACCGATCCCAACCCGAACGACACTCACAGCTTCGACTGGTCAGCGACCCGCGGCCTGCCGGATACCGATGGCAACCCGGTAGATGCTGCCCGTGTGTTTGACCCCGCCGGACTGAGCGGCAGCCACAGTGTGGTTGTTACCGTGACGGACTCCGGTGGTGCCAGCACCCAGGCGCAGACCTACTTCCGTATCCTGCCCAACCTGCCAATCCTGAGCGAGGACGTGGATACCGATGGCGATGGCATTAGTGATCTGGACGAAGGTGCCGGTGACGATAATGGCAATGGCATCCCCAACTACCTGGACAACATGCCGGATACCAACGTACTGCCGCAGGTCGGCCTGATTACCAACGCCTACCTGATCGAATGTGATCCGGGTGTGCGCTGTGGCCTGGGGCTCTATGCGATGGGCGGAGGCTCTGGTGGCGTTCAAATCCTGGATAACGAGCTGGGCACTATTGATAATCTGATTGTTGATAGTCGTTACACACCCGTCGGGGGCATCTTCGACTTTGTTATCCAAGATCTGCCCACACCGGGCCAGAGTGTGCGTGTGGTAATTCCACAACAAGCAGCCATCCCGGCCAATGCGGTGTATCGCAAATTCCAGGATGGCAGTTGGAACAACTTTGTCGCCAACGCCAACAATGCTGTTTACTCAGCACCCGGGAATCCTGGCTACTGTCCGCCACCCGGTACAGATGACTGGCAAGTCGGTCTGGTTGCCGGTTACTACTGTGTGCAGTTGAACATTGAAGACGGTGGCCCCAACGATGCGGACGGATTGGTAAACAGCGCTGTTGTCGACCCGGGTGCAGTCAGTGTGGAAATCGTAATACCCGAGCCACCTGCCCCGATTGATATCAAATCATCCAGCGGTGGCGGCGCCATGCATACTCTGTGGATCTTGTTACTGGGAGTTCTGTTAATGACGAGAAAAGTGAGCACAAAAACCCTGGTGGTCCTGGCCTTGTTAGTATCGGCCATGACATCCCAGGCGGCACAGGACAAGCCTTTCTATGTACGTGCAGATATTTACGATGTAAACAGCACAGTGACCAAACAGGATTTTCGTCAGGCGCTGGAAGACGCGGGTTATGAGGTCACTCTCAATCGCTACGACACCGATCGCACCGGCTACCAGATCTCCGTCGGCTATCAATGGGACCAGCACTGGTTTTCGGAAGCAGGCTATCTGGATCTGAACAAGGTAAGGGTTAACCTTACCCTGGCGGGCGATACCAACCTCGATGAGTTCACGCGCGACTTTGCTGCAAAATACCCGATCAGTGCCCAGGGGTTCACCCTGGTACAGGGTTTAAAAGTGAACCTGATCGGTAGTATTAACCTGCTGGGTGAAATCGGTATCTACCTCTGGCAAAGCGATATTGATGTACGCAATAACGTACTCAGTATCGATGAGGACGAGGGTGCAGATCCCCTGGTTGGCGTGCGCCTTGAAGTACCTATTGGAGACTCACTGGGCATTGGCGTTGGTATACGCCGGATTTATTTCGATCAGCAACAGGCAGATTTGTTTTCCGTATCCGGCACCTTCCGGTTCTAACGGATAATCACGCCCCCCCTAAAACGCCCGGACTTCCGGGCGTTTTTATTTCTACGCCCGCTACTGCAGGTATTGTTATTAGTGTGTCATAGCGCGCTGATCAAATTTCCCTGCATATTTCTCAATCCATTCCTGCGCGGCGGCTTCACTGCTCAACTGGCGCCCCTTAAGTGCCAATCGCTGGCGATAATCTTCAATACAACAAACCTGCTCTACCATACGCACGCGAAAATATTCATCATCACTGGTAAAGCGAACCCCCACTTCGTACCCTTTGGGCTTGTGGTCACGTCGCCACACCACAACACCTTTTCCCTGGTATTCGGGGCGAACATGTGGGATCCAGAAATCAACCTTATCTCCCACCTTGACGGGCTCGTCTGTTAAAAAACAGACACCTCCTGCGCTTAGATTACGCACATTCACACACATTGAATCGCAGGGGGAAGTGCTAAGTTGAATGGGGATAGATGTGGGGTGTCGGATAAAACTACGCATAGGTGCTTCCTCTCTCGGCGAACATACAACACCGAAACTCCTGTTGGTGCCAGCGCGATGATTGGCTCCAGGGTAGATCAGTTGCCGATATCAGTATAGGTAAGCATACCTGTCAGCTATCGATTAAATGGCAATAAAAAAACCGTGCACAAATAAAAAAAACACACGATGATGGCCTCAGGAAAGTATTTTATAAAGGCTGAAAATACAAAACGGCACCAAAGTGCCGTTTTGTATAAGCCCTTGCTGCCGATTATTTGCGCAAGATAAAAGTATCCTTGATCTCCCAATCGGCTTTTACACAGTGGTCGGCTTCAACCCACAGCGGATAATCAGCAGCCGGATTTTTTACCCAAAAGCTCGGGACATGGTTGGTTCCCCACAGGTATCCATGCAGATTTCCTTCGCGATCAATACGAAAACGCAAAAAGCTTTTATAGCCTTCATGTCCCAGGTGCGAAAAAGCATTGTTGGGTAAGTATCCACGGGCTGAGCATATCCAAAAATAAATGCCGGTAATCAACCCGCCAATCACTATGCCCAATAGGGCTGCGCCCACCCAGGCGAAAATAAGCCCACACATATTCCAGCTGGATATGCATAATCCAGAAGCAATGGCTTCAGCGATCCCCAGGACTAAGGCGCCCACAAACGCCCCCAGGATTTTAAAACCCATGCCTCCCTCACCACTAATACCCGCGTATATGGCCAATAATAAAATGCCGGGAATCCAGCTACTGGTTACAACCGCAAACGCAAATATCACTCCCAACAATACCGCAAATAAGATGTTGCCCTGGCAAATGGAAAGCCGCAGATATTTCCAAAAATCCTCGCGCTTATCGCGCAGTTGACTACACAAACTCTCCGCCGGTTTAAAGAAGGAAAATACACTTCGCCATAACAGCGACTTACTTTGTGCTGCCGTTGGATATAGCTCATGGCGATCATAAACCTTGGCAACCTCTGCATCGCCTTTGCTATCCACCCCCAGGCGAATCCTGGACTTGAGGTCATCACTCATCGCAAAGGGCTCTTCCCTGTGACAGCGCACTTTATCGGCTTTGGTATTGTTGGTATGGGTAGGATGCAGAAACGCGCCGCCACCACCGGCAGTGATCAACATGTCATCAGCACCCGACTGGCCTGCGGAAGAAAATTCGCGCGCGTAATGGTGGATATCCCCCGCAATGCGCAGGCGAATCTTGCCGTTTTTATCGCGGATAAACGCTTCCAGGCGCTGATAGCGCTTGGGGTAACCCTCGCGCGCGTGGTCGCCCAAATCGCGCGTCCAATAGGGCTCCGGATAGAGCAGGATAATATTATCTTCCGGCGTAATCTGTGGCTCGCAACCAGGAGAACCGTTAAATAAATTCCGGAATGCGATGTGCTGTTTACGATCAATATCGCCTACCAGGGCAAAATCCAATCCCAGTATCACCCAGTTGTTCGGCAAGCGTGCGGCGAAATAACTTTGCTTCTGCAATTTGCGGGTTGACAGTGGTGTGACCTCTACCTGGGTTTCAGCGGATTTTATGGAAAACCCTTGCTCCGGCTCTTTTTCCCGCCGATCCACAAAATACAAGTTAAAGGAAGAAATGTTGTCAAACCAATCATGGTTTTGCGGTATGGCCAGGGAGGGCCGCAACTGGGCCGCCGCCTCCTGCGCCGGGCGCTCCTGCTGTCCCGAGGCCGTCCACATTTCGGCGAGGCGGTATTGGTACTCTTCAACACTGGCTCCCGGGTAGGCCAAATCCCCGCCCAACACCAACAGCTCGCCCATCGGCAGGGTATCGGGAATATCACCCACCAACCCCTCGCGCACCTTTTTGTTTAACAGGGGAATTTGCATTTGGCGGGCTACGGCATAGGCTGCATTGCCGCCATCGCCGGTATCTGAAACAAAATCCCACCAGAAATCGTCATCGCGTTCAGTTTCTGCTACCTGGATCAACTCCAGTGTCGACGAATACATTTCACGTCGATCAAGATTGCGGATTTGATCATCCGTAGCCAGCATTTCGCGCAGCGAACGCAGTAATACCCAGGGGTTATACCAGGCAACAGGCCAGCGTCGGTGGGGCGGCTGGTTTTTGCCAAACACATAATCAGACATTTTCGACTCCTTGACTCACACGGTTATTAGAAAGTGCCGGTACCTTTATACACCCGGCGACAACGCACCAAACGACGCGCTCAAGCGGGCAAACCACCCAAAGGCCATAACCATAAAACAATAGCGTACAAAACAGCGTCTGCGAGAGATAAATGCACAAATCCAATAGCAAAAAACCCGAAGCTCGTAAGAACTTCGGGTTTCATAATAGATGGTGCCCAGAGGCGGAATCGAACCACCGACACGAGGATTTTCAATCCACTGCTCTACCGACTGAGCTATCTGGGCGTGTCGTCGCAGGCTGGCTGCGAGAGGCGCGTATTAAACCCGCTTGGCTGGTGTGAGTCAAGCCTGGCCGGTAAAAAAAGTTCTTTATTTATCAATGGTTAATTTATATCCAGGGCTCAGTATACGAAGAGGATTACAGGTACCTCTCAACGGGGGTTATACCGCCCCGCAAGCCTGTGGAAACCGGTTGGCATCATCAAGGTCTCCATGCTCCCGAATTGGGCTTTTTCTCGGTTGACTGACTATTCTTGTGCACACCTGGTGGCCAATTTGGCCAGGTTTTTTAATTTTCTGCCCAAACGGTCAGGAAAATAAAGATTGGGAACAATTCTTGCTGTTGGGGTCATGCAACCTTTTATCCACCATCCCAGGAGCCCCCATGCAAGCCTTTATCGAACAGATGCCAAAAGCCGAATTGCACGTTCACCTGGAAGGAACCCTGGAACCCGAACTGAGCTTTGCCCTGGCAAAGAAAAATAATGTCCCGCTGGATTACCAAACACCGGAAGAGTTGATAGCTGCCTACAATTTTTACGACCTGCCCTCGTTTCTAACGATTTATTACGCCGCAATGAAAGTCCTGTGTGAAGAGGAAGATTTTTACCAGTTGACCTGGGATTACCTGAGCAAGGCGCGCAGCCAGGAAACACTTTACTGTGAATTGTTTTTTGATCCCCAGGCCCACACCAGCCGGGGCATTGCCTTTGATACCGTTATTCGCGGTATTCACCGCGCGCAAATCGATGCCGAAGAAAAGCTGGGCATTAAAAGTCAATTGATTATGTGTTTCCTGCGCGATATGAGCGCTGAATCCGCCATGGAGCATTTACTGATGGCAGAGCCTTACCGCCATTGGCTAATTGGTGTGGGGTTGGATTCTGATGAAAAACATAATCCACCGGTTAAATTTGCCGAAGTATTTCGCAAAGCGCGCGATATGGGTTTGAAATTGACCATGCATTGCGATGTCAACCAACTCAACACCTTAGTCCATATCAGCCAATGCCTGGATGACATCCAGGTAGATCGCATTGATCACGGGATTAACTCATTGGAGAGCGATACCCTGTGCGAAGCTATTAAGGCACGCGGGCTGGGTTTGACGATTTGTCCTGTCTCCAATCGTTTTGTTGTGCAATCGCTCACATCGAACGAAATTCGCCAGATGCTGGAAAAAGGCATGCTGGCCACGATCAATTCCGATGATCCCGCCTATTTTCGTGCCTATCTGAATGAAAACCTGATTGAGCTGCAGCGCGAGGGTAACTTCAACACAGAGGAAATTACCACACTGGTCGGCAATGCCTTCCGGGTGTCCTGGTTGCCCGAGCCGGAGAAACAAGTTTATCTGGACAAACTTACCCAGTACGTTACCCACTTCCAGACTCATTAATTGCACGGCTTACAGGAAATTGGTTTTGCACTTGGTCAAATACCTCTGATTGCCTATACCGTATTTTTCTTTGCATTTATTTATCCATCCAAATGGTCAATTTTTTCATTAACGAAAGAGAGTTTTCCATTGAGTCCCTGTGAGGTAGTTTCATGTTGAATTTAATTGGCAGCGCCCTGCTAGTCCTGGCCAGTCTGGTGGTCGCCCTTAATGCACAGGCCGCCATACCGGTCAAAGTAGTCGTGGTCAGTATGTTTGAGCACGGCGAGGTGCGCGGCGATCAACCCGGTGAATACCAATTGTGGATCGAGCGGCAAAAGCTCGATAACACCTTCCCATTTCCACTGGGCCTCTATGACCTGCATATGAATGACACCGGCCTGCTCGCCATTTGCACCGGCGGCGGTGTGACCAATGCCACGGCGTCGATTATGGCACTGGGTATGGACCCACGTTTTGACCTGTCCAAAGCCTATTGGATTATCGCCGGCATCGGCGGTGGTGATCCGCTCGATGTCTCGCTGGGCACAGGTGTGTGGGCTAAACATGTTGTAGACGGCGATTTGCTGTATGAAATTGATGGCCGTGAAATTCCCAAAGACTGGCAATACGGTTTGATTCCCCTGGGTGCCAAAAAGCCTAACCAGGAATCCACCGGCTGGACCGTCGATACCATTCATTACGCACTCAATCCCGGCCTGGTGAACTGGGCGTACCAGCTAACCAAAGATCACCCTGTTGCCGATACCCCGGCCATGAAAGCCTTCCGTGAACAATACACCGGCTATCCCCAGGCCCTGCGCCCGCCCTTCGTCACCATTGGCGATACCATTGGCTCCAGCACCTACTGGCACGGTTGGAAATTAAATGAATGGGCTAACGATTGGATGCACCTGCACGCCGGTAAAGACAGCAACTTTATGACAACCAATATGGAAGATAACGGCACCCTGACCGCATTACATCGTATGGCCAAGCTGGGACGGGTGGATACCCAGCGCATCCTGGTGCTGCGCACGGTGAGCAACTTCAGCGCACCGCCACCGGGTAAAACAGCTGCCTGGAGTACCACAGCCCCCTATCCCGATAAAGGCCTGCCCGCCATCGAAGCGGCCTATGCCCTGGGTAATCGGGTCGCACAAGCGTTGATTAACGATTGGAAAGCCTACGAAAAAACCATTCCCTCCGCAAAATAATGTCCCATCCTGCACCCGGCATCTTGTGCTGTCCGGGTGCCATTTTTAATGGAAAACCCCGTGCGCACCTGGATGCCAAAACCACCGGTACACTCAAAAAAGACCAAGGCTACCCCTTGATAAAAGTTTGTCGCAAAACTGAACCGGCGCAGATTTTTAAAGAGTTTCACGAAACACGTAATCGCTAATCACTTGCCAAAAACCCGGATGTTTCTGTATAGGTAGTCAGGAGGAGAATCCCATATCACCTCTCGATAGGCTAAATAACACCAATGAGCTGCCCACTATGACAGACACTACCCGCAAAACCATTGTCCTTCGCCCCGGAGACGGCCGTCACTACCAAATGGGTAATATGTCGGCAACCTTCAAGGCCGATGAGGGAGAAACAGCGAGCCAATACTCCATTTCAGAGTGGTGGCTGGAAGCGAATACCCAAGGCCCCGGAATCCACGCTCACCCGGAAGATGATGTCTTTTATGTACTTGAAGGCACGATGAGTTTCTTCGTGGACGGCACATGGGTGGACTGCCCCAGGGGAGCATTTGTCCTGGTGCCGGGAGGTACCCCCCATGACTTCCAGAACCGCACCGGCAGCCGTGCCGGAGCACTGAATATTTCGGCCCCGGGAGGCTTCGAACAAAATATGGATATGATTGTGGACTGGTTTGCCAAAAATCCACCAGGCCCTGTGGTTAGCGAATAAGAAAATACGCCAGCCTCACGGGAGGCGCCAATCGGTGCATGTTCGACTCGGCTGCCACTGTGGCAGAGCGCTGTCGCAAAGCAATTTTCAAATTCCCCACGCCCAATCCCAAGTTGGTCAGCTACTGAGTATCAGTCTTGGTGTCAGCAGTGTGACACCCGGTACCAAGAACCAATTACTGGACTTTATCCATATGGTGGACAGACGTCTCTACCTGTCCAAGCGGAGTGGGCGTAATTATATTATCGCCCAGGGCTAACGCCCTTCGTATTCGTTAACAAGCACAGACTTCCATTAACAGCTATCACCTATACCATTAACGAACACTTATGGCTTACCAAACTGCCCCGTATCCGTAGCGCGCGCAATAGTGTCAGCGATCTCACTCCCCTTGCCTTGTAATATTTCCTGGGGGGTTAATCCGCACAGCTCATGGGGAAATACCAGCCAGCGGTCGGTGGCGTGTACATAGAAGTCGGGCTTGATGTCGGTGACATTGCGTGTGGGTTTGTACCAGGGACAGGCCACCTTGATGGTGTTGGGCGTGTTGCGGCGCGATTTGCGTTTGATTTCGTCGATGATGGCTTTGATAGAGCGCCCCGAGTCAAACACATCGTCCACAATCAAAAGTTCCTGATCGGCGTCCACGTTTTTGACGATATAGTCCAGGCCGTGCACACGGATATCCTTGCTTTGTTTGTCGATGCCGTAATAGGACGAGGTGCGGATGGCGATATGGTCGGTGGTGACACCGACGTATTCGAGATATTCCTGTACCGCAATCCCGACCGGGGAGCCACCACGCCATACACCGACAATAAAGTGCGGACGAAAACCGCGTTGATAGATCTGCTCGGCAAGGCGAAAAGAGTCAAGCAGCAAGTCATTGGCAGTAATAAACAGCTTATCCATGAGAAGGTCCCGTAGCGATCATTATTGTGCGAGGTTGAGCAGGGTTAAAGAGAGTGCCTGTATGGCGAGTGCAACATCCTCAACCTTAACGGATTCATCGGGATGATGACTGACACCGCCTTTGCAGCGCACAAAGTACATGGCGACATCACAAATGGCTGCCATGGCCATGGCATCGTGACCGGCACCGCTCATCAACCGATAGGCCGGCAAGTGCATTTGTGTGAGTACATCGGCTTGCAATATTTGCAGCCAGTCGGCACAGGCAATGGCTGAAGCGTTGTGGATTTCGGTCCAGTTGGTCTTGAGATTTCGTCGAGCGCAGCATTCGGCAAATGCCTGTTGGATTTTTTCCAATGCCTGGTCGCGCAAGGTATCACTGCCCGAGCGAATATCAATGGTGAAACGCACGCGACCGGGAATTACATTGACGGCGCCGGGGACACATTCAAGCTGGCCAACGGTTGCCACAACAGCGGACTCTTTGGCAATTTTTTCAACCAGCACTATGCCTTCTGCTGCACCGGCCAGGGCATCCCGGCGCAGGTCCATGGGCACAGTGCCGGCATGGCCGGCATATCCCTGTACCTCAATCGAAAAACGGCGGGCACCGGCAATCGCCGTGACTATGCCAAGCGCGAGGTTTTCCTGCTCCAGTACGGGGCCTTGTTCGATGTGCACCTCCAGGTAGGCGAGGATGTCTTGTGAACGGCGTGCGGCGTGATGGATGGCTTCCGGTGACAAACCAAATGCCGTAAACGCCTGGTGCAGGCTGACACTGTTTTTATCACTGAGCGTCCACCAAGCCTCGCTCCAGGTGCCAGCCAGTGCGCGACTGCCAAGCAGGGTGCTGCCGAAACGGGTACCTTCCTCGTCGCCAAACCCAATCACGTCGATAGCAAATGGCAGCCGTTTTTGTTGCTGGTGCAGTTGTGCTACTACAGCAATACTCACCATGACACCGAGTATGCCGTCGTAGGCGCCGGCGTTGGGAATAGTATCCAGGTGCGATGCGAGCAGGAGTGTCTTGGCCTGCGCGGTGCTGGCTTCATAGCGGCCGCACAGATTGCCGGCCGCGTCGATCCAGGTGGACATTCCAGCGGCTTGCATCCATTCAGCAACCAAAGTGTTGCAGCGTTTGTGTTCGGGCGTGAGATAAAAACGGCTGATGTTGTCGGGTGATGCACTGATAGTGGCGAGTTGGTCGCACCAGTTCATGACTTTATGGGCAATCGATAAATCAGCATTCATTCCGGAAATATCTCCCATCGGTATGAACAATAACTCTGGTAGCGGATATTGCCGTGCAGGCCCTGAGACACGCCGTGAACCCATCCATGGGGCTCCTCGTCGACATCCTTGTCTCCGAGGGTCTCAGGGCCTGCACGGCAATATCCTTCGCATCAAGAAAATGACAGTTAATGAAACTGTTGGGCAAAACGGTGCAACTGTTCAATGTGCCTGTGCTTTTCCTCATCGCTGATAAAACTGGCGGTGAAGCTGTTGTGGGCCAGTTGCAAAGCCTGCCGGCGCGTCAGGCCAAAGGCATCGGCCAGTGCAAAGAAATTGTCATTGAGGTAGCCGCCAAAATAGGTCGGATCATCGGAGTTCACCATCACACGCAAACCGGCATCCATCAGTTGGATAAGGTTGTGCTCCTCCATTCGCTCGAATACACACAGGCGTATATTGGAAAGCGGGCACACGGTTAAGGGAATTTGGGTATCGCGCAGGTATTGCATGAGCTGGGGGTCTTCGTCGGCGCGCACACCGTGGTCGATGCGTTCAACCTGCAATTCATGAATCGCCTCCCAAATATATGCCGGTGGCCCCTCCTCACCGGCGTGGGCCACAATGCGGTAACCCTCGGCGCGGGCGCGGGCAAATACCGCGGTAAATTTGCCCGGTGGATGACCGACTTCCGAGCTGTCCAGTCCCACCGCTTTGATCTGTGCTTTCCAGGGCAGGGATTGCTCCAGGGCTTTCATGGCGCTGGCCGCGCTCAGGTGACGGAGGAAGTCCATGGTCAAGGCCGAGCTGATACCCCAGTCGCGCTGGGCATCGGCCATGGCGCGCAAGATGCCACCGATAACCGTGGCAAATGGAATACCGCGCTCGGTGTGGGTTTGCGGATCAAACGACAGTTCGGTATGGCGAATATTGTCCGCGTGGCAGTGCGTGAAATAATCGCGCGTTACATCGTAAAAATCCTGTTCGTGTTTGAGCACCGAGGCGCCCAGGTAGAGCAAGTCGAGGAAACTTTGCAAATGGGTAAATTGGTAGGCGGCTTCGATGTCCGCTATGGATTGGTAAGGCAGGCTCACCTGGTTGCGCTGCGCCAGCTCGAACATCATGGCCGGCGATAGCGCGCCGTCGATATGCATGTGTAATTCGGCCTTGGGCATAGCCGCCAGGAATTCGCGGCTGGCGGGCAAATCGAGCAGGGGAATCGCGGAAAAATCGCTGGCTATTACAGAGGGAATCATCGATGGGCTCCTTAGCGGATATCCGCTGTTTCAGCATAAACGGCCAGGGCGCGATCCACACCGGCATTGGCACTCATGGCGTGGCCGGCGCGACGCAATACCGCCTCCAGTGCAGCCAGGGTTTGCAATACTGCATCTTTGCGCGCGTTATAGCCCATGGTGCCGATACGCCAGATTTTGCCGTGCAATGGGCCAAAGGAGGTACCGATTTCAATGCCAAAATCGTTCAGCATGCTGCTGCGCACCGCTTCACCGGCAATGCCGTCAGGGATGTATACACCGACAACATTGTGCATTTTGTAGCGCTGGTCGCCGAACAGTTGCAGGTTCATGGCCGCCAGGCTTTCGGCCATGGCACGGCCGTGCAGGCGATGGCGCTCAATGGATTGATCCACCCCCTCCTCCAACAAAATGCGCGCGCATTCGCGGGCACCGTAGAGCATGGTGGTAGCTTCGGTATGGTGGTTGAGGCGCTCTTCACCCCAGTAATCCATGATCATGCCCAGGTCAAAATAATTGGAGGCGATACGGCGGCCACTGCCCACCTGGTGCTGTGCGGTGCGAATGCCCGCTTCGACATGGCGGCGCTGGCGAATGCGCTCGACGGCTTTTTCACTCAGTGTCAGGGGCGCACTGCCCGAGGGGCCGCCGAGGCATTTTTGCAAACCCACGGAGACGGCATCCAGCTGCCAGGCATCGGTCTCAAATGGATTGCCGCCAATCGAGGCAGTGGCATCGGAATAAAACAACACGCCGTAGCGCGCACAGATCGCCCCCAGGTGTTCGAGCGGTTGCAACAGGGTGGTGGAGGTATCGCCCTGCACAATCGCCAATACCTTGGGCTGCACCTGCCGGATAGCCTGCTCAATTTCTTCCGTTGTAAATACTTCCCCCCAGGGACGCTCGATGCGGTGCACCTCGGCACCGGCGCGCTCGGCAATTTCACACAGCAAGTGACCGAAGCGACCGAAGATCGGCACCAGGATTTTATCGCCCGGTTCCACCAGGGACACCAATACCGCTTCGATACCCGCGCGCGAAGTGCCATCGACCAACAGCGTCCAGCGGTTATTGGTTTTAAACACCGCGCGATAGAGCGCCATGGTGTCATTCATGCACTGCGTCATGGCGGGATCGTATTGGCCGACCAGTTGCGCTGACATGGCGCGCAGCACGCGCGGGTCTACGGTGATGGGGCCCGGCCCCATCAACAGGCGCGGCGGCGGCGCAAAGGGCCGCAGCAAGGCGGCATCGACCGTGAATTCATTTGACATGGTAAATCTCCACTCTCAACACAACAGCTGGCTGTGCCTTTATAAACTCTGCACCACTTGCATCAGCATACGACCGCCACTGATACACAAAAAAACAGCGAATACGCGCTTTAACATCACCGCATCCAATTTCGCCCCCAGCCACGCACCCACGGGAGCAAGCAACACGGTGAGCGGCACGATCAGGGCAAAGCCGGGCAGGTTTACCGCACCGATCATGCCCTCGGGGGCGTCGGCGGGCGTACTGGCGAATAACATTGCCAGGGCACCGGGAATGGAAATCAGTAAACCAAAAAATGATGCCGTACCAACGGCGCGATGGGAGGGATAATTACAGGCCGTCAATAGAGGCACACCGATGGTGCCGCCGCCAACGCCCATCATGACCGAAAAAAATCCTATGCCTCCCGCCATGCTGCCCTGCCCCACAGCACCGGGTAATTGCCGGGCCAGTGGTGGCGACTTAGCGCGCAACAACATGTTGAGCGCAACCAGGATGGCGATCACACCAAACACGGTGCTGAGCAATAAACCCTTGGCCCGCAGGGCCACACTGCTGCCGGCAATAACACCGATGACCATCCAGGGCCACCAGCGCTTGATCAAGGCCCAATCGACATTACCGCGCTTGTGGTGGGCGCGCATGGAGGAAATACTGGTGGGTACTATTACCAATAACGATGTGCCGGTAGCCACCAGCATTGCCGTTGCCGGACTCACACCCAGCCCCTGCAAGACAAAATACAGCACCGGCACGATGACAATACCGCCGCCCACCCCGAGCAGGCCGGCGAGTATGCCCGCGCAGGCGCCCGTGGCCAGCATGGCGATCATGGTGGGCAACCATTGCTGCAATAGATCACTCATGGGTATGCTCCACCACACCGGCACCATCGCTGCGCGGATCGCTCACTGCATCGGCACTACCATCGCGGCGGCTGACCACAGCGCCGGCATGGCCCATTAGTTCACTGTGCAGGGGAACAGCGCGCAACTGATGGCCACGCGCGCGCAAGGCGTCACCCACCTGCTCGTATAAATCCTGTTCCAGTTTCAGATCCTGTTGCTGGTCGCCCCAGGTGCGACCGAGCAGCCAGCGCCCGCGCGCAATGGCGTCCGCCAGGGGAACACCGTCATAGAGATAGCGGGTGAACAAGGCTGATTGGGTTTGCGGTTGCCCTTCACCACCCATGGTGCCATACACCATACGGCGACCATCCTGGAGTAATGCCAGGGCCGGGTTGAGCGTGTGAAAAGGTTTCATCCCCGGCAGCAGGGCATTGCGCGCTTGGGCATCCAATTGAAAACTGACACCGCGGTTATTCCACACCAGTCCCGTAGCGGGAATCACCACCGCTGCACCAAATTCCCAATAAATACTCTGGATAAAACTGACCATCACCCCCTGCTGGTCCACACAGCCCATCCAGACAGTGTCACCGGGTTGGGCAATATGCGGCCAGGGCAATGCCTGCGCCGCAATCTGTGTTGCGCGTGCATCCAGATAATCATCGGTTAACAACTGCGGCCATTGCGCACTCAGGCGGCGCGGATCAGCGACCTGCGCATCGCGCACCAGAAAAGCCTGCTTGGTACATTCGATCAGGGCGTGCACGCGCTCCACGTCAGACCAATCGGATTGGTAAAGACGATCGTAGAGTGCCAGGATCATCAGTGACGCCACACCCTGTGTGGGCGCTGGCAAGTTGTAGCACTGGCCAACGCGCGTTTGCACGCTAAGTGGTGTGACGAATTGCGCCCGGGTTTGTTGCAAATCGCCAAGGCGCAGGGGGCTGCCCGCGTGCGACAGGTAATCAGCAGTGTGTGTTGCCAGGTCGCCGTTGAATATCGCGTGCAAACCCTTGGCAGCCAATAATTCCAGCGTGTTGGCCAGGTCGGGATTGCACAGGTAATCGCCCTCGCACAGCACCTGCTGGCGCGGTGTAAATAATTGCCGGAACGCCGCATTGCCGGCATTTTCGGCCAATAGCTTTGCGCTGGCCTGCTGCAAGCTGCGGGTTACACGAATGCCATCGCGCGCCAGGGCAATGGCAGGAGCCAGCAAGTGCGATAAGGGCAAGGCCTCGGCCAGGCTCCATTGTTGCGCCAGTTCGCGCGCGCGCTGGTAACCGGACAGGGTTGCGCCCGGTGTGACGCAAGCCAGGTGGCCGCGCCCGGGAATCTGTGCATGGCCCTGTTGTTGATACCAGTCAATACTGGCCAATTGTGCGGCAGCACCACAGGCATCAATCGCACACGGCGCCTCACCCGGTTTATGGATTAACCAGAAACTGTCACCCACCAGGCTGTTCATATGCGGGTATAACACCGTCATCGCAGACGCGGCGGCGATCATCGCATCCAGTGCATTGCCGCCCTCGCGCAATATCTCCATGCCGACCTGTGCCGCCTGGGCATGGGGGGCAGAAAAAGCCGGGACATAACGCATTACGCCAGACTCCCGTTCATTAATTCAGTGGCGACTTGTAACAGGGCTTTATCGGATCGGTGTGGTCCTAACAGGGACACGCCCACCGGTGCGCCCTGTTGCTGCAATACCGGCAAATGGATTTGCGGCAACCGCGCCAGGCCTGCCGGTGATGTCAGCCCCATCAGCTGACGGCGGTAGGCGTCCATCCAGGCGGCATCGGCCCCCAACAAGGGCGCCGGTCCGGGTGTGGTGGGCATGACAACCAGGTCCACCTGGTCGAACCAGTGTTCAATCTCCCGGCAGAGTTGCACGCGCATCTGCTCAGCCTGTTGCTGCTGGTCTTGCGTTAATTGCGAACACCACTGGAAACGCGCCTGGATATCCGGCGCAAAACGCGGTTGCTGCTGTTGAATCCAGACGCCATGGGTACACCAGATCTCATAGCCCTGTAATACGCGGAAGGTTTCACTCGCGCGCGCCAGCCACGCCTGTTTCACAAACAGCGGCTTAAATACCTGCAACACCGGTTGGCTGTCCAGCCATTGCTGGTGTGCACTGGTCCAGAGTGCGGCGCCGTTCATCTCCGGCAACAGGAGTGATACACGCCAGGGTTTGCGCGCAGATACCGACAGGGATGGCGGTAGCAACACCTCGCCCACCGCCTGCAGGGTTTGCGCATCGCGGGTGAGCCAACCGACTGTATCGAATGCCGGCGCCAGTGGAACCATATGGTCGCTGGGAATGATTCCATGGCTGGTGCGAATCCCCAGCAGGCCGTTGTAACTGGCAGGCACCCGGATGGAGCCACCGGTATCAGTTCCCAAACCGATATCAATTTCCTGTGCGGCTACCGCAACGGCAGAACCACTGGAAGAGCCACCGGGCAAGCGCTCCGGCGTCACAGGATTGCGTGGCGCGCCGTAATGGCTATTTAATCCGTTCAAGCTGTAGGCCAGTTCATCGGTTTGGGTTTTACCGATCAGTTGCGCACCGGCGGCCAATAAGGCTTCAACCACGGGCGAGGTCTGCCGGGGCACAGGATGGGTGCGCAGCCAATCCGGATTACCAGCGGCGGTGGGCAACCCGGCGATATGGAATAAATCCTTAACGCCCAGGCGCAAGCCGGATAAGCGGGTGGAGGATGGACTCGGATGCACATAGTGTCCCCGCCAAGCGAAGACACGTTGATCTAACGACATGAAGTTAACTCTTGCGTATTAAACAATAACCGGCCCGGCACACGACAACACCACTCATACCACTGACACTGAACACTATGGCAAGTCCGCGGGTGTCGGCAGCTTATCCTTATAGGTTTCCCAATGGCTCAGGATCTTATCCATCACCGCCGTCCCTACAATATAGGCAGACTCCAGTGAGGCATCCAAGCCGGCATAGCCTTCGTTTTCCGCCAGCAGGCTTTCCACTGCGCTAACACCGGGTGGTGGCATGGTGTAGTTACTGCCGGTGCGCAGCACCATCAAACGATTTTTGTCAGCCTTGCCGATATTGTGCAGCATGCTGATCGATAAATAGGTACCCGTATCCTCCATCGCCGAGGTAACGAACTCACCCTGGCCATCGGTCCAATAGCGCGTCCATTTGTTCGCCCAGTCATTCATGATGGCGCCGTGCCAAAAGGTCATGGCCGCCAACTGGTCGCCCTTGAGTACAAAGGGCGGTTTTTGCGCATTAGGGTGTCCGGTATAAAGCGCGCGGGTATCGGCCAAACCGGGAAGGTCCGGCAATTCAATATCTTTGGTGAGTTGATAGGCCCACTCGGTGAGCTCCGGGTTCAAACGCCACATTTCACCGGTCGGCTTCGGCTTATTGGGGTCATAGGGCTTTTGGGTATGCCGGGCAAAATAACCGGTTTCCCAATCAGCAGGAATTTCCCGCGCATCAATTTCATGGCCCAGGTCGCCATCGACCAGGTATTCCGCCCAGGCAGCCGAACCGATAGAGGCGTCCTCCGGGTCTATACCGGCAATCCCCGCCACCAGCCAATAGGCTTTGCTGAAATCAAAACGCGGGTCCATTCCCAGGGCCATGATGCTGGCCGTGGAGTAGGCCGTTCCTATACCGGTCACTATGCCCATCACGCCGGTTGTTTCATTCATGTAAATATCGTGATAGCCATTGGGAAAGGGGAAACGGGTATCCAGCTTCTGGCGCTCTTTCCACAATTGGAATTCACCGGCTTTATCACCGGTGTCCTCTCCAATTTCAAACATGGTCACCACCACAAATTTCACCGGAATCGGTGCTGCGACTACTGCGGCAGTCGCTACCGTCTCGGTGGGTTTTTCGGAGCAGCCCGTCAGCACAGCCAGGGCCAGCACAGACGATAACAACAGTCGGCTAATAGTTTTCATCAGTGATCCTTTTGCGCTTGTGAGGTCATTTCAGGGTGGTTGATCAGGCCATCGGCCACACGGGGTTTGCCGTGCAAGGCCGCAATGGGTTTTAACGAATTCAAGACAATGTCCAGGCTCAGTGGATTAATCACCGGATAGAGTTCTTTCATGAGCGAGAAGTCCCACTCACCCACTCCCTCCGCCGGATTGGAAATCACCACGACAGTGGCGTAGTTAATGCCCAGCTGGCGCGCGTAGACTATTTCGGTGCCCACACTCATGGTCACCAGGTCGCCACCCCATTGGCCGAACATCTTAATTTCCGCTACGGTTTCAAAGCGCCCGCCGCGCGCCTGCACGATGACACCCTTATCGTGCACCTTGAACGACTTGTAACGCTTGTCCGCCTTGATCGCTTTGCGGGTCTGTTCAAGCAGGATCTGACGCAGGTCCGTGTCCATCGCCGGTGTCAGGCGCGGCAGGGGAATCGCATTGGGATCGCGATACACTTGCTTCGGAAAACCCAGCGGCCGATCAATATTCATATCAATCAGGTCGTGCGGAATAATGTAGTCATAGACTTTCATGCTGGGATTAATCGCACCTGCCGTCGCGCCACCAATTGCCTCCTCCACACCCAGGTCATAAAGCGCCACCCAGGTTTGCTGCCATTGGCCATCGCCGTGGTTGTGCACATAGTAAAAAGGGATACCGTCCCACTCGGCGTAATAGATCTTGGGCGAAGTACCCAATGTGGTTTCCAGCGTAAATTCTTTCTTCACCACATCGCGATAGAAAAAAATATCGTTCAAAAAAGTCCCGCCAATCACAGCAATACGCGCCCTGGGAATATCAGCAGGCACTGCTGCACTGGCGGCAAGCGGGATGAACACAAAACAACACAGCCATAACACCAACACCGGTTTAAAACGATACAACGACATAAACAACTCTCTTCTATTCAGCGGCCTCACCGCATCAGGACTCGGACTGGTTGCGCGTTACCCAGTTATGCTGGCGGCGCAAATCTTCAGCGTACTTCAACCAGGAACCGGCTTGCTTTTCGCTATAGGCATAGGCGCGCGCCTTGCGAAACGCCTCCAGGCCCTGGTCGAATTGGGTTTGCTCCGTCATGACAATCCCGAGTATCAACCAGGCCTTGCCCGGTTCCTTCAGTTTGGCATTCAGCGCTTTACGCAAGGCCTGCTCTGCCGGTTTCCACTTCGCCTGCTCCACATAAATATTGGCGATGCGCACATAGGGATCACCACTGCCGGTAATACCGGCCAACTCTTCAAATACCGTCACAGCCGGTGTTGTTTCCCGCGCAGCCAGCCAGGCATTGGCGAGCAAATCCACCCAGGCTTCATTGCGCGGCACCACCTGTTGACCCAGTGCAGACTCCAGCAGGCGCGCCCCCATTTCCGGTACGCCCTTGGTGACGGATAATTGCACCAGGGAGCGAATAGAGCTTTCTTTTTCCAACACGCCCATCTTCCAGGCCAGCTGCAAACTGGCGAGCCCTTTCATATCTTTTCCCTGCAACACATATACGCTGGCCAATTGCTCCCAGTACTCGGACTTTTTAGGCCATTGTTTAATAGCGGCTTGCAATGCCTCTGCCGCCTGGGCGTAATCCTTTAACTCAAAACTGCAGGCGATATACAACTGGAACCAGCTTTCGCGCGGTTCCTTACCCGAGTTAATTGCCTGTTTTACGTAGGGGATCGCCTTGGCGTAGTCACCGGTCTGGGCAAAAATGTTAGCCATGAAAATAGCCTGATCCGGCGTCGGTGATGCCAGGGTTTTAAACCACGCTTCGGCAAATATCAGGGCCTCCTGGTATTTCTCCTGCGCGGCATAAAGCTGGGCAACCATATAACCCACGTTGTATTTCACATTCTCCGGCAGCTTATTGAGCGCCAGGCTGCGTTTGAGGTAATCAATTGCATTGGCATAATTGTTATTACCCATTTCGGTATAACCGAGCATTTGCAATACCAGTGCTTCATCGAGGGAATCCTTTTCGACTTTGGCATGCAAGGCTTTTAAATCCTGCAGTGCGGCTGCCGTCTGGTTAGCAGAAATTTTTTCCTGGATACTGGTCAGCTCTTTAAACGTGGATGCACTGACCGAATTGCCTGCCGCCAGTGCCGAAGGGGCGCCAGTGACGGCAGCGACCAGTAAGCCAACGCGCACAAACCGGCGCATGTAACGGATAGTGTTGGCAGCAAAAACCTGTGAGCGAACTCGCATAGCAATACCTGTTTCAAATAGCACTACTTGTTAATTCAGTGAATACCATGAATCTGCTATTACTGATTCAGTTTGAATTCCATCGTCTGGCGCGCACGCTGGGACTCCGGTTTACCATTCACAATTTTCGGGCGGAATTTCCAGCGCTGCATCGCCTGGATCGCCGCCTGGTCAAACAGGCGCGGTGGATCTGACTCCAGTACCTGCACATCGGCCACAGTACCGTCCGGGCGGATTGTCACCGCCATGGTGACGCGCCCTTCCAACTTCGCCTGCTTTGCGCGCTGTGGATAGGCGGGCGGAACACGCACGACCGGAATCACATCGGTATCAAAACCGGACAGGCCATCACCCGCGGACAAGGTGCCCAGGAACGGCCCGCTGCCCTTGTTAACCTGGGTACCGATTTTCGGCATCTGCATACTCAGGTCGGTTGTGTTGGCCATCATCTGGTTGCTCAAATCCGGCACATCCGGTGGTGTCTCCGGTGGCGGTGGCGGCTCGGGCAAGCGACGATCCTTGGTATTCACATCGTCATTGCGATTATCGACACGCACAAAATTCAGGTAGGTATGGCTCTTGTCTGGCTCCTGGAAAATACCATCGGTCGCAATCAGCAGGCGCATGGATAAAAACACCAGCACTGCCAATACCATCGCACCTGCCAGGCTGACGCTGTATTTGGCAAGCATTAGTCGTTCTCCGAAGCGACAGAAACCGAGGTGGCTCCCGCGAGGCGCGCCTGGTCCATGACTTCAATCAGGGTGTGGGTGTTGGAATCGCGGTCCGCCACAATAATTACAGAGGCGCCCGGATTTTCCGCCAGCGATTTCTCCACGTTGGCGCGAATCGCACGCTTATCAATCTGGCGCTTGTCCATAAAAATCTGGTTAGCGGCGGTGATGCCAATTTGAATTGCATTAGATTCAGTGACGACCGAAGTCTCTGCCTGTGGGCGGGTGACATCCACCCCGGACTCCTTAACAAAGGTCGAGGTCACGATAAAAAAGATCAACATGATGAATACCACATCGAGCATGGGCGTCAGGTCAATTTGACTTTCTTCTTCATCGTTGAGTAAAAAACGGTTATCGCTCATAACAAACTCTCTTGCACCCAGTGCCTGGAAAATCAATCCGCTATCGCAAGGCTATCGATAGCAACTATCGGTAACCAGCATATTTAATGCGTCGGCATAGCCTCTGCGTTTTCGCGCAGCTCACGCAAGTAACGGCGTTTTAATTCGGTCGCAAAGGGAATGCCCAGCAGTGAAATCACCATCCCGGCCATGGTGGGAATCGTTGCCGCACTCACACCATTGGCCATGGCGCGCGGGTTGCCCGACCCCAGGTAAGCCATCACTTCAAAGACCTGGATCATGCCGGTCACCGTTCCCAGTAGCCCGAGCATGGGCAGCAGGGCGATCAATGCCGGAATTAATGTCATGCGTTGCGACATCATGCAATCCAGTTCCGAGAGCAGCTGCTTGCGCTGCTGCTCTGCAACCCAGGACGATTTGTCGACACGCGCATTCCAGGCATCGCGACGCTGTTGGCGCAGTGCCGGATATTCACGCAGGAAAAACCAATAACGTTCAATGATCAGAAAGAACAACCAGAAGGTCACCAGCAAAATACTCCAGAGTACATTGCCGCCGGTATTCAGAAAATCACTGAGGGATGAAGCCAGGTTCATGGCAATTACCTCTTGTTTCAGGCCTTGGACTGGGCAATATCAACCGCTTTTTCGGCGATCATTCCCGAGGCCTGCTCACCAATTACCTTGCCCAGCTGTTGTGCGCGACTGCCCAGCATATTGCTCGACAACAACAGCGGAATCGCCACAACCAGGCCTTGCACTGTGGTTACCAGCGCCTGGGAAATACCGCCGGCCATGAGCTTGGGATCGCCGGTGCCGAACAGGGTAATGGCCTGGAAGGTACCGATCATACCGGTCACTGTACCCAGCAGGCCCATCAGCGGCGCAATGGCAGCCATCACCTTGATGGTTGATAAACCCTTGCGCAATTCCGCCAGGTCCTTAAAGATGACCTCGTCGAGTTTTTTGCCCAACACATCCAAATCTTTCAGGTGTTTGTTTTCGTAGTAAGCCAGCATCATGCGTCCCAGCGGGTTGTCGTCGGACGCCCGCCCCATATTTTTCAATTGCTTTTTCATTAATGCCGAGATGCGTGAAAGTTTGATCATGCGTTCAGCCACAATCAGCATGCCGATAAATCCCAGCAGGATAATGGCGTAACCAACTTCCTGACCCTGATGCACACGCTCCATAAAACTGGGCGATTGCACCAGCAAACCCAACAGGGCTCCGCGCGAGGGATCGAGTGCAAAATCAACACTGCCACCACTGGCCTTACTCATGCCTGCCGCGGTCGAGCGAACGGAGCCGGATGGTTGACGGGCCAACTCAACCAACTGCTGGCTGTCGGATACGTAGTTCAGGTATTTATCGCCACTCACAATGTTAAATGTCCCTACCCGTGTGACGGGGGCGGTGTAGGCTTCACCACTGGGTTTAACAATGCTGGTGTCAAAACGGCTCACCACCGCCGACTGGGAAATCTCCTGCAGCATCAACGTCCACAATTGCTGCATCTGTGGAATCGTCGGTACCTCTTTGGTACTGGCGAGGGATTCGATCAGCGCCTTGCGCTCGGGGTACTCCACGGTAATCAAGGAATCAAACAGCAACTGCTGGGTATCACCCGCCATCTGGCGAAACACACCGAACAATTCGCCCAGGTTACCGGTGCGCTTGCTTAACTGGGTACTCAACTCCGCCAATGCGGTTTCATTCGCATCAAACACCTGTTTCATGTCATCGCGCTTTTTTTCTTCTACGGCAAGCTTGGCTTTTACATCAGCCAACATGGCTTTCTGTTCGCTGGCCGCGGCGCGAAAACGCTGTTCGCGCTCGGTATTGTGTGCAGCCTCTGCGCTGACCTCTTTGGATATCTGCTGATAAAGGCTGTTGAGCGAATCTGCCGATTGCGCATGGCCACCCAGGGCAATTCCCATCACCAGGCAACCTGCGATAGCGCGCGGAATAAGGTTAAACATCGATTTCATAACAGCGTATCCTCACTTGGCAGGTGCACTGACAGGCAGTGTCAGCAATTCTGGCGGCGTTTGTTTGCGGGCAATACGCAAACCGTCGCGCACAGCAACACGATAATGACTTCCCAGCATATGCCAGGCTTTTTGCTGCGGGTTCCAGTGTCCGGTTTCACTGCCATCCAGTGTCTGGTAATACAAGCCAACGCGGCCAATACGTAAAAAATCTACCGTGCGCGCTTCGCTATCAATGACCAATTCACCACGATAGGCTTCGATGGTGCGCCCGTATTCCACTTCAACTAAATAAGCCTCCATGATGCGGCGATATTTTTCACCAGCGGTAACATCCGCACGATCAATCAGCGCTTTCAGGTTATCAATCCGCTCCTGGCGCTCCTCTTTCAGGAAAGGCACATCCACCTTCACCAGATCGGCAAGGGTATCAGTCATTTTCAACATCAACGGCAAGGCACCGGTTTCAATATTGTCTATCTCCGCCGTTTGCCGCTGGATACTATTGATTTCGGTCTGTTGCGAGGCGATTAGCTTCGCCATTTGCTGATTGAAAATAGTCAAACTTTCCAATCGCTGTGATGCCGTGCGAAAGGCCTGCAAATCGTCAGCCGTCTGATCTGCCAGCGCATCGATACGCGCCTGACTGAGCGCCGCGCTCTTGTCAATGCTCTCCTGCTTCTGCAAGGTTTCCTCTACCGCCAGCGCTGGCAGCGCGAAGAGGCCAGCTGCGACCAATGCAGCGCCCAGGGGTTTACGCAAAAACATAATCAACCTCGATTGTTGTGGAGGCTTGCCGCGCAAGCCTCCGTTCACATCATCAATATAAAAGCCAACGACTTAAAACTTGAACGACGCCGTCGCTACAAAGTGACGCGGCAACTCCGGCAACACGATGGTGCTGCCAAACAGGTCGGGGAAGTTAGCGCGGAAGTAGCGCTCGTCCGTCAGGTTTTTACCCTGCAAACCAAAGGTCCATTCGTCGGTGGTGTAACTGATACCGGCGTTTAACAGGGTGTAGGAAGGCAGCTTAATCGCCCTGGAAAAACCGGAATAAGTGGCATCAGCCTTAACCGCACTTGCGGTAAAGCGGATACCATTACCAAAGTCATAGGCACCGGTCAGGCTGTACATGTTTTCAGGGATACCGGATTTTTTAGCGTCATCTTCACTGGCCACACCATTCAGGCCTTTCATAACATATCCATAGAACAGTGAAGGATCAGTAACACCGGTCAGGTCCCCAGCCCCCAGAAAGCCAAACTGCGAGCCACCATCAAGTGCTGTCAGGTTAGTAATTTCCAGGTGCGTCATAGCGGCCGTCATCGTGAAGTTACTGGTTATCAGGAAGCGGGCTTCCAATTCGTAACCTTTCGATTCGGTAGTATTGTTACTGACCTGATCCTGCGCACTGTAGTTAGTACGGGTTTGCTCAAACCAGGCTGCCGCAACATAGAGACGATCATCAAAGAAGCTGCCTTTTACACCAACCTCCTCCAGCTCAGAATCTGCAATCGCATTTCCACCATTGATCAGGTCAGGGGAAATTTCAGATCCCTGCCCCATCACGATGGTTGCCTGGGTAGATTTGGTGATATAAGGCGTTAAACCAAAATCTGTTTTGTAGGAGATGCTCGCTGTCCAGGAGGTGCCATCCTCTGTTTCCGACGCAACAACATCCGCTGGCGTACCACGCCTTTTTTCTCCAACTTGTGTGGAATTCAAGTCCAGGTAGTCATAGCGTGCCCCCAAGAGAACACCCAGTTTTTCAGCGATGGTGTAATCCGCCAGAAAAGCCAAACCATAATCGGTAAAGTCGCCGACCAAATAGTTGGCATAATCCGAGTCGGTCACCGTTGCCAACAGTTTTCTATCCAGGGCGGTGGAAGGCTTGGACAAATCGCGACGATCAAAATATTCGTAATCGAAGTCATCGCCTTGTTTGAAGTCGGTGTAGCGAATGCTGGGTGATATTTGGTAGCTGGCTTTCAACCAATCAGCGTGCTCTGCCTCAAAAGCAAAAATCAATTGGTCTTCGAAGGCGTAGGTATCCACAAATTGCGAAAAGCCATAAGCATTTTCGTTAATGTTCTCCAACTTCTCGTAAAACGCCTTGTTAGTAATGGTAAAGCTGTCACTGACATTGTGGATCACATCGAAATACAGGGTCGTCACCGTCGTCACCAACTGATCTTCCGGTGCCACCATGGTCTGGCTGCCTTTGAGCTTGGTGGTACCGACATCCTGCAACGCCCAGGCAGATTTCATATCACCATTGACAACATCGCCAGGGCTGACAAAAAAGCCTCCACCACCAAAAGACGCAATCCACGCATCGTATTCGTCCGGTGAGTTATAACCGTCTCCATCGGTATCAACAGATGTCGGGGAGCCGGTAATGTAAGTACCATTGTCGATCAGGTCCTGCGTCAGGCGGTTCCAGCCAGCTACCTGGTTGCCATCGTACTCGTGGTACATTCCGCCGAATTCAAAACGGGTTTTATCGCTAAAATCCAGGTTGAACGAGGCTTGCAAAATATTCTGGTCGGTACCGGAGTTTTCGTAGTAACTGCCAGAATTTTCGGTTTCAGCATAGAGATAATAACCGAGGCTCTTTTCACCGATAGAACCCGGGCCGCCTACTTCGGCAGAGACAACATTCTTATCCCAGCTACCGCGGGTCAGCGATATTTTCCCTGTCGGTTTTTCCAGGAACTGACCGGTTTCTGCACGGGCAGACTTGGGCTCGAAATTAAGGTAGCCCCCGATTTTGGACGGGCCATAAATGGGCGAGGCCGGGCCGCGCACAATGTCGATACGGTCAGTGGCTCCAATCGGAGTGGGATAGTTCCCGGGGTTATTCACACGGCGAACACCGCGGAAATAAACTTCACCGGGCGTACCGCGCACATCGAGCGAGCCGGCCACACCAAAGAAGGATTGGGTAAAAGCACCGGGGGAAATCAGCACCAGGTCATCGATATCGGTGATGGCATAGCTTTCCATCATGTCGGCGCTTACCGAGGTAACACCGCGCGGGGTTTCAAGGATGGTCTTGCCAAAGCCAAATACCGATTTCACCGGTTCGGTAGGCATCAAGCCCATGGTGTCTTCTACCTGTCCTTCTGCGGTATAGGTTTCCAATTCAACCACGTCTTCTTTGGTGTCCTGCGCCATGGCAGCAGGAACAGATATAACGCACCCCAGACTAATCATTAACGCAAGCTTTTTCGGCGTGAAACGGTTCAGTATGATCATGAGTGAGCACTCCAAGGTCTAATATTTAGTAGTACCAGAACAACCAAGCGGATTGAGCAAGCGCCGTGCCATTTCCTGTCCAATTGGTTACATTTTACAAATAAACAATTAATTTCCTTATATTTCAATAAATTAAAAACAATAAAAAACAGTTCAATTGTTTATTAATATAAAAATACAGGTTTTTACATTCCTGGTACCGAATAGAAAAGCTCCCTGATGATGCAAAAGCATGTGCCATGCACAGCCTGGATGAACCAGGATGTTGCATGGCCGCCCCCTCAAAAATCACAGAGTTGGTAACGCTTGCAGGTAAAGCTGTAGGACACAGGTTTAACCCCCTTCAGGCTGGCCACACCCTTCTGGCGAAATTGCCTGGCGAATTGCCGGGCACGCCGTTCATAGGTGGCCAGCAATTGCTGCTTGATGTCATCTTCAACAAAGCTGTATTGCAGTGAGTTGCGGCTCAGGGCTTGCAGCTCGGCCCAGCTGAGGTTGTATTCCTTCACCGCCACAAAAAATTCGTCGGTGAGATTGGAGTCCCACATGCCGCGATCATCGGTAGACAAGGCGACAGGAATACCCAGGCGCAAATATTCCGGGAATGGATGCTGGTCATAACTGGCGATGTATTCGAGCAGCAGGTTGGAAATCAAATTGATCTCAACCATATAGGGACCGTGGCGCATCTGGCGCAACAACTCTTTGTCGCTGATCAGGTTGACGCCGTGGCCAATACGATCAGCGCCGATCAGCAGCGTGTCGCGGATGTGGTAATTGGGCTCATCCACTTCACCGGCATGAACCGACAAGCGCACGTTGTTGTACTTTTTGCGCAGGTCGCGCAGGGTTTGGGCAAAGCGCAGTGGATAGCCCTTGTCGTTATCCTCGCGTCCCACCATATTGACGGCCACATACAGGTCGCGGTGACGCGCGACTAATTCGTAGGCCCTAATCAATTGCAATTCTGCATTGGGTGCAAAACGCAAAATAGATTCTTGCAGGCGCACAGTGACACCCGTGGCCTTGGCATCAGCTTGCTGCAAGCGTTTGCGATAAATATCGACTACCTCATCATTGGCAATAGGCTTTCCATCCGGGGTGCGGAAGCCGCCGGAGCCCATCATCGACTCCAGGTAGATCAATCCCTCTGCGCCAAATGCCTGCATGTTTCTGTAGAGCATTTCCGCTTCCATATAAGGGCTATAGAGCAGTTCATCCATGCGCTGCCAATGGGTTTGGAAAAACTCATCGCGCCCTTCGTGCTCGTGATTCAAACGGATGCTATCGAGCCAGCCAGCCTTTTCTTTCTCGTTCAATTCCGCCAGGGGCTTATACTCTGCTTTTTCACAATCCGGTAATTTTTCATAACTGGATTCGAGCAGGTTATGGAACAGTAATAAATAGGGACGCCGACCAAATTCATTGTTGCCAAATGCACGGCAATTATTAATGTTGACCTTGGTATAAAAAATGTAGCCATGGGCTTTTTGCGCCAGTGCCAGTTCGTACATCCACTCCGACAGCACGGAACCGCTCATGTGGTTATGCAGATCACCGCCCTTGGGCATGGCATATAAAAAGGTATACAACTCCGCATCAGTTGCCCTGGTTTTAAAATCTTCGAACCAGGCATCATCAACCAGCTCGGGTTTAGCCAGGGCAGGCTGGGAGGGAATGGGGTACAGCGGCGCAGGCTGGGCCAACATGGGTTGCGCTATTAAGGTTTGGCTGACCGCCCAACACCCGACAATACAGAAGAACTTGCCCGCAACACGGGCAAAGGACAGGTTGCGCAATAACATAGCGATTTCTCTTTTTCTGATGAAAGATGCGTGATAGCGGGGAAACAGCTCGGCAGAGCACCGGGCGCAAGGGTTAATGCAATTGTGATACCAGTAAGCCGAAGCCGTTATTTACAGGCCCCAGCACCGACAATATCCTGTCCAAATGGTCGAGATTTGTTTTAATCTGGTGCATGAATTCCTTTTTTGCCCAGTAATATTGCGGCTTTTGCCTATCCATCCTACCCAATACAAGCCTGTACACTGGCACAGAATTTGATTGGCTCTGATAAGGCATTGAAATTACATGCACTGTGCAATTTGTTTATTGATTAAGGCGTTTTTATGACTTATCCGCGCGACCTGATGGGTTATGGCCCCCGGCCGCCCCACGCCCGCTGGCCAGGTGGGGCACGTATCGCCGTGCAATTTGTTATCAACTATGAGGAGGGCGGGGAAAACTGTGTGCTCCACGGCGATCCGGCCTCGGAGACTTTTCTGTCGGAAATTATCGGCGCACGCGCTTACGAAGCGCGCCATATGAGTATGGAGTCCCTCTACGAATACGGCAGTCGCGCCGGTTTCTGGCGCTTGCACCGGCTCTTCGGCAAATACCAGTTACCCGTTACTGTCTACGCTGTCGCCATGGCCATGGAACGCAACCCGGCCGCCGTGGAAGCCATGCTGCAATCCGATTGGGAAATTGCCAGCCATGGCTATCGCTGGATCGATCATCAATTTATGCCGCTGGAGCTGGAGCGCGAACATATCCGTACCGCTATCGAGATACACACCCGGTTGACCGGCTCTCGCCCACTGGGTTGGTACACCGGGCGCGATAGCCCCAACACCCGCCGCCTGGTGCTGGAAGCCGGGGGCTTTATGTATGACTCGGACTCCTATGCCGATGACCTGCCCTACTGGACCCGGGACTACGGCAGGCCGCACCTGATCATCCCCTACACACTGGATACCAACGACATGCGTTTTGCCGCAGCGCAGGGTTTTAATTCGGGTGAGCAATTTTTTACCTACCTGCGCGATGCCTTCGATGCACTTTATGCCGAAGGCGAACATTCTCCCAAAATGCTCAACATAGGTTTGCACTGCAGGATCATTGGCCGCCCCGGTCGGATCCAGTCCCTGGAGCGATTTATCCAACACATACTGGCCCATCAGGACGTGTGGGTCTGCCGGCGCATCGACATCGCCAACCACTGGTATCAGTACCACAGCCTGTAGACGAAGCGCGGGAGGTAAGCCCTTAACTCCCGCTTTTTAATCCAGCCCTTCCCCCCACCAGAGCCATAAATTTTCCACCGCCCTCCTTGTTGGCATCCCTTTGATTTTTATAAGAAATCCAAAAGGACTTCCGATTGCCTGCGCATTGCACCTGCCGCTGCCCCTTTTAACGATACTTATTATCATTTAACATAAATTAACAAGTGGTTATTATTACCCCTAATATCAGGAGCCCATCTACATGAACACCGGCAACCTCCGCGCGAAGGTTCTTCCCATAACTTCCCTGGCCAGTACCGCCCCAGCCAAAACAGCCCTCGCTATTTTCATGGCAACTTACCTTGCCTCGGCTTATGCAGCCGACGGGCAAAACGCCTCCTCAACACCACAGGCCAAGGCTGGCACACTCCCCACGGTTATGGTTGAAGCCGGTACCGTTGAAGAGGTCAACTACACCGGCAAAAAAGCCAGTACCTCTACCAAACTGGATATTGATATCAAGGAAACACCGCAATCTGTTTCCGTGATTACGCGCAAGCAAATTGATGACATGGGCGCCTCTAACCTGGGGCAATTGCTGTTGTATACCACCGGGGTGGTGTTGACCGGTGACAACTCGGAGCGAACCAACTTTTCCATTCGCGGATTTAATGTGGGTGATGGCTGGAACTCCAACCTGCTGCAATACGATGGTGTGCCCATTAATGCCTCCAACGTCGCCTCGTCCAAACCGGATATGGCCATGGTCGAAACCATTGAAGTATTGCGCGGTGCCGCTGGTTTGATGCAGGGCTCGGGCGAGCCCTCGGGAACGATCAATATTATCCGCAAAAAACCCACTGCCGAGCTCCAGGCAAATGCTGCGTTTACTTATGGATCATGGAACACCTATCGCCTTGAAGGTGATGTATCCAACAGCCTCAATGAAAGTGGCACAGTGCGTGGACGCCTTGTCGGAGTATCCCAGGACGGCGATTCCTACATGACGGCCGTCACCCGCGAAATTAATTTGATATACGGTATTGTGAGCGCGGATTTGACGGAGAACACCCTGTTAAATGTCGGGTACAAACGCCAAGCCGAAGACTCCATTGCCGCGCACAACTTGCCACGCAACCCGATCACCGGTGAAGACCTGGAATTAAGCCGCAAAAATTGCAGTTGCAATTACGGCGATTATTGGGACAAGGAAAACACCGACGCCTTTATTGACCTATCCCACCAATTTGATAGTGGCTGGTCGGTAAAAGGCGCTTACGTCAAAGCCAATTACCAGATGGATATGATGTTTACCAGCCTCGCCCCTGTGAGTGCGGCGCAATTCGATCCGGCAAACCCGCAGGGCAACGTCAACAAATATGCCTACCAATACGACCAGAACCTGGATGTTGCCGATGTCTTTGCCAAGGGACCATTCACTTTATTCGGCCGGGAACACCAATTCGTTATTGGCTCCAACTATCAAAAAAGTGATAACCCTGGCCGCTGGACCAGCTGGGATGTCGTGCTGGAAGACTACAGCCTGTGGAATCGGGTCGGTACCGCTCCCGCGCCCCTGTTAACCGTTGACCTCAATACTTACAATCCCTACCTGCTGCCCTATATACCCGCGCGCTACGATCAGGATGGCGGACGTTCGTATGAAGAGCGCATCCAAACCGGCACCTACATCACAACCCGGTTAAGCCTTGCCGATCCCCTCAACCTGATCCTGGGCGTCAGGCAAAGCGATTTTGAATATGACTATCAATACAAAAGTAATGTCACCAACCAATTAGTACCCAGCCGTGGCAACCACTACGAAAAAAACCACATTACCACGCCCTATGTCGGGCTAACCTACGACCTCAATAACACCTATACCCTCTATGCCAGCTTTACCGATACCTTCGTGGTGCAAAGTGCAAGGGACATCAACAACAACCTGCTTGATCCCATACAAGGTAATGTCTACGAAGCGGGGATCAAAGGCAGCTTTAATGACAGCCGCTTAATGGCATCCCTTGCAGCCTTCCGCATTAACCAGATCAATCGATCCATCCGCGATGAAAGCAGTGCAGGACAATGCCCGCAAAACGGCGGCGATGGCTATTGCAATATTTCCGCCGGTAAAGTGATTAGCGAAGGTATCGAAGCCGAGCTGCGCGGAGAAGTCTTACCGGGCCTCAATATGTCACTGGGATATACCTATAACACCACAGAGTACGAAAAGGACCCAGCCAACCAGGGACGCGTATTTAATGAAACCACACCGGAACATATTGCGCGGGTATTTGCCACCTATCTGTTTGCCAATGAACTCACCATCGGTGCAGGGGTTAACTATCAAAGTGAATGGCT
Organism: Cellvibrio japonicus Ueda107; assembly: GCF_000019225.1. Lineage (NCBI taxonomy): Bacteria > Pseudomonadati > Pseudomonadota > Gammaproteobacteria > Cellvibrionales > Cellvibrionaceae > Cellvibrio > Cellvibrio japonicus. Next base: position 686,497 of record NC_010995.1, on the reverse strand, counting down.
GACAGGCCGCTACGGTGCCATCTCCGCCCGCCAGGAAGCCTATGCACTGGTCAACATCATGGCCAGTTATCCCATCAACGAAACCTTCACAGTCAGCGTTAATGCCGATAACGCCCTGGATGAAAAATACTATTCCTACTTGTCATCCACCTCTAATCGCTATGGTGAACCGAGGAATATGAAAGTGACCTTGCGCGCTACCTTCTAAAGCGAACAAGCGCAGCGGGTTATCAACCTGCTGCGTGTTTTGCTTTATTCATTGTCCAACCGCAAGGATGCATAGATTACCCCTGATCTGGTTACCAAAAGTAACCCGCAAAATTGGCACTGGATTTTTCATTTTTTTCTGATAGCATCCCCGGTTCTTCTCACTGACGCGATACCATAAGAATAATCGCGCACATTTATCCGGCACTTATTCTGTCAATAACCTCGGATTATCCGCAGGGGCGCTTTGCCTCAGCGGTGGATTGTTATTGATAAAAAAGGGAGTCTGCCGGATGCAGTCTTTTTCAGTATTTCGCTCACTCAGTGTTTTTCTCGTTGTTCTCTTCAGTCATCACACCTGGGCCTTAACGCTCGAAGAAAATACCTCCGGCTTTTGCAGTTACGATGGTGCGGTGCAAAGCGCTCATGCCGGCGCGACCAATAACCAGTATGTCAATCTCAGCAACGAGGCGGGTAAAGGTATTACCTGGGCCGTGCAAGTCGCACAGGCTGGCAATTACACCGTTCAATTTCGCTATGCCAATGCGGGAACGCAATCGGCAACCCAGGCGGCCATCCGGGTAAATGGCGTTCTACTCGCCCATGCCCTGCCCTTCCCTAAGACCGGAGCCTGGAGCAGCTGGACCAACTCCAGTGCATTTACCTTAGCGTTAAATGCAGGCAACAACACCCTGCGCCTGGAAACCACAGTAGCGACAGAATTTGCCAATATCGATTCGTTGACCGTGCATGGTACAGGGTTAACGGCAGGCACCTGTGCAGGAGCTGGCACACCGAAAGCACCGAATAATGGAGTCGTGGCACAGCCGCAGGCTCCTGTATTAGCTGCAATACCAGCCCCCGCTAGTGGTATCGATATGGCGCAACCCACAGAGGGAGAATTTAATGTCAATGCCAGCGGCCAAGCAACTTACAGGTTGCCCTTGGTGTTACCGGCAGGTAGTGGTGGCTTTGCGCCACAAATCAGCCTTGGTTATAACAGTGGTGCCGGTAATGGCACATTGGGAATGGGCTGGTCATTAAATGCGGGCGGCAGTGTTTCCCGCTGTCGCCAGAGCGAAAGTGAAAACCGCAATTTCCGCCCACTCACACTTGATGCCAATGATCGGTTTTGCCTGAATGGTGAGAAACTGATTGTTGATGAAAACTATATCTATGGCGCTGTGGGTGCCACCTACAAAACGGCAATTGATGATTTTTCCCGCATTACGGCAGTGGGTGGTATCGCAGGAAGCCCGGATTATTTCAAGGTTGAGCACAAGGACGGGCGTATCGACTATTACGGCAATTCATTAATCCAGCAAAGCTCAATGGCGAAGTTACCCTATGGCAGCGCCAACCTTCGCTGGATGCTGACATACAGTGAAGACAGTGCCGGCAACAGGATTGATTACCTGTATGAAAAGGAACATGGGAACTGGCCAAGCCTGGCGGAAATTCGCTATGCCTACGGCAATGGTTTGCCCGATGCCAAGGTGGTTTTTACCTGGGATTCAAGACCGGACACCATTATTCATCGAATTCTTACGGCAGAGTTCCAGCAAAATGTACTGTTATATCAAGTAGAGGTCATTAACAATGGCCAGAGTATTAGGAAATATCATTTAAACTACGACGAGGGAAATAATAATGCCGAGTATGACAATGTAAGCCGCTTGTCATCTGTTACCGAGTGTGTCGGTAGTACCTGTAAGGCACCGTTGAAATTTGATTGGCTGTTGCCAGATTTATCCGGCTTTAACAATGTTTCCGAGACTTTCACACTGCCATCTGCCTCATCTCCTTTCTTAGCTAATTTTTTTACCTATGCGTTAGGCGATATTAATGGTGATGGTTTGCTTGATTTAGTCTGGATGAATTACGGTGTTGGCTATAACAATATTTATTATGCTTTAGCACAACGGCAATGGAATGGGCGTATTGAATATGTAGAAGCTACCTATGTAGGGGGAACAGGCATAACCGCCACTTGGAATACGGTAGCTATGGCTCCACCACTATTGAAGTTTACAGATTATAACCATGATGGCAGAAAGGACCTGGTGGTTACGGAGTTGTTTGGCACCTATAGGACTCGGATATTTTTGTCGGAGCCCCAGTCAGATGGTACCTGGAAGCTGAGTGCATCTCCGGTTCCAGAAAACATCCCGAATGGTCTTGGTAATAAGTATATCTTTGCGGATCTGAATGGTGATGGCCTTGAGGATTTGATCCGCTTAAGCGGAACAATCAATGTTCGCTATTTACAGCCTGGTGGTCTTGGTTATGCACCAGAGCAGGAGGTTCCTGTTGTTGTTCCCCAACATCTGATTTCTCCGCATTGCAGTAGCCCTTTTTCGGATGTGCACTCTGCCACAGGTGATTTTAATGCCGATGGTCGAATGGATTTTATTTTTATTGCCTGTACTGCCGGCGATCCCAATGTTGCCCGCTATGAACAGCATGTGTACACCTCACATAAGGCATCAAACGGAAATGTGGAGCTTAGGTTTCATGCAAAGGTATCCAATGATTTCTCCACAAAAAAAATGGTATTGAATCAATGCCGTCGTGACACCGTTGTGCATACCGAGCTTCCGGTTGCTTCCTTACGAGTCGCCGATATCAATAATGATGGATATGATGACATCTCTGGAGCGGTGGACACTTGCCTTGATAATGAATATCGGCTTAATTGGGGAACAGGTTTTTCATCCAAACGAAATCTGAACCACATTGCATATGCGACATTTAATAACTTCATAGATATCAATGGGGACGGTTATCTAGATGCTGTTTATGTTGGAAATAGTGGAGGCAGTAAAAAAGTTATCTATGTTAGCTACTGGCATGAAACGGCCTTTAGAACAGTAAACCATGAAATTCCTATAAGTATAGACGTACATTATGAAAACTCTGTAGAGCTAAGGGATTTTGATGGTGATGGCAATATAGACTTTTTTATAACAGGTAGGAACTATAGCCCACGGGCCTCCTTGTATTTAAATAAAGCCAATGGAAAAACCCGAAATAAAATTTATCGGGTAGTTAATGGTCTTGGTAGCTATATTGGTATCACTTATGAAGCCATAGCAAAAACTTACCAATACTCCTACATAAAAGGCTTTAATCCATCAAACACCCATGAATTTATGGGAATGGTGACCTCCAATGGATTAAAGAGAAAAGTATATGCTGCTAGCAACGAAGAGCTACAGGACATTATCAGAAATCCGTTTGAAGGCACCTATGCTGGAGGGCAGCATTTAGGTGACCCTAAGTTTCCTGCTTACAACCTCGTCGGCAGTTATTATGTGGTTACCAGGTCCTTTGAGCAGACTTCTGGCTCTAATGATGAAAATGTTGAGATTATTCATCCAAGCGAAGGTAGAGATACCCAGTATTTTTACGAAAATGGTAGATTCCAGGCGGGCGGCCGAGGGTTTCTTGGATTTGATCGCTTTACGAAAGCCGAATATGGCCGACTTGTCACTATTAACCAGTACCGCCAGGATTGGCCTTTTACTGGAAGGCTGGCACGACAGGAAAAATATAATTACTACACTGGACGCTTGATTGACAAAAAAGAATATAGCTGGGGGGTAACACAGTGTTATATCAGTAGCACTGCGTTACCAGACTGTATGCGCGAGATGGCAATCGATGCTAATTATTTAGGCACCAGTGCCCTTGGCTCGATGACACCTTTTGTATTCAAATCTGTCGCTGAAAAATACGCTATGAATACGTCAGGTAGCCAGGGTGGCATAGAGAGTGTTACTACCATAACACGCGAAGTTGATTCAAAGGGTAACACCACTTATGAGTCCACCGCCATTGGTAATGGCAGTACAACATTGCACGAAACCCTTCAAACCAACACCTACGCCTATCCAACCTATTCCTATTCGGCGTCTATGGGGCGATTAACCCAGATGCAGGTGGAAACCAATCAATATGGTGACCTCGGCACAGACACTGCCATTCGCCAATCCAGTTTTGGCTATTACTCATCCGGTGCCGCAAAAGGCCTGTTGCACTATGAAATTATTGAGCCCAATAACCCGGATTACACTATAAGAACCGATCATTACTACAACGCCTTTGGTCAGCGTACCCTGAGTGAAACCACCGCCGATGGCCAAACCCGTCGCTCAACAGAATACGAGTACGACGCCAAGGGCCGCTATGTGGATAAAACCTATGAATACATGACCGATGGAACCAATACCAATACGGGCATTAAGCGCTTGGTTTCACAGGTTACTCAACGCGACAAATACGGAACGCCCACGGAAATTAAAAATTACGTTGCTACTAACCGTTCAGTAACCCGTCGTGTTGGCACCACAGCGTTTGGTATTCCCTATTTTACGGCCAATAGCGATGGCTCGTTTGCTGTAATAACAGCAGGGATTAATTACGACCCGGATTACATTTGCCCGACAGGCACCTCTACCTGGAAAAAAGAAACCTTATCTGGTGGTTTTGCGACAACACAGTGTATGGATATTGCCGGGCGAGTGATACGTGACGGCAAGAAAGGTTCTTCGGATGGGGAGTGGATTATTACAGATACCCGATATACCGCTGAAGGACAACAACTGGCTAAAAGCGAGCCCATTATTCATGGTGATGATCCTAAATACTGGATAATCACTTACCACGATGAATTAAACCGATTGATCTATGAGGTAAAACCAACCAGGGAGCAAGACGGACAACAAGCAACCACCCAGATTTATTATGAAAACAATCAGGTCAGAATGGTTAATGCCAAAAACCAGGAGCGCAAAGAGGTTCACGACCCGCTGGGGCGTATAGCCCGCGTGATAGACGCCAATGGTGGCACAACCCATTTTACGTATGATGCGCGCGGCAACCTGAAAACCATGCGCGATCCCAATAACAATACGACCACCATGACCTATGATTTGCGCGATCGTAAAACCAGCATGTCCGACCCTGACAAGGGAACCTGGACTTACCGTTATAATCGCTTCAATGAACAGGTGTGTCAGTTGGATCCCAAGCAGCAGCGAACGGTAATGCACTATGATATTCGTGGTCGCCTTATTGCGCGTAAAGAGAATTATCAATCCAATTGCAATTACCTTGGTGGCGTCGATGCGTCTGCATCCGTTTCAACCCATTGGGTGTACGATTCCGCTACCAATGGCATGGGACAGCTAGCAAAAACCTATACCCTATTGGCGGTGGCAGGTACACAACCGGAATACACGCAACGTTACACCTATGACAATTGGGGCCGGTTAAGTGTTACCGAAACCAGCATGCAGGGACACCTAAGCCAGTTAACCACCCATTACGAAAAAATAACCTACGACCAATACGGCCGTATTTTTCAGGTATTTGATGCTGCGCGGGCAACAGACAGTTATGAATACAATGGTATTGAACACACCTACACAAACACCGGTTACTTGTTTCAAATAAAAGATGCTGTTCGCTACGGCGGCGCACAAAAAACCTATTACACAATAGGTAGCGTTGATGCTCATGGCAATAGAGGCGGTAGTTATGGGAATGGATTGAGCACAATTGTATCTTCTTATGCAGATAGTGGTTTGCTTAAAAATATTATTACCCGAAAGTCTATTCCCGGAGTAAACCTGCAAAATAGTTACTACACTTGGGATTTAATTGGCAACCTCAAAACGCGCCGCGAAACCGGTGGTGGAACCTGGATTGAAAACTACCTGCGCTCACGCAATATCAATGAGTCGTTTGAGTACGACAACCTGAACCGACTGACCCATTGGAACACCTCTGGCGATTTCAACTCAACGGAGTCGGTCACCTACGATGCCATCGATAATATCCGGACCAAAACCGGTAACGCGGCTTATCTGTATGGCAACCAGTGTTCAAGTTCGGCCAATGCAGGACCACATGCGGTTTGTAGCATCGGCGGAGTCAATTACAACTACGACAAATCCGGCAATATGATCAGTGATACCATTGGCCGAAGCTTGCAATACACGATCGATGACTTGCCCTCCCAAATCAGCAAAAACGGTCACACCACCCGGTTCCACTACGGCCCAGACCGCAGTCGCTTTAAACGGGTAGATACAACGGCAGGCTCAACCACCACCACGCTTTATATCGGTAATGTCGAAAAAATCTATCGCTCAGATAATACGGTAGAGTGGAAACGCCATATCGGTGGTGTAGCCATTATCAGCCAAACCTATAACAGTGTCGGCATCCTGCAATCAACCAAAGAACACTATTTACATCGCGATCACCTGGGCTCGCTCAGCATGATCACCGATGCCAATGGTTTTGTGGTGAAGGACTTCTACTACGACCCCTGGGGCGCATCACGTATACCCAATAACGATATTACCCAGTGGATGTCCGCACAGCCCTTCCAGAAGGTAGCAAGCACCATCAGCAGCCGTGGCTTTACAAATCACGAACATCTGGATGAAGTTGGACTGATCCATATGAACGGCCGGATCTACGACCCCAAGCTGGCAAGGTTTGTCCAGGCTGACCCGATAATCCAGGATCCGCTGAGAGTCCAAAGCCTGAACCGTTACAGCTATGTGTGGAACAATCCGCTGAATGCGACTGATCCAAGTGGGTTTACCACGCAGGGTATGACGAGGTCGCAACTCAGCGGGGACTCCGATGATGACTGGGCGGAAGATCCGATGGATATCTGGCAGCTTTGGTGGGATAGTCAAGCTGGTGAAGATTGTAGCGCGTCATGTCGTTCCAATTTGCGGGATAGTAACCGGGGAGGTGATGGTGCCGCATTTATGGAAGCCATACACAATGCGATGTCGGGCAATTACTCCTCTAACAGTTATTACATAACCAGGATTGGTATAGGAAGCTCAGAGGGATTGAGTACAGTATCTGTTAAAGCCTTTGTACAGTGGACAGGCGCGGCGAGGGAAACACAAGGGAGTAGTGGAAGTGGTTATTCAGAGGGAGATAGTAGTGCACAAAAGGAACGAACTTGGGGCAGTTATCTACCTGGAACAGCAGCGGGCGACAGAGCTGCGCAATACTGGGCTGACCGATTAGTTGCCAATGGCGGTGGTTTTTTAGATGACCCAATTGCCTCTGCGGGTTTATTCTTTTCTGTGTTGTGGACTGATCAGACTGCGGTTAATACTGCTGTTACATTGGCAACTGGAGGAATAGGTACTATTGGTTCGGTATCTATAAAAGCGAACACTTATGTTGCTAATTTAATCCTAAAATATCCATCAACGCTGAGATGGTTGCCGCAAGCCGGTGTAAAAGGAACTTTACAAGAAGCTGGATGGGTAGCAGGCTCAATGCGACAGAGTACGGCAGCCAGAGGTAGTTGGTCTATGGTTTTAAATCCAGGGCCGATTGCTAGATTGCAGTGGTCTGCTGCTGGGGGGCGCCATGGTGGATCGTATTGGAAACTAACTGGCCCAGAATATGGAACACAGAAATTTAATTATTTCTTCAGCAAGAATTGGTAAAAAAACATGAGAGAAAAAAATTCACAATATTTTTTTAATTTAAAAATCATACAAGAAGGTCTTTTGGGGCTGTCGGCCCCAAAAGAAGATCAATTAAAACTTAATAAAACAGGCATGAATTATCTAGATGATATTTTTGATACTATGATTTTGGATTATGTTCAATATCTAGAAAGAGAAAAAATTATTTCGCATGAAACATGCAAGAAAATTATAGATCTTTATATAGACATAGAAAATTCAGTTGGCAACCTGAATGACAAAGAAATTGATAGTTTTATTAAAAATGATCAGAGCAATTTAAATGTATGGAGAGAAAAAGCCGTGGAGCTGATAAAGGAAATAAATAACGCATTAGAGTCTCTTGAAGAAAAATAAAAAACTAAATTTTTATATGGATCGATAACTTTTTATGAAAATAGTTTTTCAATATATTGAAGGGTATTTATGATTAAGTTTAATATTTTTATTGGATTTTTTGCAATTATATCTGGAATTGCGAATTTATATGTTGGGCTTAGTGATGCCCCTGATAAAAACATCAATTATTTAGCGATACTTCAAATTTTTATTGCTTTTTTTAGTAATCAGCGGATTTGCAAGACTAAAGCTTATTGTAAAAAATGAACTCGTATCTCGTATGCATATTTATTGGGCATTTATATTCTATGGGTTTATATTTTTTATAGTTTATTTTATGAGCTAGCTATTAATAGCGTGATAATCCACTCGACTCCGGCAACATGGTCAGTAATACCAGTGGCCGGAGCTTGCAATACACGATCTATGACTTACCTTCCCAAATCAGCAAAAACGGTCACACCCCCCGTTTCCACTACGGACCTAACCGCAGTCGCTTTAAACGGGTGACAGAACAGCGCAATACTGGGCTGATCGACTAGTTGCAGCGGGTGGTGGATTTACTGATGACCCAATTGCCTCTGCGGGTTTATTCTTTTCTGTGCTGTGGACTGATCAGACTGCTTTAAATACGCTAACAACGTTGGGAGGCGGCCCAATAACCAATGGTATTGTAACGGGACTACAAGTTACCAAAAATGCGGTTATAACAATCTCTAGGTAGGGAAGACCAGGGCTTCAATCTGGTGATTGGGTTATGAAGGGAGGAACTAATGGGTGGAACTACTTTTGGTCTGGTAAGTGGCAACCTGGTTTAGGCAACCAATATGCAGGCTTCGGAAGTGGCCAATCCTTTGTTGTTCCTAGAGAGTCTCTTCAGTGGCCTCGTGGTTGGGGTGTAGATGGTTATATTAAAGGTATATTAGGTCAAAGAATATATGTGCCTTAATCGAGGAATTAAAAGTGGAAATTATTAATTGGGTTCTTTCCTCTGTATCATTGTCTATATTTTTATGGATATTTATTATCAATTGGCTAGTAGTTTTAAAAAACACTTTTAGAACAGTAGCAAGCAGTTGGATACCTCTTGTTGGTGGCTGCTTAGGCGCTACTGGTATTTTTTTGCTGCCATTAAAGGGTATCAATAAATTTTGGTGGATTCCTTTTTTAGCTGAGTGGGGATGTATTCCTGGATTCTTATATACAGCAGTTCATTACCTGAAAAGGAAATAAATAACACAATTACTCTACATGCCCATTTCATATCAAAGGGTTAATGTACCGTTTTGGAAGCCTGTTGTCGGGCCGCGCAGTGTATCTGGACATCAAGAGTAGGGTATAGGCGGAGGCAAAGAATGGTATGTAGGCTGGAAATTTCCTTACTGAGGTGTATTGTATGAATTTTAAATATAATAAAGGAGCCGCTTATTTAAGTGAATCTGATTGGCTTAAGACATGTACATTTCTTGAGCCATATTGCTTAAAGTTAAAGAATATGGCTCAAGAATTGGGTTTCGATATGAGAATATCAAAAATATGGCCATCATATGAATTCACTAAAAACGGATTATTTTTTTATACAATAATGAGATTCAGCCTGAATCCAGACTATTTAAATGACGAAAAAATTACATTTCACTGTTATTTTTATAAATACAAAAAAATATTTTTATTTAAAACCAATGAGATTATCTCAAAAGAGGATTTTTTTATCTTAACCAAAGAAGAAATGACTAATGAAAAATATAACTTAGAAAAAATATACAAATGTGCCGTTAAAGTCCTGGAATATTAAATAATTTCGGCTCTGCCATAAGGGCTTACCACACAGGAGATGACTAGACAGAAGATCCGATGGATATCTGGCAGCTTTGGTGGGATAGTCAAGCTGGTGAAGACTGTAGCGCGTCATGTCGTTCCAATTTACGGGATAGTAACCGGGGTGGTGATGGTGCCGCATTTATGGAAGCCATACACAATGCGATGTCGGGCAATTACTCCGCTAACAGTTATTACATAACCAGGATTGGTATAGGAAGCTCAGAGGGATTGAGTACAGTATCCGTTAAAGCCTTTGTGCAATGGACAGGTGCGGCGAGGGAAACACAAGGGAGTAGTGGAAGTGGTTATTCAGAGGGAGATAGTAGTGCACAAAAGGAGCGAACGTGGGGCAGTTATCTACCTGGAACAGCAGCGGGCGACATGTCCACTTCCCCTATTCTGAGACAGACATAACTGGAGTTTTCTGAGAATATTACCTCAGGAGGCCATTATGAAAAAATCACGATTCACCGAAACCCAAATATTCAGCATTCTCAAAGAAGTCGATGCTGGACTGAAAGTAGAAACCGTGTGCCGTAAGCATGGCATTAGCAACGCGACCTACTACAACTGGAAATCAAAATATGGCGGTATGGACACCTCAGAGCTTAAACGCATGCGCGAGCTGGAAGAGGAAAACGCCAAGCTGAAAAAAATGTTTGCTGACGTCAGCCTTCAAAACCAGGCCATGAAGGAGTTGTTTGCAAAAAAGGGTTGGTGACAGCAGAAAAGAAAACCTGCGCACAGGCTTTGGTTGAGCACGGCATTGATATTGCCAGTGCGTGCAAGCTGGCTGATCTCAGTCGAGCCAGTTACTACCGCCCTGAACGCGACTGGCGTAAATGCGATGCTGCTGTCATTGATGCGATTAACAACGAATTGAAACGTTCACCGCAAGCGGGTTTTTGGAAATGTTACGGGAGAATTCGCCACAAAGGTTATCCGTTCAATCACAAGCGCGTATATCGTGTGTATTGCCAGATGGGCCTGAACTTGAAACGCCGGGTCAAGCGCGTTTTACCCAGGCGGATTGTTCAACCGTTGGCTGTTGTTGCACAAGCTAATCATCAATGGGCGTTGGATTTTATGCACGATAGTTTGTATTGCGGAAAACGCTTTCGCACATTGAATGTATTGGATGAAGGAACTCGTGAGTGTTTAGCCATTGAAGTGGATACCTCCTTGCCCGCTGAGCGGGTGGTTCGAGCGCTGGAGCAGATCAAGGTTGAGCGTGGACTACCCACACAGTTACGTGTTGATAATGGACCTGAACTGATATCAGCGAGGCTGACTGATTGGTGCGAGGAAAACGGTATTAGGCTTGTTTATATCCAGCCGGGCAAGCCGCAACAGAATGGTTTTGTTGAGCGATTCAACGGTTCTTTCCGGCGAGAGTTTCTAAATGCTTATTTATTTGAATCATTAACGCAAGTGCGGGAAATGGCGTGGTTCTGGCGAATGGATTACAACGAAGAGCGAACTCACGAAAGTCTTGGTCATTTACCGCCAGCTGCGTACCGAGCAAAACTGGAAAACTCCAGTTTAGAGATGTCTCATTAATGGGGGAGTGGACACCATAAGCATGGCATGGCTAATGATTCTGGGAATACCTAGAGCAAACTCAGGCTATTTTAGAAAAACTATTACTTACTTTTTTATGATTTCTTTGCCTACTTCATGGCTGTTTATTTTTCTTATTATAAATTTCTCTGATACTGGGACGGGTTGATTACATAAAATATCAAACATCCCTGTCTATTTAGCTAGCGCTGCCAGGGTTTACTCGTTTGGCGCAGCGAGAGCTTCCAAGGCTTTCTTATCCTCTTCACTGGCAAAGTGGTTGATACCGAGCGCAATGCTGGCCAATTTTTTTTCAGCGTCACTGGCGGCATCGCTTTCGGTGATGGCTTTTAAGGCAGCGGCATCTTCTGCTTTGATTTTGTGTTCAATATTATGGATTGCATTGGCGATAGCACGGGAGGCTTCGCTATTGCTTTCGTCTTTGCCGATGGCAGCTAATACTTCTTTTTGTTCTGTGGAGGGGTAGTGATTCAGGTTTGCAAGGATACGCGCCATATCCGGAACAGCACCTGTGTCAGCAAATGACCAGGGGGCAATGGCGACAAGGGCAAAAACGGCAGCAACGGCGGCGGGAAATGAGTGGATGAGTTTGCGGGATCTATTATTCATATTGGCTCCTATCCTATCGGTTTAAGGTTGTACAGCAGTACCGATTATTGCATATCTCACCAAACCGGGGCTATTTGTGGATTGCGACAGGACGCGCATTTTTACAGGGGATACACGACGTTTTTCCAACAACACATCGGCTATGGGATTCACCCGGCACGGACTTAACCACTGAAGTCGACACTGCCCTCGACAATAATCATATTGGCGCTGGCGTAGGCATTGCGCAGGGCGTGGATAGGTGCGTATTCCGCACAGGTTGCCCAGTGGCGAGCGACTTCGACACTGGGAAACTCCATCACCACCAGGCGCTTGGGTTGCCATTGGCCACTGACCACCTCGGCCTGGGCACCGCGCACCCAATAGCGCCCGCCGCAGGCATAAACCGTGGGTGTGATTTGTGCGAGGTATTCGGGATACTTTTCGCGGTTGTGCACCTCAATATCGACAATCACATAGGCGCCCATATCAGTGCTCCTGCAGCCAGTCCATTAATTGCTGGCGCTCTTCACTGCTCAACTGTGTAAAGTTTCCCAAGGGCATATAGCCTGAGGCGATGGAGGGCAAGGCCCGTATTTTCTGTGCGCCCAATTGCTCCAGGGTTTCAATCACCAAACCTGCCGGTGCCGCATTAAAGCCGGGTTGGGTCGGTGTATTGCTGTGGCAGTTAGTGCAGTGGTGTTGCACCAGTTTTTGAATAGGTGCATCTGAATTGTGGCTTACAGGTGCTGTATTTTTTACTTGCGCAATTTGGGTTTCTATCACTGGTGTCGGTATTGCCGGCACACCTGCCTGTACCTTTTGGATACCGGTATTGGCCATCACTATCGCGATCAGCAATAGCCCTGCCCCACTCGTCCACAAAATTAAAGGCTTGCGGTTTCCCAGGTGCTTCAAGTTAAAAAAATGGCGCCCCCAGGCGAGGCAGCCACCAATGCCGACTAATGCCAGCCAGGCATGGGCATGGCCGTACACAAAGGGATAGTGATTGCTGATCATGCAGAAAATCACCGGCAGGGTCAGGTAATTGTTGTGCGTCGAACGCAATTTGGCGAATGCCATGGCGTCGGTGTTGGGTGGCAGGTTTTCACTGACAGCCTGCACAAATTGGCGCTGTGCAGGAATAATGCCCCAGAACACATTGCCGGCCATCCAGGTCGCCATTAAAGCGCCCACATGCAAATAGGCGGCGCGCGGTGAAAAACACTGGTGCGCCATCCAGCTGGCAAAACCGATCACCACCAACAGTGCAGCTGCAAATGCCCATCCGTTTTTTACCAGTGGTGTGCGCAACAGGCATTCATAAACCAGTTGGCCGATTACCATAAAACTGACGCTGGCGATGATGGCGACTGCCGGTGACAAAATCCAGGTGTTGTGCCCCACCAGATAGGTTTGCGCTTGCAGGTAATACAACAGAATCAACAAGCCTGTCCCGCTGAGCCAGGTGGTATAGGCCTCCCATTTAAACCAGTGCAGGGTTGACGGCATGTCTTGCGGGCGCAGATGGTATTTCGCCACTTCGTAGATACCACCGCCGTGGATCGCCCAGAGATCGCCCTTGATACCCTGTTTGGCTTTCCAGGCTGGCGGTTCGCGCAGGCTTAAATCCAGCCAGATAAAATAAAACGATGCGCCGATCCAGGCGATGCCGGCAACCACATGGAACCAGCGAAAGGCGAGGTTTAACCATTCGAGAATCAGTGCGTCCATTGTTGGTCCTCCTTGCGCGATGCGCGACGGAAGACCTGCTTGCCCATGATATAGGTGCGCGCCACATTGTGTTCATCACCCAGGGTCATGAGTGCAAATAACTGTTCAGTCAAATTCCGTGTACTGGCCTGGCGCAGGGCTTGCAGCGGTGTTGCACCCAGGTCGAGCACCACAAAATCCGCCTCTTTACCCGGTGCAAAATTCCCCAGGTGGGTATCGAGATCCAGCGCGCGGGCATTGCCCAGGGTGGCCATGTAAAAGGCCGTCAGCGGATGCAAATTTTGCTGCTGCATTTGCAGGACTTTGTAAGCCTCTGCCAGGGTGCGCAGCAGTGAAAAACTGGTACCGCCACCCACGTCGGTCGCCATACTGACCGCAACACCGGCAGATTCCAGGCGCGCCAGGTCGAGCAGGCCGCTGCCAAGGAATAAATTGGACGTGGGGCAGAATGCAATACCGGAACCGGTCTGTGCCAGGCGATGGATTTCGCGCTCACGCACATGAATGCCGTGGCCAAAGACACTGCGCCGCCCGAGCAAACCAAAACGGTCATACACGTCCAGGTAATCGCTGGCTTCCGGGAACAGGGATTTTACCCAGGCAATTTCTGCGCGGTTTTCCGATAAATGGGTTTGCAAATACAGGCCGGGATAATCGCGATACAACTTACCCGTTACTGCCAATTGTTGCGGCGTACTGGTAGGTGCAAAACGCGGAGTCAGTGCATAGTGCAGGCGACCGCGATTGTGCCAGTCTTCGATCAGGGCGCGGCACTCGCGCTCGCTTGATTCTGCTGTATCCAGCAGCGCGGCGGGGGCATGGCGGTCCATCATCACCTTACCGGCAATCATGCGCAGGTTATAGGCTTCTGCCTGCTGGAAAAATGCCTGGGTGGATTGCGCAAATACACTGGTGTAGACCAGCGCGCTGGTGGTGCCGTTGGCCAGCAGTATATTTAAAAACTGTTGCGCGGCCAGCGCAGCAAACTCTGCATCGGCAAATTGCTGCTCAGCCGGAAAGGTATAGTGATTTAACCAATCCAGCAGTTGCTCGCCGTAGGAGGCGATGACGGCGGTTTGCGGATAGTGGATATGGCTGTCGATAAAACCGGGCATGATTAATTGCTCGGGGCTGTGCCGACACTGTTGCAAATCAAACCCCTGCCCGGCCATAGCGGCAGCGCTGGCCAGGGCCTTGATCCGACCATGCTCCACCAGTAGTACACCATCATCGAAATACTCAACACCCTGCCCCGTTGTCGGATCAGGTCGATCAGTGAAGTGCAGGATCTTTGCACGAAATGCTTGAACATCGGAGTGACGCATAGACTTCCTTACAGGAATAGCAAAAGTTAGCTGCCGCGATAAGTCGAGTAGCCGTGGGCATTCAGCAACAGGGGAACATGGTAGTGTTCCCGGGTGTTGGCCACGCGAAACGCAATTTTGATTTCAGGATAAAAACTGTCGCGCTCTTGGCGTGCAAACCAGTCGCCAATTGCGAATTGCAATTTATAAATACCCGGCTGCAATTCAACAGGTGCATCCCATTGCATCACGCGGCCATCGGCATCGGTCCTGGCACTGGCAATGGGCTCGCTCGAATCGGGGCCGTAGAGATAGGCCTGTACATCGGCGGCCGGCCGGCCGCTTTCCAGGTTAAGGATATGGGTGGTAATCGCTGCTTTTTCGACAGGTAATGACATGGGTTGCTCACTTAATCGGTGACAAGTTGCTGTAAACGCAAACGGGTGATAGCCCCCTGTTCGCGCGCGCCATTGATGAGTTCCCGGTCGCGGCTGTTATGGCTGCGCTGCTGTAATAGCTCCAGCATGGCAGCGGCTGACTTACCGCTGGCGCACACAATAAATATAAAACCATTTTTTTCCTCATAGGCTTTATTCAACTGATAAAGCGCTTGAATCTCGGCCTCACTGGCTTGCAGTACCTGGCCTTGCTCGGCCGTCGCACGACCGGCGTAACGCGAGCGCAGCAGTTCTATATCGCCAATACGCGCATGACCGGAAAAGGCTTCGAGGATTTGCGCCTCGCCGGCCCCGGCCCAGAGCGCATCGGCTTTGGCCAGCAACTGATCAAGATCAGCAAACGGCCGCGCAGCAGTCATCGCCTGTGCCCAGGCCATGCAATGGCAGCAACTGTAGAGCGCAGTGAGCGCACTGGCCTCATCCTGCTGGTTAAATTCGTCGAGCGTCATACATCATTTTCCACTACAGACAACCGGTGTACCGACCAGGCCATGTTACTCACACACAATGTGCGCGCTGCGCTCTTGCTGCAACAGGCTTTTAATCTCCCGCCAACGACTGGAAGGCGCTGTGTTTACGGGCGCCTGTGCGTAATACAGGCTTTGCAATTGCGCGGCGATGGATACCGCCACCTCCATGGGCAATTTGCCTTTTACCTCGGGCAAACCAACGGGGCTGTAAATTCGCGCTATATCGTCAGCAGCAAACCCGGCATCGGCAAGGCGCTTGCGAAAACGCAGGGCTTTGGTGTGCGAACCGATAAGGCCACAGTAAGCCCAGCGCCGATCGGTGAGCAATGCCCGGCACAGTGCAAAATCCAGCGCGTGGTCATGGGTAAAAATAACCACCCAGGTATTGTCCGGTAATACTTCCACGGCACTCACCGGGTCAGCATAAAACGCGTAATGACAATTGCCGGGCAGTGTGTTTGTCATTAACTCGGGCCGGTTATCAATCACCCGCACCTGGCAGGGTAAGCCACCCAAGATCTGCACCAGTGCCTGGCACACATGGCCGGCGCCAAAGAGTGCCATTTGCCACTGGCGCGCAGCAAAGCATTCGAGCATGACCACCATATTGCCACCGCAGCATTGTGCCGCTTCTGCCGCCAGCGGGATTGCGCGCAACAACTGGCAGTTTTTATTGCGCGCAATTAATTCGCGCGCCTGCTGCACCACTAAAAACTCCAGCTGGCCACCGCCCAGGGTGTCGTAGGTACTGTCAGCATCAATCACCATTTTGCTGCCGCCGTCGCGCGGCGTAGAGCCCTGGGTATTAATGACCGTGGCAATTACGTAGGCATTGCCACGTGCCTGGCAGCGGGCGATAGCCGCTGACCAGTTGAGCGCCGAGTGCGCTGACGGTTGCAAAAAATCCGCTGATCCTGGGCTAGGCACGGTCGACCTCCTGCGCCTGACACGCATTAAACGCTGCACATTCCTGCAATGCCCAATACACCCGCTCGGGTGTTGCCGGGGTATCCAGGCGCGGACTAAAACGATAACCGCTCGTGCTGCTGCAGGCATCGCGCAGCGCTGCCCAGACCGCAATGCCCAGCATCAGGGGCGGCTCGCCCACGGCTTTGGATAAGTGAATGGTATTTTCCAGGTTGGGCTCGTGGTACAGGGCCACGCGCAAATCGGCGGGCACATCAAAAGCCGTGGGAATTTTGTAGTTGGCCGGGCTGTTGGAAATAATCCGCCCCTTGTCGTCCCACAATAATTCCTCGCTGGTAAGCCAGCCCATGCCCTGCACAAAACCGCCTTCAATTTGGCCGATATCAATCGCCGGGTTCAGCGACTTGCCCACGTCGTGCAGTATATCGGTGCGGTTTACCTGGTATTCGCCGGTGCGCGTATCCAGGGTTACCTCGCTTACCGCCGCACCGTTGGCGAAATACAAAAACGGCTGGCCTTTGGCGGTGTCGCGGTTGTAGAAAATTTTGGGCGTGCGGTAATAACCGGTCGCCAATAGCGGAATGCGGTTGAGGTAGGCCAGCTTGATAAAGTCGGGAAAGCTCATGCTCTCTCGCCCCAATTGCACGCGATTATTGGCAAACACAATCTGCTCGGTACTCAACTGGAAATGCTCACAGGCAAAACCGATTAAATCAGCTTTGATCCTGTCGCAGGCATCCTTAGCCGCCATGCCATTTAAGTCAGTACCGGACGAGGCTGCCGTGGGCGAGGTGTTGGGCACCTTGTCAGTACGTGTAGCGCTCACAATGACCCGCTCCACACTCACCCCAAACGCACTGGCGACAATTTGCTGGATCTTGGTGTACAAGCCCTGGCCCATTTCGGTACCGCCCTGGTTAATCATCAGGCTGCCGTCGGTGTAAATTTGCAGTAAGGCACCAGCCTGGTTGAGGTGTTTGGCGGTAAAGGAAATACCAAATTTTACCGGGGTGAGTGCCAGGCCTTTTTTCAGGTAGCGATGTGTTTGATTAAAACGCGTTACCTGTTCGCGGCGCACGCGGTAATCACTATCCAATTCCAGGCGCGCGATTAAATCCTGTAATACATGCTGCTCAATTTTCTGGCCGTAGGGCGTTTCATCGGCACCGGGGCGATAGAGGTTGAGTTTGCGCACATCCAATGGGTCTTTTCCCAGATGCCGCGCGATATCCTCGATCAGGCTTTCAATTGCCATCATGCCCTTGGGGCCGCCAAAACCGCGAAATGCAGTGTTGGAGACTGTGTGGGTTTTACAGCGCACGCCGAGGATGCGCGCGCTCCGTAGAAAGTAGGCGTTGTCAGCATGGAACATGGCGCGGTCGACGATACCTTCGGACAAGTCCGGCGAATAGCCGCACTTGCCCGCCAGCAGCATATCCACCCCCAGGATGTGACCGTCGCTGTCAAAGCCCACGCGCCAGCGGTTGAGGAAATCGTGGCGCTTGCCGGTTTGCACCATGTCGTCGCGGCGCGGCATACGGTAGCGCACCGGGCGCTGCAAACGCTTGGCAAAAATCGCCGCCATACACGCCAGGGGCGCGGCCTGGCTTTCCTTACCGCCAAAACCACCGCCCATGCGCCGCACTTCAGCCACCACTAAATGCAGGGGCAAGTCCAATACCTCGGCTACCAGTTTTTGGATTTCACTGGGGTGCTGGGAGGAACTGATCACGTGTATACCGCCGTCTTCGGTGAGCTGGGCCTGGCTGATCTGGCCCTCCAGGTAAAAGTGCTCCTGGCCGCGCACATAGATTTCACCCTGTAACCGGTGCGGTGCCTTGTCTATCTCGCTGTCCGGGTCCCCCATTAACAACTGGTGCTCGGGCAGCACAAAACTCCGGGCGGCCAGGGCATCCTCCACTGTGAGCTGCGCTGGCAAGATGTCGTATTCAACCCGGGCCAATTTCACCGCACGCTGGGCCGCTTCCAGGCTGGTGGCTGCCACGGCAAACAGGGGTTGGCCGATGTATTCCACCAGGTCCCCCGCCAACAGCGGGTCGCCACCGTATACCGGACCTACATCCACTTCACCGGGAATATCGCGCTGTACGATCACATCCACCACACCCGGTGCAGCCCTAACGGCACGGATATCGAGCAAGATAATACGCGCGTGTGGGTGGATAGACTGGCCAGTGGCCACATGTACCAGGCCGGGCAACAGGGGCAGGTCATCGATGTATTGGGCACTGCCGCTAACGTGTTTGCAGGCTGATTCGTGCGCGACGGAATGGCCGACGCCCGGCTTGAATAACGCCGGTTGCGCCTGGGCTTCGATCAACTTACGCATGGATAAACAACCTCTCGGGAGCCTGGCCTGCGGCCTCGGCAGCAAACTCATAACAGGCTTTGCGCAGCAGCTCGCAGGCCATGGCCAGGCGGTAGCCGGCACTGGCACGCACATCGCTTAGCGGGCTGAACTCGGCGCGCAATTGGTCGCAGGCCAGTGCCAGGCGGCTTTCCTGCACCTGGCCCAGCCGGTGCCAGGGCTCGGTATTAAGCACCGCCTCGACCAGGAACGCGCGCTTGGGCACACCGGCCATGCCGCCGTAGGCAATACGGATGTGCCCGGCATCCCACCAGAAGGCGCCCATCACGGCCGAGATGTCATCCTCATAACGCTTGCTCACCTTGAACAAGCGCTGGGGCTGGGCCAGGGCTTGGCGCGCTATGTGGATGCGCGCCAGGTATTCGTCAGGCGCGCGCGTGGTTTGCTTGTAGCCCAGGTAAAAATCGCGCAGGTATTCGCGCCTGGTTTCGCCGCGGCTGTTCACCAGCTCCAATTCGGCGTCCAGCACCAGCAGCCAGGGCGGGGTATCGCCAATGGGTGACGCGTTACAGATATTGCCGCCCAGGGTGCCGCGGTTGCGGATCTGGCGCGAGCCCAGGCGCTTGAGCAGGGCGACAAACTCAGGCGCCACCCGGGCCAGGCCCTGTTCCAGTTCGCTGTAGGGCGTGGCGGCACCGATACACAGGGAATCCTCCGTGAGTTGCCATTGCCTCAGGCCGGGAATCGCATTCAGGTCAATTACCTGGGGCAGTGACTGGTATAGCTGGGTGACCTCCAGCATCACATCCGTCCCCCCCGCCACTAGGCGCGCCTGGGGATAGTCAGTCAACAATTGCTGCAAGCCGGCTTCGGTGGTCGGCTGCCAATAGCCTTCCGCGGCGTCTTTTCCCAGCAGTCGATACGCCGGCCCGCTGCCCGTTAAGGGTGCATCGGGAAGCCATTCCTGCACAATATTGGCCATTTGGGCAGGTTTTTTAAGGGACTGGATACCCGCCTCGATAATCGGGCGATAACCGGTGCAGCGGCACAGGTTGCCGGAGATGGCCTCGATCACCGCCGCGCGCTCATGCCCTTCGGCAATAGCCTGGGACTCCAGGTGCAAGCCCACCAGGGACATGACAAAACCCGGTGTGCAAAACCCGCATTGGGAGCCGTGGCAATCCACCAGTGCCTGCTGCACCGGGTGCAGGGCAGCGCCGCGACCCAGCCCCGGGGGTGCCAGTCCTTCCACAGTGATAACACGTTGATTGTGCAGGCTGCCCACCGGGCAAATACAGGCGTTTATCGCCCGGTAGTGCCAGCGGCCAGCGCGCGCGCTGCCCACCAACACCGTGCAGGCACCACAGTCACCGGATGCGCAGCCTTCTTTAGTCCCAACCCATTGCCTATCGCGTCGCAACAGGCTGAGCAGTGTGGTATCCGGGGCCAGGTCAGCCCGTTCAATAAGTGTTTGGTTGACCACAAAGCGCACGTATTTTCCTCCGCGCCAGCTTGAGTGTTTTACTTTTACCTCCCAGACAAAGCAAAAGACTGGCCAAATAGACAATTTTTTAAAATTTTTTCAGATCGCCGGACTAATCACAGGTAAATCAAGACCTATGGCATACATATTGCTGCTCACCGGACTATTGCGGGGTTCATCAAACAGCCCTTTTTGTCCGTGCAGTCAGGTTTATATTGATTCCCCAGAGTTATGTCAGAACTATCTAGAGATCTGCCCACAAAACATCCCCCGGCGCTACCGCCCGGGTCATTATCCGGCGCTGCTACAGGCACCTCACCCGACAGCTATCGCCTGCGCCTAGAGCTGATCGGCCTCACCAAGGCCTATCCCGGCTGTATCGCCAATGATTCGGTCAGCCTCAAGGTCGCCCCCGGCGAAATCCACGCCCTGCTGGGTGAGAACGGCGCCGGCAAAAGCACCCTGATGAAAATGATCTACGGTGTGGTCAAGCCCGATGCCGGGCAGATGCTGTGGAATGACAAAGAGGTGAGCATCAGCGGCCCGGCCCAGG
This sequence comes from Cellvibrio japonicus Ueda107, assembly GCF_000019225.1. Lineage (NCBI taxonomy): Bacteria > Pseudomonadati > Pseudomonadota > Gammaproteobacteria > Cellvibrionales > Cellvibrionaceae > Cellvibrio > Cellvibrio japonicus. The sequence goes on along the minus strand of NC_010995.1, from coordinate 665,189 downwards.
CGCGCCAACTGGGAATGGGCATGGTGTTCCAGCACTTTTCACTGTTTGAAACCCTGACGGTGACTGAAAACATTGCCCTCTATTTAACCCCGGCCGAATACGGCAACCTGGCCCGGTTGCGCGAGCGCATTATCGCCGTGGGTGAAGACTATGGCCTGGCCATTAACCCCGACCGCCTGGTGCATAGCCTGTCCGTGGGCGAGCAGCAACGGGTGGAAATTATCCGCTGCCTGCTGCAGGACATCCAATTGCTGATCCTCGACGAGCCCACCGCGGTACTCACGCCGCCCGAGGTGGAACAACTGATCGCCGTGCTCAAAAAGCTTGCCTCCAAAGGGTGCAGCATCCTGTTTATCTCCCACAAACTGCACGAAGTTAACGCGCTCTGCGACCGCGCCACCATCCTGCGCGGGGGCAGGGTCACCGGCAGCTGTATCCCGCGCGACACCAGCCCCGGCCAAATGGCGCGGCTGATGCTGGGCGACGAGCTGGAGCTACAGGAATCCATGCCCGCCGGCCAGGCCGGTGCCTGCCTGCTCAGCCTGGAGGATGTGGAATTAACACCGCGCGATACCTTTGGCATCCACCTGCACAATATCCAACTGCAACTGCACCAGGGGGAAATCCTCGGCCTGGCGGGTGTAGCAGGTAACGGCCAGGATGAATTGGTGGATTTGTTGAATGGCGAGGTACTTGCCGACCGCGGCCAACTGCTGCTGGGTACACGCGATATAACCCGCACCGGGGTGCAGGCGCGCCGCCGCGCCGGCCTGGGTGTGGTGCCCGCCGACCGCATCGGGCGCGGTGCCCTGGGCGCCATGAGCCTGACCGAAAACAACCTGCTCACCAGCTACATTACCCAGGCCGGGCGCAGCGGCTGGCTTAACTGGAATGCCATCCGGGCGCGCGCCGCCGACATTATCCGCCGCTTTAAGGTCAAGGCCACCAGCCCCGCCGCCAGTGCCAAAAGCCTGTCGGGCGGCAACCTGCAAAAATTCATTATCGGGCGTGAAATCCTGCAAAACCCCAGGGTGCTGGTGTGTTTTCACCCCACCTGGGGCGTGGATGTGGGCGCTGCCAACCTGATCCACCAGCAGTTGATCCAACTGCGCGACAGCGGCGCCGCCATTTTGGTGATCAGTGAAGACCTGGACGAACTCTACCTGTTGGCCGACCGCCTGGGCGCCCTGTGCGGCGGACGCCTGTCGCCCCTGGCCCCCAAGGCAGAGGTATCCCTGGAGCGCCTGGGCCAATGGATGACCGGCGCCTTCACCGGCACCTCCCCTGCGGTACAGGAGCCTGCCCATGCGCATTGAAAAACGCCTGCAGGACTCGCCGCTGATGCTGTATTTATCGCCGCTGCTGGCGCTGTTGCTGACGCTGATTTCCGGTGCCCTGCTCTTTGCCCTGCTCGGTCGCCCGCCCCTGGGCAGCCTCTACACCTTTTTTATCGCCCCCATCAGCGACGGGTACGGCCTGTCGGAACTGGCGGTCAAGGTCACGCCACTGCTGCTCTGCGCTCTAGGCCTGACGCTCTGTTTTAAAGCCAAAATCTGGAACATCGGCGCCGAGGGCCAATTTGTGTTCGGCGCGCTGATCGGCGGTGCCGTCTCTCTGCAATTTGCCGAACAGCAAGGCTGGTGGGTACTGCCCGCCATTATCGCCAGTGGCGCCCTGGCAGGCCTGGTATGGGCGGGTATTGCCGCACTGCTGCTCACCCGTTTTAACGCCAACGAGATACTCACCACCATCATGCTCAACTACATCGCGGTCAACCTGCTGCTGTGGGCAGTGCATGGCCCGCTCAAGGATCCGGATGGTTTTAACTTCCCCGAATCAGCGCTGTTTGCACCCCACACCCTGCTACCGGTGTTATTTGAAGACTATCGCGTCAGCATCGCGCTGTTTATAGCGCTGTTTATGCTGGTGGTGATCTGGGTGGTCCTCAGCCGCACCCTGCTCGGTTTCCAGTTGCGCGTCATGGGCGAAAACCACCAGGCGGCGCGCTTTGCCGGGTTTAACGGCAAGGCACTCACCTGGCTGTTGCTACTGTTCAGCGGTGCCATGGCCGGGGTGGCAGCCATTTCCGAAACCAACGGCCCCGTGGGCCAACTGATTCCCACCCTGTCCCTGGGCTACGGCTATGCCGCGATTATTGTGGTGTTTATGGGCCGTATGCACCCGCTGGGGATTTTGCTCTCCAGTGGTTTGTTAGGACTGACTTACCTGGGCGGCGAGATGGCACAGATAGACCAGGGCCTGCCCAAGTCCATTACCGGGTTGTTCCAGGGCATGCTGCTGTTTTACCTGCTGGCCTGCGACCTGCTCATCAGCTACCGCCTGGTACTGAATACCCGTACCCCAGGCGCCGTTACCACCACCCCGGCCAGTGAGTAATCCATGGATATCAACCTGATTGAAAATATTTTGTTTGCCACGGTGCGCACCGGTACTCCGCTGTTGCTGGTAGCCCTGGGCGCCATGATGTCGGAGCGCTCCGGGGTGCTCAACCTGGGCCAGGAGGGCATGATCCTGGTAGGTGCCGCCTGCGCCTTTATGGCCGCTTATGGCGCCGGCAGCCTGGGCCTGGGCATCCTGGCCGGAGCGGCTGCCGGTATGGCAGTCTCGCTGATCTTTGCCTTCATCGCCCTGAGCCTGATGTCCAACCAGGTGGCCACCGGCCTGGCGCTCACTATTTTTGGCACCGGCCTGTCGGCCTTCCTCGGCGCCGGTTATGTGGGCCAGTCGATTACCGGCCTGGCCCCGGTCGCCATCCCGCTGTTAAGTGGCATTCCCCTGCTGGGCAAGGCCTTTTTCGCCCAGGATGCCCTGGTCTACCTGTCGTTTGTGCTCTTTGCCCTGGTGTGGGGAGTGATGCGCTACACCCGCCTGGGCCTGGTGATTCGCGCCGTGGGGGAAAACCCGGAGGTGGCCCATGCCCTGGGTTACAAGGTACTGCGGGTGCGCTACCTGGCGGTGATGTTCGGCGGCGCCATGGCCGGTTTGGCCGGGGCCTACCTGTCGCTGGCCTACACGCCTATGTGGTCAGAAGGCATAGCCGCCGGGCGCGGCTGGATCGCCCTGGCGCTGGTGGTGTTTGCCAGCTGGCGCAGCGAGCGGATCCTGCTCGGCGCCTGGCTGTTTGGCTTTGCCAGCATCCTGCACCTGCTGTTGCAGGGTTATGGCTACGAAATCTCCCCCAACCTGCTGGCCATGCTGCCCTACATAGTCACCATCCTGGTGCTGGTACTCATGATGTATCGCCAAAAAAACCAGGGGCTGTTTGCGCCGCGCTCCCTGGGCCACCCCTTTCACCCCTCCAAATAACCCCCCTGTAACCCGAGGAACTCCCCATGACATTGCGTGTACTCCTTCCCCTGGCAGCAGCCCTGTTGAGTTGGACCAGCGGCGCCTTCGCCGCCCCGTTAAAGGTGGGCTTTGTGTACGTCAGCCCGATTGGCGATGCCGGCTGGACCTACCAGCACGACGAAGCGCGCAAAATCGTGCAGCAGGAATTCGCTGACAAGATAGAAACCACCTATGTGGAAAGCGTGGCCGAGGGTGCCGATGCCGAGCGCGTAATCCGCAACATGGCCTCGCGCGGTTACGACCTGATCTTTACCACCTCCTTTGGTTACATGAACCCCACGCTCAAAGTGGCCAAGATGTATCCCAAGGTGAAATTCGAGCACGCCACCGGCTACAAAACCGCGCCCAACATGGGCAACTACCAGGCGCGCGATTACCAGGGCCGCTACCTGGCCGGCATGGTGGCCGGGGCCATGAGCCAAAAAGGGGTGATCGGTTATGTCGGTGCCTTCCCCATCCCGGAAGTAATCCGCGGTATCAACTCATTCATGCTTGGCGCCCAGCAAATGAATCCGGATGTCACCATGAAAGTGGTGTGGGTCAACACCTGGCACGATCCGGCCAAAGAGCGCGAAGCAGCGGAAAGCCTGATTCTGCAGGGTGCCGATGTGTTAACCATGCACACCGATTCGGCCGCCGTGATCCAGGCCGCCGAGGCACGCGCTATCTATTCCGTGGGATTCAATTCAGATATGCGCAACTATGGCCCCAAAACCCATCTCACCGCCTCCACCCAGCACTGGGAAAGTATTTATCGCACCAAGATCCAGCAAGTGATCGACGGCACCTGGCAGCCGGAAGCCATCTGGCATGGTTTGAAAGAAGGTGTGGTGGGCCTGTCGCCCATGAACGAGGTTGTGCCTAAAGAGGTTGTCGCCAAGGTCGAGCAGTATAAAATGGAAATCATCAATGGCAGCCGCGATGTATACCAGGGGCCGATCTACGACCAGGCCGGCACACTCAAAGTCGAGCAGGGCAAGGCACTCGACGATGAAGCCCTGCACAAGCAGGATTGGTATGTCAAAGGCATCGACGGCAAAATACCCAAGTGATGTTTTACGCGGGTCATTATGGCGCCGATACGCTCTCCATTGATGTTGCATACCAGGCAACCCTGCAGGGTTGCCACTGACTGCACAGCGGGTAGACAACACATGAACAGACAGGATTCGTACACACAACACAAGAGACACAATAACAATGGCTAAGCTTCTCGACACCGTATCTGACTTTAATCCCACGGAAACGCCCACGGGAAAATACAAACCGGGCAAAATTCGCGACCGCAACCTCACCAATATCCTCAATGCGGCCGAAGAGGAATTTGTACAAAACGGCTACCGCGGTACCAGCATCCAGAATATTGCCGATCGCGCCGGCATTCCCAAGGCCAATGTGCACTACTACTTTAAAAGCAAAACCAATTTATACATTGCCGTGCTGGATAACCTGATCCAGTTATGGAACGATTTTTTCGACAACATCACCGAAGATGATGACCCGGCGTGCGCCCTGGATAATTTCATCCGCAAAAAAGTCGAGCTGTCCTACACCCACCCGCGCGCCTCCAAATTATTCGCCATGGAAATGATCCAGGGCGCACCGCATCTGAAAGATTATATTCGCACGCAAATGCGCCAGTGGGTGCGCACCAAGGGCAAGGTGATTGAAACCTGGATTGAGCAGGGGCGCATGGCCAAGGTCGACCCGGTGCAACTGATCTTCCTGATCTGGTCATCCACCCAACACTACGCCGACTTCGATGTGCAGGTGCTCACCATCATGAACCGAGCCGAATACGAGCCGGATATGATCGAAGATATTTCCAACTTTTTAAGTCACATGATCCTCACCGGCTGCGGACTGGTTCCCCCTGTGCGAACCCGACAACCCAGTCCATTACCCGAAGCAGAAGCCCTCCCATGAGTTCACCGGCCGACGCGCACCACAACACCCTCTGGATCAAAAATCCCCTCGCCTGCTGGACAGGCAATGCCCTGGATGCCAGCAATGGCCTGGTTATCCAGGGCCATAAAATCATTGAGCTGGTGCCCGCAGGCCACACACCGCACACGGCGTATGATCAAACCTTCGATGCCGCCAACCATGTGCTATTACCCGGTTTGATCAATTGCCATCACCACTTTTACCAAACCCTCACCCGCGCCCTGCCCGCCGCACTCAACCGCGAATTATTTCCCTGGCTGCAAGCGCTCTACCCGGTGTGGGCCAACCTGGATGATGAGGCCATCTACGCCTCCACTCAATTGGCCCTGGCCGAATTACTCTTGTCCGGCTGCACCACCGCCGCCGATCACCACTATGTGTTCAGCAGCATCATGCCCCACGCCATAGATGCGCAGGTCGCCGCGGCCAAAACCATTGGCAACCGCGTTACCTTGACGCGCGGCTCCATGAGCCTTGGGCAATCAAAAGGTGGTTTGCCGCCCGACTCGGTCGTTGAAAGTGATGCAACCATTGTGCGCGAAAGCGAGCGTTTAATTCGCCAATACCATAACCCGGCCGAAGACGCGTTTTGCCAAATCGCCCTGGCGCCCTGCTCGCCTTTTTCGGTGACGCAGGAGTTAATGCGCGAAACCGCCACACTGGCGCAGCAACACAATGTATTGCTGCACACCCACCTGGGTGAAACCCAGGATGAAAATCAATTCTGCCTCGACCGGTTTGGTATGCGCCCGGTCGATTACCTGGAAGACACCGGCTGGCTAAGCAATCGCGTCTGGCTCGCCCACGGCATTCACTTTAACGACGACGAAATCAGCCGCCTGGGTCACGCCTGCGTCGGCGTCTGCCACTGCCCCAGCTCCAACATGCTGCTCGCTTCCGGTATCTGTCGCACACGCGATTTAACCCGTGCCGGTGCTGCTGTCGGCCTGGGTGTGGACGGCTCCGCCTCCAACGACGGTTCCAATATGATCCAGGAAGTGCGCCAGGCTATGCTCCTGCAAAAGCTCCACTACGGCTCCGCCAACTTCACCCACGAACACGCCCTGCACCTCGCCACCAGCGGCAGCGCCGCACTCTTGCACCGCCCCGAACTCGGCAGCCTGGACATCGGCAAACAAGCCGACCTCGCGCTCTTCAACCTCAACGAACCACGCTTCTCCGGCCACGGCGACCCGATAGGTGCCCTGGTCCTCTGCGGTGCCCATAAAGCCGACTATGTAATGGTCGGCGGCGAATGGAAAGTAAAAGCCGGACAACTGGTCAACACCGACCTCGCAGAGATCATGCACCGGCACGGAGTTGCAGCGCGGAAATTGCAGAAAGCGGTTGGGTAGTGATGTAAAGCAACACCAGCATCTATTTACTGAGATGTATCCACATGCACTAAAAAAGGTTCAGCCTTGCTTATATATTCAGGCATCGGAAGTGAGAAAGCATAAAAAATTACAATTAGATCACTGTGCGCCGTGATGAAAGGAAATAAAAAATGGAAAACCACAGCCAATTAGAATCAAAACCTCTACCTAGATGGGTGACTTTCCCTTTGGGAATAATTCTTTTGCCGGTTACTCTTGTATGTGTTATTGGTTCTTCAACCCTTTTATTTGTGCCTAATATTCCACCCAGTTTTTTAACAATTGCTATTGGCAGTATATTTTTAGCTGGGAGTCTATGGACATTTTATTTATCATTCCGTTTATTATTTGTACCTCCCAGAGGAGGAACCGACTTTATTTCCCCCTTTGGTTTGCGAGCAATAGCATTAGTCTTCGCCGTGATACCCATCATATCCCTTTTCCTCGGTACGTTTTGGGAAAAGCCCATAATCCACAGTATTATGACCATTGCTTATATTGGTATAGTTATTCAATTATGGGGAATGGCAAAACAAAGAGATTCAAAAAACTAAACCCAGAGAAGTATGAAAAGCATTTTAAGCGCTTTCCAATTATTCTCCCCTATCACAAAAACATTGAGACCATAAAATGGAGCTTTACGGATACGACAAACAAGCACAATCTCCAGAAGATGGCCCGATAGCATTAACGGAAGTTAGCCTGGTTGCCACACCAAAGGAATTAAGGCTTATTGCACAATTTCTCTCTTCAGCCGCAGATCGTATGGACAACATGGGAGATGGATATGGTCATGAGCACCTTGCTGATGAGGTGTCTGGATTCAAAAGCTCTCCTGACTTTATCCTATTGAGAAGCACCTAGATTAGGGCGCCAGCCTCACTTGCCATTAGGATGTTCTCTGTTCACAATCAGCAACGACCCTATTGGAATATTAACAATAACAATTTTCAAAGGTAAAACCATGCTGGATTTTTCCACACCCTATGCCTGGTTATGGCTGGTATCCGTTGTACTACTCTGTGTTGCGCTGTTTAAGCGAGATGCACCGCTGTTTTTAGCAGTAACACTACCGGCCATAGTGGCGATGAAATACGACATCCATAGCTTGATTATCGCCGCGGGGGTCAGCGTTGCCCTGGCGGCGGTTGTCTTGGGTACATTTCTGACGGTGAACAAAAAAGATCATCGAACATCCCCACTCACAGATGAGGAGACAGGGCACTCCGTGACTTTTCGGTTGCGTGTTGCTTTTTGGATTGCTGTCCCGCTTGTCTTCCTACTAAATATTGCGCTGGCATTGTTAGTGCTTCAACTGGCAGATCCCGATACCTGGTTTGAACAGTACCCGTTGATGGATGAGTTTCGTGTCATGGCCTACCTGGTGATATCGTTTATCAGCGCTCTGTGTTTGTTTACCTTGTTTGTTACCACAGAGAAAAACGCTTAACCCCCGCGCTGGATTTAACCAGGCTAACAGGGCAATTCGATCTACACTGAATCTGGCTCCTTGATAAAGCTTCTTACAAACCTTTTCGGCGTTAAACGGACTTTTATATGAAACCTATATCCTCTGATCTTTCCCTGATTAAAAAACACTATGACATTGTTGTGATAGGTTCGGGCTATGGTGGCGCGATTGCCGCATCGCGCCTGGCCAGGGCAGGCAAATCTGTCTGCCTGCTGGAGCGGGGTCGGGAAATATTACCGGGGGAGTTTCCCGACACACTCGCGGAAGCCAGTGAGGAAGTGCAGTTTCATTTACCGGACAAACACCTGGGTTCGGCAACGGCATTGTTCGATATCCATGTGGAAAAACAACAGAACGTGGTGGTGGGTTGCGGTTTGGGGGGCACGTCACTGATTAATGCCAATGTATCCCTGGAGCCTACCCGCGATGTGCTGGACAGTCCGGCATGGCCCGCCGCGATACGCAACGACCCGGAATTGATCACCGGCTTTGCGCGCGCCCGGGAAATGCTCAAACCGGTGAGCTATCCCGATACCCAACCGTCACTCAACAAACTCCAGGCGCACCAAACCTCTGCGATGAAGATGGGCGCCAAATTTTCCCGCCCACCGGTTAACGTTACCTTCACAACACCGGAGGGCGGCTTAAACCATGTTGGAGTGGAACAAAAAGCCTGCACCCTGTGTGGCGATTGTGTCTCTGGCTGTAATCACAGCGCAAAAAATACCACGCAGATGAATTATTTACCGGATGCCTGGAACCATGGTGCCGATATCTTTTGCCTGGCCAGCGTCCGCTATGTAGAAAAACAGCAACAGCAGTGGCGCATACATTACCAACAGGTAGGTGTGGGCCGCGAAAAATTTGATGCCCCCCTGTTATTTGTAGAGGCCGATATTGTCATAGTCGCTGCCGGCACCCTGGGCACCAATGAAATCCTGCTGCGCAGCCGTGCACAGGGTTTACCGGTTTCCGATCGCCTGGGCCATGGTTTTACCGGCAACGGTGATGTGCTGGGCTTTGGCTATAACTGCGACCAACCTATTAACGGCATTGGTTTTGGTACGCGCAAAACCGGTCAACAGCCCCCCGTCGGCCCCTGCATCAGCGGCATGATTGATTTGCGCGATGCCCCCATACGCTCACAAAAAATGGTGATCGAAGAGGGCAGTCTTCCCGGTGCGATGGGCTCCCTGTTACCTGGAGCCCTGGCGACAGCGGCCAAGTTAATCGGCCAGGATACCGATGACGGCATCCTGGATAATTTGCGCGAGTATGTGCGTGTACTGGAAAGTTCCATTCGCGGCCCTTACCAGGGCGCGGTGAACAATACCCAAACCTATCTGGTGATGAGCCACGACGATGGCCAGGGCCAACTGCGCCTGGTGAATGACCGCCTGCACATTGATTGGCCGGGTCTGGGCGAGCAGGACAACTTTCACGCTGCACACCACAATTTGGTCAAAGCCACCAGTGCACTGGGTGGTACTTATGTGAAAAACCCGCTCTGGTCTCCGCTGCTGCGCAATAGCCTGGTAACAGTTCACCCCTTGGGTGGCTGTTGCCTGGGAGACAATGGCAGCGAAGGCGCAGTCAACCACAAGGGTCAGGTATTCAGTGGTTCGGGTAACGAAGTGCATAAGGGCCTGTACGTCACCGATGGCTCCGTAATTCCCACCTCGCTGGCGGTGAATCCCTTACTGACCATTTGTGCCATCAGCGAACGCTGCTGTGCTTTAATCGCCAAGGATTACGGTTGGAATATTAATTACCAGTTGCCCTCCGCACCCAGGCGCGAGCATCCATCAACCAAGCCCGGCATTCGCTTTACGGAGGTAATGCGCGGCCACCTGGCGCTGGGTGTCGATGCAGGGGATGAACTGCCTCGCTTCCTGGCCGCCGAACAGCAAGGTAAGGCAAAGCGCGAGGACATCGCCTTTGCCCTGACCGTATACAGCGATGACCTGGAACAGATGCTGGCGCTGCCCAATCACCCGGCGCGCATCAGCGGAACCCTGGAAGCCAAATCGCTTTCCGCCGCACCACTGACCATTACCGACGGTGAGTTTTCATTATTTGAACGCCTGCCCAGCCCGCCGGATACACGCCAGATGCGCTATCGCATGCGCCTGCACGCTATCGATGGCAGCGAGTATTTTTTTGATGGATTCAAACTGATTAAAAACGATGCGCAATTATTCGAGTTGTGGACAGATACCACCACGCTCTATGCCAACATCTATCGCGGCCAGGACACAACCGGCACCCTGGTTGCCAAAGCGGTATTGCATATTCGCGCCGCTGATTTTTTACGGCAATTGACCACCCTGAAAATTACCCGGGTAAATGACAAGCTGGAGCAATTGCGCCACACCGCACGCTTCGGGCGTTTTTTTGCCGGGGTATTGTATGAAACCTACGGTGGTGTGTTTTACAAAGCCGACAACCAGCAATTACCTCCGCGCAAAAAGCGCCCGTTGCGCGCCCCGGCACCGGAGATCTATCCGGTCAAGACGGAAGATGGCCTCGACTTGAGCCTGACGCGCTATAGCGGCGGCACCAAAGGCCCTGTGCTGTTGGTACATGGCCTGGGTGTGGCATCGAGTATTTTTTCCACCGATATGATTGAGACCAACCTGGTGGAATTCCTGGTTGCGCATGAATACGATGTGTGGCTGTTTGATTATCGCGTCAGTATTTTATTGCCGACAGCCAGGTTGGCGTGCAATGGCGACCAGGTCGCCCGCTTTGATCACCCCGCCGCAGTTGCCAAAATTCGTGAGGTTACCGGTGCTGCCAGTGTGCAGGCATTGGTGCATTGTTATGGCTCGACTACCTTTTTTATGTCGATGCTGGCCGGACTGCAAGGTGTGCGCTCTATTGTCAGCTCACAGATTGCTGCCGATGTGGTTGTACCTACGGCGACAGCCATCAAAACCGGCTTGCACATTCCCAGCTTCCTCAAGCGCCTGGGTGTCGATTCGCTAACAGCACGCCTGCCCGAGGATGGCGGCTCACTGCTCACCAAACTCTACGACAAAGCCCTTGATATCTATGCCCTGGCCGAAGCCCAGGGACGCTGCAATAACGACTCCTGCCACCGCATTACGTTTATGTATGGCTCGCTCTACCAACACGATCGCCTGAACGATCTACTGCATACCCACCTGGATGAATTATTTGCCGAAGCCAATATCGAAACCCTGGAGCACTTAGCCGCGATTTGTCGCGCGGGGAAATTGGTAAATGCCAAGGGCGATGACAGTTATCTACCGCACCTGGATCGCTTGAACCTGCCCATCCTGTTTATTTCCGGTGCCGATAACGCATGCTACCTGCCGGAAAGTACCCGGCTCACCTACGACAAACTGTGCCAACGTTTTGGCAACCACCAATACCGGCGCGAGGAAATTCCGGGCTATGCCCATATCGATTGTATTTTTGGTGACAGGGCCGCCACGGATGTCTATCCGTTGATGCTGGAACATTTGGAGGCAAGCTGTCGCCCCTAGCAATCGCCACATGGACAATCACCAAAACGCAGGGCACCGCCTGGACTGATGACGGTGCCCTGCCGTTTAGGCATGCAATAAATCCTGCAGGGCCTTTTCAAACACCGCCACAGGTTGTGCCCCTTGCAGCAATTGCTGGTGATTAATCACCGTACTGGGCACCGCGTTAATACCGGCCTGCTGCCACTGTTGTTGGCGCTGACGAACCTCGTGCGCAAACTCATCGCCCGCCAACACCTCGGCAGCGCGATCGCTATCCAAACCAATGGATTTGACCAACTCCACCAACACAACATGATCGCTGGTATTGCGCGCCTGCCCCTGGTAGGCCTGGATCAGCGCACGATAGAGCGCATACTGGCTGCCTGCCGGGCACTCCACTGCGGCCCAATGCAGCAGGCGCTGTGAATCAAAGCTATTCCACAAACGCTCGCGCTCGGCAAAGTGAAAACCCAAGCCTTCACCCAACTGGCGCAGGCGCTGGTGGATGTCCTCGATTTGCGCTAACCCCATACCATGGCGTTTACTGAGATACTCCACCAGGTTAACGCCGTCCGCGCCCAACTGTGGGTTGAGTTCAAACGGCTGGATTTCTACCAGTTGCGCGGGGTCCTGCCCCAGGCGGGCCAGGGCAGAATCCAGCGCAATAAAGCCCAGTGTGCACCAGGGGCAATTGATATCCGCTACAAAATCAATGCGCGGCATTATGTCCCCCTTGTGCCTGATGTTCGCCTCGTATAAGAGTCTGGCGAATTACCTCTGCCAAGGGTGTAGTGGAACGGCCAATCAATTGGCTGAGCTGGCGGCTATCGTCGAACAAGGCACCTTGGGCAGCACTGGCATCGGATGAGGCGAGCAGGTCTGCCAGCCCGTCCGGTAAACCGGCCCCCACCAGGATCTTGCGGAATTCCGCTTCGGGCAGGTTTTGGTAGCTGATCACCTTACCGGTTTGGCGGGACAACTCCGCCGCAAACTCGGCCAACGAGTAAGACTCATCGCCCGCCAGTTCATAGATTTTTCCAGCCTGGTCCGGACGGGTGAGCACTTCTACTGCCGCAGCGGCATAGTCCACACGCGCCGCGGAGGAAATACGCCCGTTGCCGGCACTGCCCAGCAATGCACCAAATTGCAGGGCACTGGGAATACTGGCGGCATAGTTTTCGGTGTACCAGCCATTGCGCAAAAACGCCCAGGGGATACCGGATGCACGAATCAATTCCTCGGTAGCGTTATGCTCCACCGACAGGGCCATGGTACCGGTATCCGTGTGCAGCAGGCTGGTATAGGCGATAAACTTGACGCCGGCCTTTTTCGCCGCCTCAACCAGGTTGCGGTGTTGCTCCAGGCGCTGCCCCACCTCACTGCTGCTGATCAACAGTAACTTTTCCACGCCCTGCATCGCATCGGCCAGCTCTTCTGGCCGGGTGTAGTCCGCCTGGCGCAGGCTGACGCCGCGTGCACGCAAATCTGCCCCTTTCGCCGGGTTGCGCACCAGGCCGACCAGCTGGCTGGCGGGAACCTTGTTTAACAACGCATCAATCACAAGACGGCCAAGCTGGCCGGTGGCACCGGTAATCGCAATCATACATACCTCAACAAAATAAGCAGTGACAGTAAAAATAGACTTGAGGGTTGCAACCTGTGGAGGCAGAATAGCAACATCACTAACAAATAGTAAGTACGAACAAAAAGGTAAGTATGAAAATTGTCGCACAAACGCCCATTCCCGCCCCGGAAGAGCTGGCACAGGCCGGAATGACCATCGCGGAGATGCTGGAACAGGGCAATGTATTTGCCCATCAATGTCCGTCGCGCCTGATCCTCAACCACGTCACCAGCCGCTGGGGTGTCCTGGTGCTGGTTGCACTGCTCGACGGTACCCACCGCTTTAGCGAGCTGCGCCGCAAGATCGGCGGCGTCAGCGAGCGCATGCTGGCGCAGACCCTGCAATTACTGGAAGGCGATGGTTTTGTCGCGCGCCACGCCCTGCCGGTAGTTCCCCCCCATGTGGAATACACCCTGACCCCGCTGGGGCAGGAAATCGGCGAAAAGGTGCGCAGCCTGGTGGAATGGATAGAGGGAAATTTGGGGCGTATTAACCTGGAAAACCTGGCAGACACCGAGTAGTACCTCACGCGCAGCACCTGGGGCACTCACCCCATCCCCATTTACCATTACGCCGACTCACGTCGGCGCAATGGATATCTCTGTCAGGCGTTACCTATATCAGTCATTCACAATAGCCAGCTTACCTGCCCCGGCATAGGCGGGAACCAGGGTTGGCAACACCGACGCGCTGTTAATGCTGTATGGGTAGAAATCCCTCGGCTCAAACGCCTGGCTGTTATTCACCTGTAACAGCCATTCGGCATTGGGATTAACCAATCTCACGATATTGTCATGGGTAAAAATCACCCGGGCATTGCGATCACTGTCTTCACTCACAACATACAGCTCACCACTGTCGACCCAGATATGGTTGGCCTCCAGGTAAAGCTCAGACTCAGGCCCCGCCAGGGCAATATAGGAGATCTGGCGATTGGGCCCGGTTTTGTCGTTAAAGAAATAATTATTAAAGATATGCGCCTTGCCAAAGCGCACACGCGGATGGCGCTGATGGGTATTTTCAAAATAATTGTGATGATAGGTGACGTGCAAACGCCCGGAGTCCTGGAGCGCATTGCTGTCCACATGGCCTAGCAACATGGTCTTGTTGTATTGATAAAAATGGTTCCAGGAAACCGTTACCCAATCGCCGCCGCGTTTCACATCAACCGCGCCATCAATTCGACCCATCAACGTGGAGTTGGGTGCGCTGTAAATAAAGGTATTGTGATCCACCCAGACATGATGTGAAAAACACTCAACAGTCACCGCATCCGCATCGGGATTTGAACCGGCGTCATACACATCGCGGAACGTCAGGTTGCGAATAATCACGTTGGAAACATAGGCCGTATTGGCGTTATAGGCATCCGAGCAACCAATGCTGCCACCCACCCGAAAACCAATTTGTCTTAGCGTTGCATTACTGCCCACCCCCACAATGGTTTTGTTAGAGGTCACATTAAATTTCACATAACCGGCAGGCGGCTGGATGCTGCCCTCCACCTGGATGACATAGGGCGCACTGGCAGTGACATAGTGCTGCAACTGCTCGAAGGTGGTGACTCTAACAACCTCACCACCGGCGCCACCGGTTGTTGTCGGCACCCCCAGGGCAGAGACCGCCGCAAAACCGGTCATGGAAAAATCCGGCACTTCACTGACAGGAACACTGGAAGAGGATCGGCTTGATGAAGAAGGCGTTGATGAAAAAAGACTGGAGGAAACCGACGAGCTCACTACAGTACCGGCAGAGCTGCTGCTCGACAGGCTGGCAATATGACTCGACGATTGCACTGTGACGGACGAGCTTGATGATGAGACACCGACCGACGAGCTGGCACTGCCGCAAGCACCGCTCACAGCACCGCCATCCACTGCCATAAAATCAATATTGGCGATTTCCTGTGAGCCGGTTGCGCGCAACCTGAGCTGGTTAACACCGGCGACTAAATTCACGGTTTTGGTGACCGTATTCCAGGATGATAAAGATGCCGTGCGCGGAAATGACAGGCTGCCGGAAGAACCATTCACCACCAAAGCCGCACTGGTTGACCCCCGGTTCGCATAACGAAAACTGACGTTATAACTTCCCGCCGTCGCTACGTTAATTTGATAGCTGATCCCCTGCCCGCCGGCATTGTGGATATCGACATAACCCGCCCCGGTGTAACCGCTGTGCGCCGTGCTGATAACACCGTCATAACTGCAAAATCCCGGATCATTTTCCTGGATCGTGATGGCAGCAGCATGAGACGACAATACAGTTGAAGCCAGCGCCAGGACAGCACCGGATAGAAATTTTTTACACATCATAGAAACCTCGGCGATTCGTTATTGATATTGGCGACCGAATTTTTTGACGCGTATTTATGATTGGATTTTTGCCTAAACCTAGCGGCCGGGTTGTCGAGGTGTCAATCGTTATGCTGATGGAGTACTCAAAGTCTGAATCAGGTCTCAGAGTAAAGACGATCGAAATCAAGTGTTAGACGCAATCGCACAAAACACAGCGCGATCGCGTCTACTATTTTTTAAATTTTCAAGCAAGCGTATTGGCTGCAAATTTAAGGCGTAGCCTGCACAACCAACTCGCCGGCCGCCAATCCATCGCTGGTCGCCTTCAGGGTAATTTTTCCCGGCCCCGTGGCGCGCACGATGACCAACGCCAAACCATGGAACGCGGGGCGCTGGTGTGACACAAAGGGCACAAAGCTGGTGGGGTCGCCATTGTCGGTGGCGACAATTTCCCCCGGCCCTTCCAGGCTAAAGCGGAGTTCATTCATCGCGAGCGGATTGAGTAAACCATTTTCATCGCGAATGCTGGCGGTAATAAACGACAAATCCACTCCAGCGCTGCCAATCTGCGCGCGGTCAGCTTCAAGTTTGATCGCAGCAGCAGGGCCTGTGGTTTGCACACGCTGCTCGGCCCAGGGTTTACCGTCCTTATAGGCCACGGATTTTAATTCACCCGGCTGGTAAAGCACCTCATCCCAGCGCAGGCGGTATTCGTACTCGCCTTTTTGTTTGCGCCCAAGGGATTGGCCATTGAGGAACAACTCGGCTTCATCACCCGAGGTAAACAGGTGTACCGGGGTCACCTGGCCCTCGCGCCCTGGCCAATTCCAGTGGGGCAGTATATGCACCATAGGCAACTCCGGACGCCAGGCGGCCTGGTAGAGGTAGAAACGGTCTTTCTTGAAGCCCGCCAGGTCGATCACCCCAAAATAGGAGCTGCGCGCAGCATAGTAAGGCGTAGGTTCGCCCAGGTAATCCCAACCGCTCCAGATAAACCCGCCCGCCACATAGGGGTGACGCGCCAGGGAACCCAATACCTTGTCAGCAGAGGAGCCAAAGGGCGCGGTATAGAGTTCATAGGCACTGACCTGGTGGCGCACCGGGTCACCGCCGGCACCATCGGCGACAGGCGCGCTGATGCCATCCACCACCGGGAACAGGTATTCGCCGCGCGAACTCACCGCTGCCGCGTTTTCGCTGCTGAAAATCGCCTTGTCGGGAAAGGCCGCGTGGAACGCCGGATAAAGCGGTTCCGTGCGTATGCCCTGCAAGTGGCTGTAGGCCGGTGCATTGCGAATGCCTTCACCCTGGTAGTTGAGGCTAATGGTATCCATCACCGCAGTGATGGGCATCTGGGGCTTGGCATAGTTGAAGGAAGCGGCCGTGGGACGGGTACTGTCTTCCTCTTTGACGATGTCGTGCAGGCGGCGCGCAATTACCGCTCCCGCCTCATCGGTGTATTGCTCACCCACTTCGTTACCCACACTCCACATAATCACCGAGGGATGATTGCGGTCGCGGCGGATAAGCGAGCGCAGGTCCGCCTCGTACCAATCGGGGAAGATCAAATGGAAGTCGTGGGCGGTTTTTTTGCGCTCCCAGGAATCGTAAATCTCGTTGACCACCAAAAAGCCCATGGCATCCGTCAATTCCAGCAGCTCCGGCGCAGGCGGGTTATGGGCCAGGCGAATGGCGTTGACGCCCATCTCGCGCAGTATTTCCAACTGGCGCTCGGCAGCGCGACGGTTAAAGGCTGCGCCCAGGGCACCCAGGTCGTGGTGCTGGTTAACACCCTGCAAATAAATCGCCTCACCGTTCACCAACACGCCCCTGGTGGGGTGAAACTCCAGTTGGCGAATACCAAAGCGGGTGTCGTAGGTATCTACCAACTGTTCACCCACATAAACCGAAGTGTGGGCCAGGTAGAGGTTCGGCACTTGCTGGGGCAATGGCCCCCAGAGGCGCGGATTGGCAAGGCGCAGCTCACCGCTCAGCAAGGCCGAGCTGCCCGCCGCCAGGGTTTGCGGCCCGGTGATCACCTGCCCCAGGCTCTCCCCCTCGCGCTCGCCCCGGGTATTGAGGGCGTAGATGTGTGTGGTGGTGACCAGGGTGACATCTCTGAGGGACTGGTTGTCCACTGTCACATCCACCGCAATACGGGCAGAGGCGCTGGATACCTCGGGCGTCGTTACCCGTGTCCCCCATTGGGCCACATGCACAGCCTGGGTTTTGGTGAGCCAGACATTGCGATACAGGCCACCGCCCGGATACCAGCGCGCTGAGTGATTGGGGTTGTCCAGGCGAATAGCGATCTGGTTATCGGCCCCGGCTTTCATATAGGGGGTCAGGTCCAGGCGCCATGAGTTATAGCCATAGGGCCAACCGCCGGCCAATTGGCCATTGACCCACACCATGGCATAGGACATGGCACCCTCCACATCCAGGAACAGGCGCTTGCCCACATCGCTGGCGGGAATATTCAGGGTTTTGCGGTACCAGGCCACACCGGGGCTGGGCAAGCGCCCCATGCCACCGCCGACGAGCGCCGGTTCACCCTCATAGAAAGGCCCGGCAATGGCCCAGTCGTGGGGCAGGTTCACCATCTGCCACTGGCTATCATCGAAGTCGGCCTGCACCAGGGGGAAATCCCCACCGGGGTTACCTTGAGGACGCGTATGGTGTTTGGCCGGATCGGCAATGAAGGGGTTGGCACTGGGCAATATCCAGGGCTTGAGCACCTGCTGGTTGCGCTCAACAGAGACTGCTTCGGTGGGTTTGCTGTCGGCGTCCTTGGCATCGTTCTCATTAATGACCTCGGGGCGTACATCGTAAATCAGTGCATCGGATTTGCCCTCGGGGTACTTCATAAAACGCCAGCCGCTGTTGAGCAGTATCCGCTCACGCGGGCTGGTATCGGCTGCCTGCGATGCCTGAGCGGCATCCCCCGGACGATCACTGCATGCCCCCAGCATCAGGCCAAGCACCAAGACAAGGATAAGCCAACAGTGGGAATAGGAAAGAGAGCCGGCGGTATCCCCGGCACTTCTCGAAAAGAGCTGCATATCAAGCCTCATTTTCTTATAGAAATCATAAATCAATGAACTTGTATACTAGTCTTACAATATCAATATTGTCAAAACAACCATTAGCAGCTTGGGATTAAGTTTTGTTAGGCCAACACATCCTATTGGTTGCTGGGCGGCACATAACCGTCCGCCTGATCATAGCCTTCGCCGGATAAGAATTTATGCATCTGCTCGGTGAGGTACACCTTGGTACCCATATCCATCACATTCAAACGCTTTTCATTAATCAGCATGGTTTGGTGGGCCATCCACTCCTGCCAGGCTTTTTTGGAAACGTTATCGAACAGATCCTGCCCCTTGGCACCCGGATAGGGCGGAAAGTCCAGTCCTTCCAATTGTTGTTTGTATTTGCGGCAAAACACCATACGTGCCATGGGTTATCTCCTGGATCTGGCCTTGGTTGCAGAAGGCCTGGTTGGGGATGTCGCACCGGCGCGGGGATCAAGCTGCGCCAGTTGCTGCAGTAACTTCTTCACCGGGGCCGCCAACCCCAGCTCATCCGGTTGATGGGGGTTGTACCAGTGATAACCGGATTGCGCCACCGCTTTATGTACCCGGTTCAGCTGTACCAGCACCGGGGTAATATCCAGGTGGTAGTGGCTGAAAGTATGGCGATAGCTATCCCAGGTTTCCAGGCTGGCGAGGGAGCCAAACAGCCGCTCCGCATGGGCTTCCACATCCTGTTCCAGGGCCAGCTCGGGAAAACTCCAGAGTCCACCCCAGATACCCTGGGCCGGGCGCTGCTCCAGCAGTACATCCCCGGCCGGGTCGCGCACCATCAATAGCTGTACGGACTTTTCCGGCAACGCTTTTTTGGGCTTCTTGCCCGGATAGTCCTGCGGATTCCCCTGGGCATGGGCAATACATCCCTCGCGCACCGGGCAGAGCTCGCAGCGGGGTTTGCTGCGGGTACACAGGGTTGCGCCCATATCCATCATCGCCTGGGTGTAATGGTTAGCGCGGGTTTTCGGGGTATAGGTTTCGGCAATCTCCCACAGGGTGCTGAGTACATCCGTCTGGCCCGGCCAGCCCTCCACCGCGTGGTAACGGGCCAGCACCCGCTTGACGTTGCCATCGAGGATAGCTGCGCGCTTGCCAAAGGCGATACTCACAATCGCCCCGGCGGTGGAGCGGCCTATGCCGGGCAAATCGGCCAGTTCCGCCACCGTCCCGGGAAACTCACCACCGTACTGACTGACCACCGTCTGTGCACAGCGGTGCAGGTTGCGCGCGCGCGCGTAATAGCCCAACCCCGTCCACAGGTGCAATACCTCATCAATTGGCGCTGCCGCCAGGGACTGGACATCGGGAAAGCGCGCCACAAAGCGCTCGAAATAGGGAATCACCGTCGTCACCTGGGTCTGCTGCAACATGATCTCGGACAGCCAGACACGGTAAGGGGTAATGCCCTGCTGCCAGGGCAAGTGCTTGCGGCCATGGCGGTCAAACCAGGCCAGGATGGCTTTGGAAAAAGCGGTATTGGTGGATGCCATAAGTGATACACAAGATGCCCTAACGGATTGGGCGGCGATTCTAAACCGAATGGGACGCCGAGGCGAACACCCTTAGCCAGAGGAAGAATCTCATTTGCACCAGAAAAAGGCGCGACCTATGCACAAAGATGCGTCCAACAGGTGTTCACCCTGGTGCATTTTCGCTTTTTGACCCCAATATCATTTTTTGCAAGCACCAAAACAAGGAATAAATTGGATAAAAAAATCACCACCGGCGTGCACATTTTTATCAGCCACAAAAAATACGCACCAACAAAAAACAAAACCCTTCAAAACAATTCGCATTCATACCCTTTTTAAAAAAATTAATTGTCACGCCAACAACTGGCACTGTTTATGCGTTGCGATTATTGCGTAGCCGGCTCTCTTTCTCTTGCTGTTTTGACCATACCGATTGCAACCCTATCGTTCAGTGAATACGAGGCTCAACCATGGACAACAAAAATATTCCCGATACGCAAGACCCGACCACCGACAAGACTTCGCCGACACAGATGAATCGCCGCAAACTGTTAAAGACCAGCCTGACTGCACTGGGTGGTGCTGCCGCTCTGGGCATCCTACCCAGCGGTTTACGCAGCATTGCCTATGCTGCCACCAGCACCCTAGAAACCACCAAGGCCAAGCTTGGCTTTATCGCTTTAACCGATGCCGCTCCATTATTTGTTGCTGCCGAAAAAGGTTTCTTTGCCAAATACGGCATGACCGGTGTGGAAGTGCTCAAACAATCCTCCTGGGGAACCACGCGCGATAACCTGGTACTGGGCTCGGATAAAAATGGCATCGACGGCGCGCACATTCTCACGCCCATGCCCTACCTGATTGCGACAGGTGCTGTAACCGCCAACAAGCAACAGGTTCCTATGTATAACCTCTTACGCCTGAACCTTGCAGGCCAGTGCATTTCTGTTGGTAAGGAATATGCTGATTTAAAAGTTGGCCTGGATGCCAGCGGTTTCAAAAAAGCCATCGCAGCGAAAAAAGCCTCAGGCAAAGCCGTCAATGCCGCCGTCACATTTCCCGGCGGCACCCATGACTTATGGATGCGCTACTGGCTCTCGGCAGCGGGGATAGATCCCAACAAAGATATTTCCACCATCGTTGTTCCTCCACCACAAATGGTCGCCAATATGAAAGTCGGCAGTATGGACACCTTCTGTGTGTGCGAACCCTGGAATGAACAATTGATTAACCAAAAAATTGGTTATACCGCCCTGACTACCGGTGAGCTCTGGCACAATCACCCGGAAAAATCCCTCTCGCTGCGCGCCGATTGGGTCGATAAAAATCCCAATGCAACCAATGCCTTATTGATGGCCGTCATGGAAGCGCAAATGTACTGCGAAAAACCGGAAAACCGCGAAGAGGTTGCAAAAATTTGCGCTGACCGCAAATGGATTGGCGCACCGTTTAAAGACATCATCAACCGCATGAAAGGCGATTTTGATTACGGCACTGGCCGCGTTGTCAAAAACAGTCCCGAACAAATGCGTTACTGGGCAGACCAGGCGTCCTATCCATTCAAAAGCCACGATCTCTGGTTCCTCACCGAAGATATTCGCTGGGGCTACTTACCAGCCAATACCGATACCAAAGCACTGGTCGATAAAGTCAATCGCGAAGATTTGTGGCGTAAAGCAGCAGCCGACCTCAGTGTCCCGGCTGCTGATATTCCAGCAAGCAGTTCGCGTGGCGTGGAAACATTTTTCGACGGCAAAGTCTTTGACCCGGAAAATCCCAAAGCCTATCTCGATAGCCTGGCCATTAAATACCTGGCCTAAGGAGATAAAGTCATGAGTCACTCCAGTGCCACATCCCAAGCCGGTTACACCTCATCAGCAACAGGTACCGACACCAGGAAAACAGCCAGCCAACGGTTTGCGCAAATCAGTAATTACCTGCTGGTACGCGTAGTACCCGCGCTGATGATGATCACCCTGCTGGTAGGGTTATGGGAAATTATTTGTTCCAGACCCGATTCCAACCTACCGTCGGCCAGCCAGGTTATCGAGGAAACCATTTACCTGATTGAAAACCCGTTTTACGACAATGGAGGTACCGATGTCGGGATGGGCTGGCAAATATTGGCCAGCCTAAAGCGAGTGGCAGTGGGTTATACCCTGGCTGTCATTGCCGGTGTAGCACTGGGCATTTTAGTAGGCCAATCGCTCTGGGCCATGCGCGGACTCGATCCGATATTCCAGGTGCTGCGCACCGTCCCTCCCCTGGCCTGGCTGCCGCTTTCACTCGCCGGCTTCCAGGACAGCCACCCCTCTGCCATCTTCGTTATTTTTATCACTTCCATCTGGCCGATCATCATCAACACCTCGGTCGGCGTGCGTAACATCCCCATGGACTACCGCAACGTCGCGCGCGTCATCCAGCTACCCGGATGGCAATACTTCTACAAAATCATGCTCCCCGCCGCCGCACCTTATATTTTCTCGGGACTGCGTATCGGCGTAGGCCTCTCCTGGCTTGCCATTGTCGCCGCAGAAATGCTGGTAGGCGGTGTCGGTATCGGCTTCTTCATCTGGGACGCCTGGAACTCATCGCGCATCAGCGACATCATCCTCGCCCTCATCTACGTCGGCCTGGTCGGCTTCGCCCTCGACCGCCTGGTCGCCCTGGTAGGCCACCTGGTAACCCGCGGCACCAGCTCGGGTTGATTGCGCACTTACCACCACAACCAAAAACGGGAGCCGAGGCTCCCGTTTTTTATTGCTGCTTTGCAGGAAACGATAATGTAGATTTACCTTTTTAATTCTATACAAGGATTCTGTTATGCCAAATCAAACAAATGTATAAAATTTTCTAAATTTGTACACCATTAAGCAATAGGCTGTTGAAGTCGTGTAATGGTGAGTAATTTTTAGGTGTGATATAAATCCTGAGAGTTATTTTAATTGTATGTCATACGGACATTATTAATTTTTATAAATATTCTTTTTTTCAGAACCGTCCAAAGTATCACCAACTGATAAATATAATCACCACTCAACTCAAGGAGAAACCTCATGAGAAAAATACTAATGCTGATTGGAGCTATAGGCTTATCCGCATGCTCAATACTTTCACCCCAAAAAGCGAATCATATATCCTCTAAAGCGATTGGCGACAAAGGTGATTTATATTCAATACCAGCAAATCTCAGAACTATCGATGTACGAAAAAAAGATGCTGATTATATTGTTTGCTCCGAGCCAGTCCCAGATATTGCGATGTCCAATGCATTGAAACTTGCACTGGAAGCTTCTAATTCGCAGTCAGCAAGTGCATCAACCAAGACGGGAGAAGACAGTACATCAGGAAGTGTTTCAAATGCACTTGGCCTTAAAGGGGCATCTGATGCATCAACAACAGCACTTGAGCTAGCGGGGCGTACCCAAATAGTACTTTTGGCTAGAGAGTTTATATCCAGCAACTGTAAAGCCCGGGCTAATGGCTGGATAACTGACGAAGAATTTAAAAATAGTCAAGACGCGGTAATTAAACAAATATCGGAAATGATCAACACCGAGAATGAGAAGGCAAAAGCAGAAAAAGCAAAGGCTGAGGCAGTAGGTGCTGCAGTCAAAGCAGAATTGGATAAAAAAGCTCTAGCGAATGTTGCCACAGCATTTCAACAAGCTAAAACTGATTCCTGCTTGAACAATTACGACACATGCATATCAGCGGCAGCAGGAGATTCAAATAAAGTTAAAGCATGCAAATCCACTCTCATAAAATGTAACAACTAAGGAGAACAGTATGAGCACTTTTAGAAATGCGATTAACAACCTTGATGACAAATCAGCTTATATCATGGTAGGCAATATGCTTGTCCTGGCTACTGCTCTAAATGTCATTGATGACATGGTTGAAGTAACTTTATCCGCCCCTATCAGCAATGGAATCAACAAGATATTTATACACATTAACAATTTAGTGCTTGCCAGTAACAGTTAGCAAAAAATCACAATAAAAAAACTTCTCACTAGCTGCAAAAAAACCAGGAAACGATTTACCGAAATCATCTCCTGGTTTTTATTGATCAAATTTTAAATGCAACTCTTCATCGATCACCAAACCATAAAATCATTACACATACTCCATCGCGCAACTAGATAAGTGACTCAATAAAAGAGCACCTCTTACTCAGCAGCCACCGAAGATTCAGCACTGGACGATTGGGTACCCAGCTTTTTCTTGAGCAGGTTATTGAGCAAATCCGCCGGTTTGTTCACGGTACCTTCTCCGCCCAGCTTTTCATTGGCTTTGTCCAGCAATTCCTGCTTTTTG
This sequence comes from Cellvibrio japonicus Ueda107, assembly GCF_000019225.1. Lineage (NCBI taxonomy): Bacteria > Pseudomonadati > Pseudomonadota > Gammaproteobacteria > Cellvibrionales > Cellvibrionaceae > Cellvibrio > Cellvibrio japonicus. The sequence continues at coordinate 640,730 of NC_010995.1, read as the reverse complement.
TCTTTCAGTTTTTGTTCTGCCGCATCGATTTTATCGCCGTGTTTTTCGCGCAGTTTATACTCGGCAAAATCCTTGGTCAGGTCGCCCAGGGCGCTCTTGTCAAAGCCGCAGTCTTTGAGCGGATTGATAGCGCCGAATGATCCTTTGCAACGCAATAGCGATAGGCCGCGATCAACCCAGTAGTTGGTTGTCGTCAGGCTGCAACCTTTCAGGCTGGCGGCTTCACTGGCTTCTGCCAATTTGATGGGCAATTTAAATTCATACTTGTCGGTTGCCAGGTTGATTTTGCCATTGCTGGTGAGCAGCAATTGGGAGACACCGGCATTAAAGCTTTCCAGGTTGATCACCTGGTCGCGCCAAACAATGTTGCCATTGAGCTGGCGCATTTCGGTAAACGCATCCCAATTTACTTCTGTGGTATTTTGCGTAACCAGATTAACCAGCTCACAGAATTTCTGTTCGATATTCAACGGCGACAAGCGCACCTGTGCGCCCGAGAAATTGGCGGTGGAGTTCATGGCTGCCATGAGTTGATTCACACTGGCACCCTGGGTATTGCCCTGGGCTTTTGCCTGGATAGCGCCGCTAAGTCCCAGGTTTTCATCAATTTCCAGGTCTTTGATCAAGGGCGCCAATTCAAAGCCTTGCACACCGCCATCGAAGTTCATTATTGCCTTGTCAGTACGGGCATCGGTATTACTGTTGAACTGAATATCGCCCTGGTAGGCATTGGCAGACAGCTTCTGGCGGATCACGCCGTTTTTGGCATTAACACTCAGGTCGATGTTGCTAAGTGCCATCTTATTGAAACGCATGCTGGCCAGGGCGAACTCTGCATCCAGGTTCAGTCCTCGCAGTGCTTCCAATGGCAAGGGAGTATCTTCTGTCGCTGCTGCTTGCTGCGCAGCAGCGGGTGTTTCACTGGGCGGGGGAAGATAATCATCTACATTAATGCTATCACCGGTTAGCTTAAGCTTTAGCGCACTGGTGGCCAAGTCGGTAACGGCCAGGTTACCGGTAAAGCGGGTTTTATCCAGGGTTAATTGCAGATCATCCAAAGCAACCTGTTTGGTATCACCCTTGATAGCGGTACCCAACGCGACGTGTTTAAGTGCATCACTGTTCGCTGTGTCGAGACGGGTGCCCAAGGCTGCCAGTACCTGGCGTGCATTCAACGATAGCAGTTGTAATTTACCCTGGTAACTCATGTCTTTCTGCAGATCCTTGACCGCTAACTGATAATCCAGCGCTATATCTGCCGAGGATTTTTGCGTGAGGGTCAGGCGCAACTGGCCATCATCGAGTTGCAGGTTGTTGAATTCCTTATCGAGCGTCACACGATTATTCAGTTCGCCTTTCACTTGCAATTTATCCGTATTGGCTTGAACCAGTTCCAATAGCCAACTCAGTTGTGCGTCGAAAGGGTTACCCTGGGTATTGACACCGGTAAGCACAATATTTAAATCGCGCAGGTTAATGATTTGCCCGGTTTTCTCATCGTGATAATCGAGCGCACTGTTTGTCAGGCTAATTTTTTCCACTTCGAGGTTGAGGGGCTTGGCCTCGCTTGCCTGGGATTGTGTTTGGGATTGCACTTGGGCTTTTTCGCTACTTTCCGGAGTAGATGATTGACTCAGTGCCTCCCAATTGCCTTTGCCCTGCTTATCAACTGCAAGATGGATTTGCGCCCCATCAACCGCGACATGGTCGACCTGGAATTCACCGCGGAACAGCGGCATCAGCGCCAGCATCAAGCTGGCATTTTTTAATTCGGCGATCGGTTTTTCCGGCGTTTCCACCGCCGCCACGGTGATATCCGCAAGGCTTACACCAATGCTGGGCCAAAAGGCCCATCCGAGGTCACCCATGTGCAGGGCAATACCCTGCTCTTTGGCAGCGGCTTCAATGTGCGGTTTAAATTGATTGGGACTGACCAGGGTAACCAGTAACACTACCGCCAATATCAGCAGTGCAATCAATGCGCCCAGGATTTTAAGAGCCAGTTTCATAAATACTCCTTGGTGAAACTTGAGAAAATCGAAGAAGCTCAGCCGTTATCGACCAATGTGAGATGACTGATATCCGGATTAACCGGCGGCTGTTGTGATTTGAGTTGTCCCAGGTCACTGCCGGCAGGAGCCAGTTGTATGTTGCTGACGTCGACGACAACCGGAACAACCACCGTTCGCTCATCCTCAGTGAGCAGATCGATGCCGGGGGGAGCTATGCCCCAATCTTCCAGTTCAATTTCCGGTAGTGGCAGCTCCCATTTTTCATCGGCATCCAACAGGTCTGCCCCAAGGTCAGCTACAGCCAGAGCAGGAATTATGACCTCCGCAATCGGTTCAGGTTGCACTTCTGCCTGATCCACCAGGTTGCCCGCCTGGGCGCGCAGGCTCAGGTGGCTGGTATCTACGGCCAGCGGCTGTATCAACCTGCGCTGGGAAGGCTCCAGCAAATGGGTTCCCACGGGAGCCAGCGTCCAACCCGTTTTGACAGGCGCGGCGGCAGCGGGAGATGCAGGGCGTAAAGGCGCTGTCGGCGGTGCAAATTTACCCGCAGCAACGACCTCAACCAGGGCACCCGCCTTAAGCAATATCTCGCGGTATTTATGTGCGCTTACCTCATCGAGGTTGCGTTTAAGTGGCAGGGGCCGTCCGGTAAACAGGGCATCAACACGGGCCGCATCGGTTTTGAAGAGCTGTTGGAGTTTGTTTTTGACATCGGCTACCTGGTGACCGATGACAATATCACCGCGGAAAATAATATCGAATTCAGGGCTGCTCATGATGGGAAAACCTTAAGCTGTCGTAGCAGGATAATAGCACCGATTACTCATTCACTTTTCGGTCCCGCCTATTCAAGCTCATTGCGGACTCTGAATTTGCAATATCCACACTAAGGGTTGTAACCATTTGTTCTTGGGTATCACTGGCGCGGTCAACTACGGCCTACCATACTCAAAGCCCCGTGCCTGCAGGACATCGCCATGCTTCCCCTCCAGCCCGACCACAACCCCGATCAGGCGGACGCCTTGATTAACCGCGATAAGGTAGAACGGGATATCGCCTTTCTGCTCGACCGCCTTGCCGCTATGAAATTACAACCCAAGCCCAACACCCAGCTTATCGCCCATTACGAAACCATGCTCAAAAGCCGACAGGCTGTGTTGAATTGGCTACTGGATGGGCACGATAATCACGACCTACCGCGCCACAACCAGGGCTGATCAGCCATCGTCGCCCAGCAGGTGATCCATATCGCGCGCCGGTGCATCGCCTTTGGGCCGACCGACGGGCTTGGCCGGCACCCCCGCTACCGTTGTGTGAGGTGCCACGGATTCCAGTACAACACTGCCTGCACCTATCTTGGCTCCTTCACCAATGTCGATATTGCCCAGGATCTTGGCCCCGACACCGATCAGGACGCCCTGGCGAATTTTGGGGTGCCGATCGGTTTTGGCACAGCCGCTCCCGCCCAGGGTGACACTGTGCAACATGGATACATTGTCCTCGATGACCGCCGTCTCACCGATCACCACCCCGGTGGCATGGTCGATCATAATGCCGCAGCCGATACGGGCGCCCGGATGTATATCCACATCGAAGGTTTGCGAAATCTGGTTCTGGAAATACAGCGCCAGGGAATTGCGCCCCTGCTGCCATAACCAATGGGCAACGCGCCAGGATTGCAGGGCGTGATAGCCCTTGAAGAACAGGAAGGGCAGGCAGTAGCGGCTGCATGCCGGATCGCGTTCACGGTGGGCGCGGATATCAGCGCGCATGGCAATTTCGATGGTCGGATCAGCCTGCATCGCCTCCTCAAAGACCTCGCGAATCATCATCGCCGGTATTGCCTGGCTATCCAGTTGATTGGCCAGGTGAAAGCTGATGGCCGCCGCAAAGCTGCCATGGTTGAGGATGGTCGTGTGATAAAAGCTGGCCAATACCGGCTCTTCGGCACTGGATATTTGCGCCTCAGCCCGTATCTCGGCCCAGACATCAAGGTCCGGGGAAGTATTCAGGGATACATCAAGGATCATATCTTTCACTCAGGCTGTAAGTGGCCGCGGCCCGCGCGCTCCGCTGCGGGGGATGTCGTTGCCGGGTAAGGGCAGCTGCGTAAAATGGCATACCCCAACACGAGAAACACAATCAATGCCGCCATACCGATACGCGCTGAATCCGTATAAAGCGTCAAACTGGCTACGCTCATGGGCGCCAGGAACGCTGTCGCCCTTCCGGCAAGAGCATAGATGCCAAAGTAGCGCCCCGCCTCATCCACCCCCACACTGCGCGCCATATAAGAGCGGGAACTGGCTTGTACCGGACCAAACGCCAGGCCGATGAGCAGCCCGAACAGGATATAGGCCTTTTCTGCTGCCGTGCCAAAGGAGCCACCAGTATCCGCCAATGACAAAGGCATAAGGCCGAACAGAGTATACCCCGGCCCCGTGGAAATAATGCCCAGGGTCGCCACCAGCAATATCACCAGGGCCACTTGCACCACCCGTTTGGAGCCCAGGCGGGCATCCAGGCGCCCCGCGTAAAAACAGCCGCCGATAGCGACAACCAGCAGTAGGATACCGTAAAGCCCCATTTCCAGTGTCTGCCACCCAAACATACCGGCCGCGAAGGTGCCACCCAACGCCAGCAGGCCATTCACCCCGTCCTGGTAGGTCATACGTGCGATGAGGAAACGCAACAGGCCGCGCCGCTGGTTAAGCTCCGCCAGTGTGCAGCGCAACTCCTGCATGCCACTGCGGATTGCCGCGCCCAGGGGGCGCCCAATGCGGCTATCGGGGGTCCAGATAAACAGCGGCACAATAAATACCAGATACCAGAGTGCCGCATAGGGACCGGTGATACGCGCATCTTCCCCCAGGGCCGGATCGAGCCCAAACAACGGCGCAATCCCCAGCAGGGTTTTACCTGTTTCCGGATTACCCGCCAGCAACAGCAGCACACTGAACAAGACGACCAGTCCACCGATATACCCCAAGCCCCAGGCCTGGTTGGATACCCGCCCTATATCGCGCTGGCTGAGCAGGCGCGGCATCATCGAATCGTTAAAAACGATCGAAAACTCAGCGGCAATCGTCGCCAGGATAATCGCCAGCATTGGCAACCACAGATCACTGCCTGGCACAGCCCACCACAGGGATACCAGCGCCGAGACTTTGATCAGCGCAAAAAATGCCAGCCAGGGTTTGCGCGGGCCACAGGCATCTGCAATCGCGCCCAATACCGGCGCAAACAGTGCGATCACCACGCCGGAAATGGTAATGGTATAGCCCCAAAATGCCTGGCCGGTGACCGGGTCCGCCACCAGGCGGGAGACAAAATAAGGCCCAAAAATAAACGTGATGATTACGGTAAAAAATGGCTGGGCAGCCCAGTCAAATAACATCCAACCGCGAATACCTGCACGATCAGGCGAGGGGGAAGCAGACATGCTCAAGGTGATAAATCCTGGCAAGGGTTAATGGTCGACGCGCACAAAGCGCGAATAAATTTCTGGCAGATGGGCCAGTACCGTTTCTTTCAAAGCCAGATCGGTGTGCAGCAACTGTTCGTACAATACATCAAGCGTCAATGCACGCGCATATTGCTGCGCAACCGGCGCGTAACTCAGATGCCAGGGCTCAGGCGCTACACCGCCGCGATCATGGGCATAAGGCCGATAAAAAACAGCATCAGGCGCTTGCAGCTGCGTATCCAGCCAGCGATGAAACGCTGCGAAAACACCATCACCACAGGTTTCTGCCTGCGTCAATTTCACCTCATAACACGCGGGCATTCGCGACGCATCATAAATATCCAGGTCCGTGCCCCAATGATGGCGCGAAGCACCAGGCAATGCCGACCAACGCAAAATGGAAAACACTTTTTCACGCTCACTCAGGCGTTCCATATCCAGTGGCTCACCGCGGTCATCCAATACCGGGCGCCTACCTTCTGCCTTGTTATTCCAGATCGATAATTGCCGCGCAAAATTGCGATAGCCGCTGGCAACACGCACAGAAAAACCGGCTGCCGCAGCACGTGCAGACAAGGCATCAAGCGCAGCAAGTACCTCTGCCTGCAATTGGCATTGGTAGGACTCACTCGCTATCAATAAGGAATTATCCAAACCCAATAAAAAGCGCGACTCAATTAACATTGCACACCAATAATGTCTGTTTTACCAGAAGTTGCCCCAGATGAATATTATGCCAGTTGCACAACCTTATTCACGTTTCTGCAGAAAACGCTATATTTAATCGGCAAAACCAATTGCGCATCCCATGCAAGCATGTAAGATGCCTGTCAGCGCCAATGGGTTGACACAACACATAACCATAAAGAAACGCTAGATAAACATAACTAAAAGGAGATTGCGAATATGACTTCCAGTCATAGTGAATTATTGCAATTGAAAAACTTGGGAATGGCATCTGTAAACATTCTCCGCGCTATCGGCATAAACACCCAGGCAGATCTAAAACGTACAGGCGCCGTTGAGGCTTACCGGCGTATTAAAGCTCGCGACATTAATGTTTCCAAAGTCATGCTCTACGCGCTCCAGGGCGCACTTATGGATGTACACTGGAATGACCTTGCACCGGACCTTAAACGCAAGTTGGTAGAAGATGCCGAAGGCAAGGGCGACACCTCTCAACTGGGACGAGTCTCCGCCTGATATACCCCATTGGCGCTCCCCACCCCCGCATTTATCCATGACGCCTGTGTATAACGCGTCATGGCGCGCAGTTTTTTCTCTGGTAACGGCTACAATCTAGGGAACCTCTGAAAATGTTGGCAACCTGGGGAATTTTTCAGAGGTTCCCTGGCTTATTGCCCCGGGCTCCGGGGCAACCGCCCTGCAAGCTGATTGAGGACCCTATGCACCTGCCGTCAAAACAATCCGAAACCCTCTCTGACCTGGCCGCCAAGCTCAGCGCCCTGGGCGACCTGCTGTGCGCAGACCTTCCCGCCGAGCGCGCTCGCATCAGCCCCGGCAATGACCTGTTTAATGATCGCCCCACCACTGAAATCCTGCGCCTGGTAGACGGCCAGGCAGAATACCTGGTTAACGGGAAGCTGGTACTGGCCGGCGATGCCGGCGATATCCTCGGCCTGCCGCGCAGCCTTAACCTGCCCTATGGCGAATGGCGCAACCAGGAGCCGATAGAGGTCGATATCTACACCCGCGATGGCCTGGTCAACCACATCAACAGCGACTCCAAACGCCAGCGCCACTGGGCACATTATCTGCTCTGCCTGCAAAGTTTTTACGAGCAGGCACTGGCGCAGGAAACACCGGCTGCCTTTCAGCCTTCCGCCGGTTTCCTGCACTTCCAGGCCGGGGAGACGATTATTCGCCAGGGCGATAATGCCGACCGCGTTTACACCCTGCTCGAAGGCAGTGCCGATGCGCTCTGCGACGGTGTGAAAGTGGGTGAGATCAACCCGAATGAAATCTTTGGCGCCCTGGCCGTCTTTACTCGCCAACCGCGTATGGCTTCTATAGTGGCATCCAGCGACTGCACCCTGCTGGCTGTCCGCAAAGAGGAGTTCATTGATTTGATTGAGCACCAGCCGCAGATTTGCTTGAGCCTTATTGAGGAAATGGCCGCCAAAATCAACCAACTCAACGGCCAGTTGCGCGACCTGAAGAACGAATGACGCACACAAATAAGAATTATTCTCAAAATACTTGCATTTTAAAATGAGAATACATATCATTATCTCAACTGCTGCGATCTTCTCCTCACAGCGGTTGGGCTGAAACGATAATCCTCCTGCAAGTTGATTGTTTTTTCAGTCTTGAGGGTTTGTGCTGGGTACTGTCCCTATCGGGTCAGCGCCAAGGACAGTCTCTCGGCTAACACGGTTGCTTGAGCCGCCCTCACGGGCGGCCCTTTTCCCTCAAACAGCCTGTTCTCGCCTCACCCAATAGCCTCACTCGCATGATTTGCGTTTCTTAACTCTCGGTTTTTTGTTATTACCGATTGAATTTCTTTTGCCCGGAACACATATACTCCCGCATGCTGCCTGGCAGCCAGCAAACCTATTTCATTATCGGGAGACCATCATCGTGTTACGTATCGGCCTGTTTTTACTCACTAACCTTGCGGTACTTGTTGTAGCAGGTGTCGTCCTAAGCTTGTTGGGGGTTGGCAATTATCGAACCGCTGACGGCCTGGACTTAACAAACCTGCTGATTTTCTGTGCGGTATTTGGCTTTGTTGGCTCATTCATCTCCCTGTTTTTATCCAAGTGGATGGCCAAGAAAACCATGGGCGTCCAACTGATTGAACAACCCCGTAACGCCGATGAAAAATGGTTGGTGGATACCGTGGTGGAGCTGTCGCAGAAAGCCGGTATTAAAACCCCGGAGATCGGCGTCTTCGCCGCCCAGGAATCCAACGCCTTTGCCACCGGCTGGAACCGCAACGATGCGCTGGTAGCGGTCAGCCTTGGCTTGTTGCAACGCTTTGAGCGCGACGAAGTAAAAGCCGTGCTGGCGCACGAGATTGGTCACGTCGCCAACGGTGACATGATTACCTTGAGCCTGATCCAGGGTGTGGTGAACACTTTCGTGATGTTCTTCGCCCGTATCATCGGCGACCTGGTTGACCGCGTGATTTTCAAAAATGAAGAGGGGCGCGGTATCGCCTTTTTTATCACCACCATCGTCGCCGAGCTGGTATTGGGCATCCTTGCGTCCATGATTGTGGCGGCCTTCTCACGCTATCGCGAATACCGCGCTGATGCTGCCGGTGCCACCCTGGCCGACCGCGGTGCCATGATCCGCGCTCTGCAACGCCTGCAGGCGGAAATGAGCGCGGGTGTGGAAAGCCCTCTGCCCAGCAGCATGCGCGCCTTTGGTATCAGCGGCGGCGTTCGCAACCTGTTTGCCAGTCACCCGCCCCTGGAAGCACGTATCCAGGCACTGCGCGACAGCGCTCACGGTTAATCGAACCGACGGAATGGCAAGGAGTCACCTGATGACGCTCTGGCGCTGGCTAGTATTAACCTTCCTGACTGGCGCCAGTGCCCTGAGCGCCAGTGTTCAGGCCTTCTCTACCGACGACGAACGCAACAGCATGGAGGTGTTCGAAACCGCGCGCCCCAGCGTTGTGTTTGTGACTAACCAACAGTTGGCCCGCGATCCCTATTCCTTCGACCTGATTACGGTGCCACGCGGCTCAGGCACCGGATTTGTCTGGGATAGCAAGGGCTATATAGTGACCAACTTCCACGTTGTCGAAGGCGCGCGCCAGATCACCATTACCCTGCAGGACCAATCCAACTGGCCCGCTGAGGTCGTGGGCCTGGCGCCGGAACGCGATATTGCGGTATTGCGCATCAAAGCCCCGGAAGACAGGCTCAAACCACTCCCGCTGGGGGATTCTGCCAACCTGCGTGTTGGCCGCAAAGTGCTGGCGATTGGCAACCCTTTTGGCCTGGATGCCACCTTGACTACCGGGGTCGTCAGCGCCCTGGGGCGGGAAATTACCTCGCCCAACCAGCGCAAAATTACCAACGTGATCCAAACCGATGCGGCCATCAACCCCGGGAACTCCGGCGGCCCCCTGCTTAATTCGCAAGGGGAACTGATCGGCGTTAACACCATGATCTACAGTCCCAGCGGTGCCAGTGCCGGCATTGGCTTTGCCATCCCGGTCAATACCGTCAAGGAGGTTGTGCCCGAGTTGATCAAACACGGCCGCCTGGTACGCCCGGTGTTGGGTATTGCAGTGGCGCCTGAACAATGGGCGCGTCAGATTGGTGTTGAAGGTGTCCCCATATTGCGTGTGGAGCCCAACTCACCCGCCGCCGCTGCCGGCCTTGAGGGGGCGAAACGCAATGCCTGGGGGCAGATCACCCTGGGGGATGTGATTGTGGCTATCGGCGATACACCAACCACCAATGACGACCAGTTGCTCAGCGCGCTGGAAAAATACAAACCCGGTGACCAGGTCAATGTGAGTGTGGTGCGCAGCGGCAAACTGATCACACGCAGCCTGCGCCTTGCCGCACCGCGCCAGCACAGTTCATGAGCGAAGAATTTACCGTCCTCTGCGCCCTGGCCGATATTCCGGCAGGGGGGTGCAGAGGTTTTAGCGAGCAGCGCCTGTTTGCGGTTCGCTCCTCCGCAGGCGATAGGGTATTTATCTACAACAACCAGTGTCCACACCTGGGAATTCCCCTGGAATGGGTCGAACATCAATTTCTTGATCCCAGCGGCAGCATGATCCAATGCGCCAACCATGCGGCACTGTTTGTTATAGATTCCGGCCAGTGTGTTTCCGGACCCTGCGCCGGACAAAAACTGACAGCTATTCCATGTCGGATCGAGGGGAACAACATTCTGATCCGCCGAGTGGTTTCCACAGTCAATAACGCCTGATTCCGGTATCCCCCCAATCTTGCGTAGCTTCACCCTGCCACACTCTGCCGATACGATCGGCACCAGCGAGTCGACATTACTGGAGGTAACTGATGCAAAACTTTATGTTTTCCAACCCGACTAAAATCCTGTTCGGCGAAGGCCAAATCCAGGCCCTGGCCGATCTTATTCCCACCCATGCCAGGGTGCTGCTTACCTACGGCGGCGGCTCCATCAAAAAAAACGGTGTCTATGACCAGGTTGTCAATGCGTTAACAGGCAAAACCTGGTTTGAGTTCAGCGGCATCGAGCCCAATCCACACTATGAAACCCTGATGAAAGCCGTTGACCTGGTCAAACAGGAGAAGATTGATTTCTTGCTCCCTGTCGGTGGCGGCAGTGTCATCGACGGAACAAAATTGATTGCCGCCGCGGTTAATTTTGACGGCGAGCCCTGGGATATCCTGGCGAAACATGCCCCCTTCCATAGCGCCTTACCGATAGGCTGTGTATTGACGCTGCCGGCGACCGGCACCGAAAGCAACGGCAATTCGGTTGTCACCAAAGCGGCTACCCAGGAAAAGCTTTCCTTTGGCAGTCCACTGGTTTATCCGCAGTTCGCCATCCTTGACCCCACCACCACCTACAGTTTGCCACCGCGCCAGATTGCCAACGGCGTGGTCGATGCCTTTGTCCATATCATGGAGCAGTACCTGACCTATCCCGTGGACGCCAAGGTTCAGGATCGCTTCGCCGAAGGGCTGCTAATGACCCTGATTGAGGAAGGCCCGCGCGCACTCGAGGAGCCGACCAATTACAACATCCGCGCCAACGTGATGTGGGCAGCCACCATGGCATTAAATGGTTTGATTGGCGTCGGTGTTCCGCAAGACTGGGCGACCCATATGATCGGCCATGAGCTGACTGCCATGCACGGACTGGATCACGCCCAAACCCTGGCCGTAGTGCTACCGGCGGTGATGCAGCACCAGCGTGGACCAAAACGGGATAAGTTGCTGCAATACGGACGCCGTGTCTGGGGACTCGACTTGAGCGATGAGGATGCCCTGATTGATGCCGCGATTGCGCAGACACGCCAGTTCTTCGAAGCCATGGGAACACCGACCAGGCTGCAGGGTTATGGCGTTGGCCGGGAGTCCATTCCAAAACTGGTGGATATGTTGGTCAAACATCAATTGATCGCCTTGGGCGAGCATGGGTTGATTACGCCCGAGGCATCGCGGGAGATTCTGGAATTGGCGGCCTGATTAACGGCGGTTATGGCGCCGGTAAGGTTTCGGGAATCGGCGCCTAGCCCTCGCGGAAACGCGTCAACGCCCGTTGCAGATCGCCAAACGCTGCTTCAAGATGTCCGAGCCGCTCGCGGTTCTGGTTAACAATCAGGCTAGTTTCGCGGTTGAAATCATTAAGTTGTGCCGTCTGGCGGGTAATGGACTCCGAAGTTCGGGTCTGCTCCTCGGTGGCAGAGGCGATCTGCCCGGTGATCTGGTTAATTTCCCGGATGGCGGCAGCAATACGATCAAAGGTCTGTTCAACACTGGCCGACTTGGCTACGTTTTCTTCGACCCGGACGCGGCTATGGCCCATGGCGGCTACAGATTGGGTCGAACCGGCAACCAGCCGGTCAACTATCTGCTTGATATTCTCTGTCGATAGCTGGGTGCGACGGGCAAGAGCGCGCACTTCATCTGCAACCACGGCAAACCCCCGCCCCTGCTCACCGGCGCGCGCCGCCTCGATTGCCGCATTGAGCGCCAACAAGTTGGTTTGCTCGGCAATTCCCTGGATCTCTGCCAGGGTACTGGTGATCGCCTCGCAGTCCCGGCAAGGGTATCGATAGCATTGGCGGTATCACCCAACAGATGCGACAGCTCGGCAATACCTTCACGCGAATGGCGCACCGCTACCTTACCCTCTTCCTGCGCGCGGGCGGTATCTTCCGCCAGGCCGGCAGCGCGCTGGATTTGCTCGGCCACTGCCACAAAAGAGTCGTGCATATTGTCCATGGCAACACGAATCGACTCGGCCGCCTGATGGGATTCATCGGCAATAGCAACCAGTTGACGGCTGTTACCTGACAGGACCTCCAGGTTTTTATCCGCCTCGGACTGGGCGCCCAATGCAGATTTCAGGGCGGAGGCAATGCTGTCCAACAGCCAGTTGAAATGGTCGAGAATGGCATTGTGCCTGGCCAGCGCGCGAATATTCAGGTCGATATACCGGCTGTCACCAATCATCGTTTCCGTTACATTGACCACTTCCTGGGCGACAACCAGCAGGCGACTCGCCAGCTTTACCAGCACAATCAGCACGGCGGTTTCAATCACCACATAAAACGCGTGCATCGCCACTATGCCCCAGGAGTGCGCATGGTCGGGAAATAAATAGGTATACCGGCGTGCTGCATCATATGGATAGCGATGTGCAAAACCGCCGCGGTCAGTGCCGCCCAGACGAGAGGGCGCCAATCGAGATAGGTAAAGAGCGCGGCCAGAAACACAAAGTAACCGAAATGCGCCTCGATCATACCCTTGAGCTGGTGTACATGCAGGCTGACAAACACCATGTAGACCACGCCTATCACACAGGGCGTAATACGCGGATGGCGCACCACATCAATCGCAACCCAATTGATGCCGGTGAGCACGCCACCGAGTACAAGCGCCAGGCCCCAGGTATTGTGCTGTGTTGCATAAAGCAGCGACATCAACCAGGCCCCCAGGGTCAACCACAACATGATTCGGTCAATGTAAGTGCGATAATTGATCACAAAATCCACCAGTCCCTCACGTGGAGCAACACTGGAGTGGGTGAATCGGGAGGCGGGATTAAAGCGGTTGTTCACGGCAAGCACCTGTCGCTGGATTAGTATCAAATCTTGGACATTATTACGAAGTCTAGCTGAGCCGGGAACAACACGGAGGGCAAAATAAAAACGCAGCTGTTCAATTAAACAGGGCGTTTTTGCGGATTTTGTTAACAATCGATGTGGTTGAGCAATTATCGAAAAAGCTCAATACCTTCACCTGGCCACCGTAAGTCTTGACGATCGGGGCACCGACAACCTGATCCTCACGATAGTCGCCCCCCTTGACCAAAATATCCGGCTTCAGGGTATCGATCAGACGCTCGGGGGTATCTTCATCAAACCCGATAACCCAATCCACTGCCTCCAATCCCGCCAACACAGCCATACGACGATCCAGGGTATTAATCGGGCGACCGTCCCCCTTGAGGCGTTTTACTGACGCATCGCTATTAACAGCGACAACCAGGCGATGGCCCAGTTTGCGCGCTTCTTCCAGATAGCCGACATGGCCGGCATGGATAATGTCGAAACAACCATTGGTGAACACAATTTTCTCGCCATTGGCGCGTACATCGGCCAGCGCCAGGAGCAACTGCTCCTCTGTGACCACACCGCATTCAAAGCCCTGCTCGGCATAGATCGCCCAACGCAGCTCAGGTGCACTCACTGTCGCCGTGCCCAATTTACCCACCACAATACCCGCCGCCAGATTAGCGATGGCTACAGATTCGGGCAAAGTCTCACCGGCAGCCAGGGCGCCGGACAGGGCTGCAATCACCGTATCGCCAGCTCCCGTTACGTCAAAGACTTCACGAGCCCGTGCCGGTAAATGCAATTCGCTGTGTCCGGGGCGAATCAACGTCATGCCCTGCTCGCCCCGGGTGATCAGCAGAGCGTTCAACTGCAAACTGTCAATCATCTCCCTGGCTTTGTCGAGCAATTCGCGCTCAGAGCGACAGTTACCTACGACTTGCTCAAATTCGTGCAAATTGGGCGTGAGCAAAGTGGCTTGTTGGTAGCGCTGGTAATTGCTGGATTTGGGATCGACCAGTACCGGGATATTATGGCTGCGGGCTTTTTGGATTAATGCCTGGCAGTCCTGCAGGCTGCCCTTGGCGTAATCAGACAGGATCAGGACATCCACACCATCGAGATGGGACTCCACCCTGGCCGCCAGGGCACAGGAATCCTCCCAGGTATAACGATCCTCAAAATCCATACGCAGCAACTGCTGGTGGCGGCTAATGACACGCAATTTGGTAATGGTGGGTTTGGACAGCGAACGATGGAAATCAGTGACAATAGCGGTCGACTGGAGTCGCTGCTCAAGCACCATACCGGCTTCGTCCAAGCCAATGACCCCCAGCAGGGTAACCTGGCATCCCAATGCCGCCAGGTTGAGTGCCACGTTGGCCGCTCCGCCAGGGCGATCTTCTGTCTGGGATATATTGACAACAGGCACCGGAGCCTCCGGCGATATGCGCGAGCTGGCGCCATGCCAGTAACGATCCAGCATCACATCGCCGACGACCAACACTTTGGCCTGTTCGAAATAAGGCATACTCAATTGCATAAGCTTGCTACTCGCTCAACATCCATTGAAATAACACATTCACAAAAAAGACAGATTAACGCTCGCTGTCGTCGTCAAACTGGCGGGAGTGCAACCGGGCGTAATGGCCATTCAATGCCAGTAACGCCTGGTGCGTCCCCTGTTCAACAATTTCCCCGTCGGCCATCACCACAATCAAATCCGCGCGCTCAATCGTGGATAGGCGATGGGCTACCACAAAGGTGGTGCGGCCTTTCATCACCGACTCCAGTGCCGCCTGGATCATATGCTCGGATTCATTATCCAGCGCAGAGGTCGCTTCATCGAGAATTAAAATCGGTGCATCTTTCAAAATGGCGCGGGCTATCGCAATCCGCTGGCGTTGGCCGCCGGATAAACGCGCACCACCTTCACCAATGAGCGTATCGAACCCCTGCGGTAAATTCTGTACGAATTCTGTAACGAATGCCAAATCGGCAGCCTGTTTAATTTGCTCAGCGCTGACATGTTCGCGACGACCATAAGCGATATTGTCAGCCACGCTGCCTTCGAACAGTACGACCTGTTGGTTAACCAGTGCAATCTGCTCACGCAGGTTAGCCAGGCGCAATTCGCGAATTGAAACACTATCCAGCAAAATGTCACCTGAACGGGGATCATAAAAACGCGGTAATAAATTCACCAATGTCGATTTCCCACTACCCGACTTGCCCACCAGTGCAACAACCTTGCCGGGCTCGACGCGCAAATTGAAATGCGATAACGCCGCTCGCTCCTGGCTGGGATAGCGAAAACTGACATCGCGGAATTCAACCTCTCCTTTTACCCTGCCCAGGGTGCGGGTTCCTGTATCAGCCTCAGGCGCCTCATCCAAAAGGGTGAACACACTATCGGCCGCCGCAACCCCCTTAAGGATCATGGGCGCGACTTCACCCAATTGCCGGATAGGTGTCACGATCAAACCAACCGCAGTGATATATCCGATAAATGCCGCCGTACTTTCCAATTGCATAAAGCTCAGGGCTGCATAAATCAGCAGGCTCATCGACACGGCAATCAACAAATGCATGACCGGTGCATTGGCGGCACTGGTGATCACGATTTTCATATTCTGTGCGTAATTTTTCTTGCTCGCCTGGGTGAAGCGCTGCTGTTCATAGGCTTCACCGCCGAAGGTGCGCATGACTTTGTAGCCGTTGATCATTTCGCTGGATACCTGGGTAATATCCCCCACAGAATCCTGTACCTTGCTGCTCAGGCGACGCAGGCGCTTGGCCACCTTGGTGACCAGCAACCCCATGATGGGCGCCACGGACAAGAACATCAGGGTGAGTTTCCAATCGAGGTAAAACAACCAGGCCAGCAAACCAATCACCGTAGCACCTTCGCGAATACCTTTTTTGAGTGCATCGGTCGCGGCAACGGTGACACCGTTAATGTTGTAGGTAATCAATGAAATCATATGGCCACTGGGACGGGCATCGAATGCACTCACCGGTAAATGGGTCATATGGTTAAAGACTTGCACGCGCAGGTCATTGACCACATTAAACGCCACCTTAGCCATAAAGTAGCCACCCACAAACATACCGGCACCGCGCAGCAAGGTGGCGATCACAATTTGCGTGGGCACCCACCAGCGCGCCGCAGCATCATCCGATTCGATGGCTGCCACCAGCTTTTCCATCACGTGGGAATACATCACGTTAGCGCAGGCATAAACGATATAACCCACCACACTGAGGCAAAACCAAAATACGTAGGGTTTGAGGTAGCGCAGCAGGCGGCCGTAAATATTCCAGGCGGACGTTTCTGCCTGCGGACGCAGTGAAGTGTTTTTACTTGCCATAAAATGCCTTTATTGGATTGGGAAATCGATCATCCATGCCGAGGTAAAACGAACCGGGCATATTGTCCCGGAGGGGTTGAATAGCAAGACCGGGCACAGGGTTATACACCTCGCAGCAGGCGTTCTACCAAGGCCCGATACGCCTGGCGGAATCCGGCAATGTCATAGTGTGTACGCACGCGCTCATAATGGGCCTCGCCCAAGGCGCTGAGTTCGCCCGGCGACTGTCGATAACAGTCATCCATGGCCTGTACCAGCGTGTCGGTATTGGCGCAGTCCACACTATAGCCGCACTCCGCCACTATGCTGGCCAGGGGTTCAACCCGGTTAACGATGGCAGGTACACCGGCGGCCATCGCTTCCAGCAGTGCCAGGCCAAATCCTTCGGACTCCGAGGGAAACACAAAGACATCCAGTGCACGCACCAGCCCTGCTGCCCGGGGGATATAACCGCACAGGAACACCTTGTTACCCAAGTCGCGCTCGCGCACATACTGCTCTAGCGATGGCAAGAGTTCGCCGGCGCCGATGATGGCTAAAAACACATTATTCCGCGCGCTGCTGAAGCGCTCAAACGCCTGTATTAATTCCAGGTGCCGCTTGCCTTTGACACAGCGACCAATGGTACCGAACACCCGCCCGTCCACAGGTAACCCAAGCCGCTCGCGCGCCTCGACACGCCCCAGGACAGCATGCTGGATGGCAGCTACATCCACCGCATTGTTGATCGCCGCGCTATTGCCGGGATGCACTCCTGCGCCAGCGTTGATCAGATACTGGCGTACCGGTTCGGAGACACCGACCAGGTGCCAGCGTTTATCCAGCCACCAGCGCATCATCAGGCGACGCCCCAGGCGATCGAATTCCCCAAAGGCATGGATGATGCCAATACACACCGGCGCAGAGACAAACCGGCGCAATTGCATAAGCAAATGGATCGGTTTGTACATGTTGGCAATGATCACATCAAAGTGGTGCTGTTGCAGGAAAGGCCGCAGTTTGCCCATGGCCTTCAGGCGCAGGCCTTTGTAGTCGGTTTTATCCAACCCGAGGAATACACACTGGTGCGCCAGGCGATCTTCAGGCGTCGCTGCGCCGTCTTCCAGGTAGACCAGGGTGACCTGGTACTGCCCGGCAGGAAAGGCGCTGACCAGCCCGGCAGTGAGGTAGGAAATACTCTCGATATGCCGGGTTTGCAGGATCATGATTTTTATGGGTGCGGGCATCGACGACGACTCATTACCACAGCGGCCAATAATCCGGCGGGAACCCAATACATAAGCCACTGCGCATCCGGACGGGTTAACAGGCTGGAGCCATTAGTCAACAAACACAGGCAGCCATAAACCCACCACAGGTAGAGCGGGAGCAGGTCGCGGTCGCAACTAAAGGTGCGCGCCAGCAATACACCATGCCAAAGGGCGAGCAGCAGTCCCAGGGCGCCGCCGTAGTAGAGGATGTCCAGCCAGGAATTGTGCGCATGATGGAAGACACCCACATCGGCAATCAGGATGCGGGAGTCCTCGTAATAGCCGATACCAAACAGGAGATGCCCAGGGACACGCTGCAACAACTCGCGCCAAATCACATCGCGCAGGGAAAAGGCGGTTACACGCACCTCCAACAGCGTAGCCACGCCCACAGAGAGGATAGCCGCACCCAACACCAGTCCGCCGAGGATGACCTGGGGTACCCAGATGGATGGGCGTGGGCGGATAATCACCAGGGCCGCCAGCGCAACCAGCACCAGTGCCAGGGCCGCACCGCGACTGCCGGAGAGCAGGATAACCCATGCACACACCAGCGCTGCGCCCAAAAACAGCCAGGACAGTTTTGCACTGTCTGCCTGCAGGGATTTGATATAGGCCAGGAGCGCAGCCACACCGAAAATCTGCGCCACTACCGTCGAGTTCTCCGCGAGCCCGAAGCCGGATAAACGCCCCTCAGGATCGCTGTTGGCCCCCATGAAAAACCCATACACGGTAACCAGCGCGCAAACCACCCCCACCGCTATCACAACGGAATACAGCCGCTGTAAATCCACAGGGCGGTGATAAAACAGCCAGGCAATACCGCACAGCCAAAACGCCAGGAATACCCACTGCTTCAGGAAAAAGCCAATATCCTCCGGCCGTCCCCAGAGCGATGCAGCAACTGAGTAAGCGGCAAACACCAGGGCAGACAAGGTGAAATAACCACCGTACTCATCCAGGCGCCAGCGCCGCCACGGCAATACCGCCAGGAAAGGCAGGAGCAGGAACAGGTAAAAAATACCGCGCAAGGGCGCCGGCCCCGAGGCCCAGAAAAACGCCGAGAGAAACAAATACACCCCCAGCGCCGCCCACTTCAGGCAGAAGGCTTCGCGCCGGGTGCGGGAAACAACGTTTGCTAACATAGTCACTCTCTACAACCTATCCGAAAGCTTGCCTGTCCCCATCGACTCGATGATAGCCACAGCGTGATCCATCATCGAAAAAACATCTCCATGGGCAATGAAATCCCGGGCTCGCGCAAGCCAGTGCGCGCGATCTTGCGCGGCGATGTCCACAATGGCATCGGCCAGCTGTGTATCGCCATCCGCAATCACCTTACCCAGTTGCCACTGCGCAATGTAAGGCGCGTAGCCGCAAACCGCTGTCGCGATCACCGGCAGGCCCGCTACCATGGCCTCCAGCAATACCGCACCCGCCGCCTCGCTGTGTGCCGGATGCAACAGCATATCGGCGCTCCACATCAACTGCGCCACATCATCGCGCGCACCCAGCACCTGCACCTGGCTGGCGATGCCCAACTGACCGGCAAGGCGCACCGCGGAAGTCGCATCATCCTGCCCGGCAACCCACAGGCGAGTGCGCGCCCGTATATCGGGCGGCAGGGCAGCCATCGCTTTGATCGTGCGCGACAAGCCCTTGCGCGCAAAGTCCGACCCCACCGCCAACAGCACCAGGGTATCCGGTGCCGCCCCTAAAGCGGCGCGCCCCTGTTCACGCTGTATGGCGTAATCCGCCGGCATCACCCGATCGCGCCGGATGCCCGGCGGCAACCTATGCAGGCGGACGTCCGGTGTTTGGTAATAGCGCTGGAACGCCGCTTTCTGCGCTGGTGCAATCAACAGGATCTGTGTGCTACTGGCAGGCGCGAATACCGCATTTTCCAAGTCCAGGTAAGCGCGGCTGCGGCCGCTGAAGCGGTATAGCCAATGGCGCCCTTCATACACCTTTTGTGCAAAACAGGTATCTGCCGCGTAGTACACATCAAGGCCTGGCATTTTATTGAAACCCACCACCAGGTCTATGGTTTGTTGGTGGCGCAAAGCCATAAAACGCCGGGCAAACTCGCGCGCGCGCCCATGGTTGCTCAGGGCCCTCACCGGCACCAGCTGCACGGGAATATCCGCCGGCAGTTCACCCGCCCAGCGCTGGGTGTAAATAGTGACCTGGTGACCGCGCGCCTTACAGGTGCGCGCCATGGCGAGCATGTCCCGCTCCAGGCCGCCGTAGGGAAAATAGTGGAACAGGGTAAAGGCGAGTTTCATACCTGGCCTCGCTGCCCACGCGCGCGCAAACGCTGCTCGCGCCGATATAACTTGTCCGCCCGCCGCGCTACAGCCGCCAGCAAATCGCGCTGCTGGTGCACAACCACAGCCAGGGGTTGATCAAAGTAAACCTGCAGAAAACGCCAGATATCCCGCTGGGTCACCCCCAGGTCCATGGCCGAAAAATAAATACTGGCCAGGTCTTTCACCTGCCAGCGACGCGGCACGCGGGCACGCAACTGGGCGCGATGCAAATCGACCAGGAACAATTGCACCTGCCCCGCGCCGGTGCGCCAGGATGCCAGGGAGTCGGTATCGAGCAGGAAATGACACAGGTAGAGGTCGCGATGGTTAATACCGTTGCGGTGAATCTGGCGGGCGATATGGGCTACGGCATCCAGCAGGCAACGCCGTTCCTTTGGCGCGAGCCGGGGATGCGCGCGCAGGTAATCATCCAGTTGTACCTTACCTGCCAATTCGCGCGTGACAATAAACGAAATGCGTGTTGCCGGATTGCTGCCGCGCTCACCATAGGCCACAGGCTCCAGACTCGGCACCTGGAGTTCAGCCAGTCGGTTGAGCGCGAGCCATTCGCTGCGTGCGCTAATCACCGGCAGGCGCAGGGATAACAGGTTTTTGAGGATTTCACCCCAGCCAACCCCGGTGTGCCGCTTGCAGTAATAAGCCTTGCCATTGAGGGTAAAGCGCAGGGTCTGCCGACCGGGCACATCGCGCACCAGGTCTCCGTCCAGCTGCTGCACCAGGGCAAAAATGTCCTGCCCCTGCCACAGGGTTTGCAGTTCATCGCGCAGGATTAATCGCTGTTGGAAATCAGACTGCACAGGCCATCCATTATCAGGGGTTATGAAACCGTTGCCGGACTTGCCAGCAATTCATCCAGCTCGGCCTGCACCTGTGCCGGTTTCAGTTCGCGCAGGCATTTGTGATGTCCCAGGGGGCATTCGCGTTCAAAACAGGGCGAGCACTCCAGGGTATTCGTCACCACGCGCACCCGCTGTGACAGTGGCGGGGTGTGCTCCGGTGAGGTAGAACCGAAGACCACCACCAGCGGACGGTTTAGCGCCGCCGCGATGTGCATCAATCCGGAATCATTACTGAGTACCGCATCGGCACAGGCCATCAAGGCGATCGCCTCGCCCAGGTTAGTGCGCCCGGCCAGGTTATTCATATGCACCTGGAGTGTTGGCGGCAATTGGTCGCGGATTGTCTCTGCCACTGGCTGATCCTTAGCTGAACCCAGCAGCCACACTTGCCATCCGGCGCGGATTCTTTGCGCGGCGACAGTGGCGTAATAGGCCTCGGGCCAGCGCTTGGCAGAGCCGTACTCGGCGCCGGGGCAGAGTATCAGGAGCGGCCGATTCAAGTGCAAGGCGAACTTTGTTAATAGCGGTTGGCGCCGGGACGGGTCCAGCTGCAATTGCGGATAGGGGAAATCGGCTGGCAGGGCCGCATCCCGCGCATAGGCCAGGGCCAGGTAGCGCTGCACCATCAGCGGATAACGTTTTTTGTCGAGCGGGCGCCAGTCATTCAGCAGGCCGTAGCGCATCTCTCCACGCCAGCCGGTGCGCAGGGGAATGCCGGCAAAAAAAGGAACCAGGGCAGACTTAAACGAATTGGGCAGCAGGATAGCCTGGTCATAGCCCCGGTCGGCCAGGGACTTGCCCAGGCGGTAGCGCGCCATCACGTCAAGCTGCCCATGCCCGAACGGCATGTCGATCACTTCATCGATCTCGGGCATAGCCGCCACCAGGGGGCGGGTCCAGGCGGAAGCCAGCAGGTGGAGTTTTACCTGGGGGTTGCGGCGCTTGAGCAGGATAAACAGCGACTGCGCCATCATCATGTCGCCGATCCAGGCCGGGCCGACAATCAAAATGGTGCGAATAGCCTTAAGAGACGCGGGAAAATCCATAGTCATTGAGGTCCCGGTGGATAAAACAACAACGGAGCCAGTGGGCTCCGTTGTTGTCGACACAATATCCGACGAAGCAATTAACCAGCGACCGGTGAGAGCCAGTCGGTGTGGTTTTCCAGTTCGCCGCGTACCGATTTAAAGTACAGATCCTGCAGGCGAGTGGTAACCGGGCCACGGCGGCCTTCGCCAATCACGCGACCATCCAGTTCACGGATAGGCAATACCTCGGCAGCGGTGCCGGTGAAGAAAGCTTCATCGGCGACATAGACCTCATCGCGGGTAATGCGTTTTTCACGGATGGTGTAACCGCATTCGGTTGCCAGATGGAAAATGGTGTTGCGCGTAATACCATCCAGGCAGGAGGTCAGCTCCGGGGTGTAGATAACACCATCGCGCACCAGGAAGAAGTTTTCACCGCTGCCCTCGGCCACATACCCCTCATTGTCCAGCAGCAGGGCCTCTTCACAGCCGCTATCCAGCGCTTCTTGCAGGGCCAGCAGCGAGTTGATGTAGTGTCCATTCGCTTTCGCCTTACACATGGAGATATTCACATGGTGGCGGGTGTAGCTGGAAGTGCGGATACGGATGCCCATGTCGCGCGCTTCCGGTGACATATAGGATGGCCAGTTCCAGGCGGCAACCATGACATGCACCTTGAGGTTATCGGCGCGCAGGCCCATGCCCTCGGAACCGTAGAACGCCATGGGGCGCAGGTAGGCCTCGGCCAGCTGGTTTTCGCGCACCACCAGTTTGTGCGCCTCGTTCACCACATCTTTGGTGAAAGGCATTTTCATGCGCATGATGTGCGCGGAGCGGAACAGGCGGTCAGTGTGTTCTTTCAAGCGGAAGATGCTGGTGCCCAGGCTGTCGCTTTTGTAGGCGCGCACACCTTCAAAGACGCCCATGCCATAGTGCAGTGTGTGGGTTAAAACATGAACCTTGGCATCGCGCCAGGGAATGAGTTCACCATCGAGCCATATAACGCCGTCGCGATCGGCAAAAGACATAGCTAACTCCAAAAAAATCTGTGTAATCAGGGACGACCGATCAAGCGATCCCAAATCGCTGTGACCTGCGCACGTTCTTCAACAAAGTGATTTTCACCTTCCAGTACCGCCTCCTGGCGCTGTAGCGCGAGGCGGTGTCCGGTGGATCGGTATGCTTTGTAAGCCGCGATCAGATGGGACACGGAGTCGGCATCGAGTAAGCCAGCCTCCTCCAGTGATCCGAGTATGCGAATGTTGTCCGTGTACTGGATAATGCCGGGCGCTTGACAGGCCCAGGCCAAGGCCGCGTATTGAACCATAAATTCAATATCGACGATACCTCCGACATCCTGTTTCAAATTAAATAAACGCTCGGATTTTGCACCACTTCCGAGCTGGTCGCGCATCTTGCGCCGCATATCGGCCACTTCGCGGCGCAGCTCATCCAGATCGCGCGCGCGCGTCAATACTTTGTAGCGTACCGCCTCGAATTGTTTGCCCAGGGACGCCTTGCCCGCTACCACCCGCGCCCGCACCAGGGCCTGGTGCTCCCAGGTCCAGGCGTCATTCATCTGGTACTTTTCAAAGGCCACCAATGACGAAACCAGCAGCCCGGAATTGCCCGAGGGACGCAGGCGCATATCAACCTCGTAGAGCTTGCCCGAGATGGTCTGGGTATTGAGGATATGGATAATCCGCTGCCCCAGGCGGGTGTAATAGGTGAGGTTATCGATAGCTACCTGGCCATCGCTCTCACAGGCCGATTCAGCATTGTGGATAAACACCAGATCCAGATCTGAACCATGGCCCAGTTCTATGCCCCCCAGCTTGCCATAGCCGATCACCACAAAATCCGGCTCTTCATCCACCCGGCCATCGCTGTGGGTCGGGCGGCCGTGGCGGGCGACCATATATTGCCACGCCAGTTGCAGGGCATGCTCCAGCACGACTTCGGCAATATAGGTGAGGTAATCACTGACTTTCATCAACGGCAGGGTCCCGCTCACCTCGCTCGCGGCAACGCGCAAGGCATGGGCGGAACGGAAATAGCGCAAAGCTTCCATATGGCCTTCCAGGTCGTCCCAACCCAGGCGCAATACCTCGCGCCGCAGTTCGTCGCGCAGCTGGTCTTTGTCCGGTGGGGAGTAGAGGCTTTCCGGTGTGAGCAATTCGTCCAACAGCGCCGGATACTGGGCCAATTGGTCGGCAATCCAGGGGCTGGCGGCACAGAGGCGCACCAGCTGCTGGATCGCGGTGGGATTTTCCACCAGCAGCACCAGGTAGGCGGAACGCCTGGCAATGGCCTCAACCAGGGGGGCGATACGCTGGAATACCGGCGCCATGGTGAGCGGTGCCAGCTTACCCGCCAGCGAGTGCTGCGACAGCGTTTGCAACAGGCGCGGGATAAACGCATCCAGGCGCGAGCGGCTGCTGGCCTGCATCGCGAGAACGGCGCGACTTTGCTGCAAATCGCCAATGGCTTTGAGCAGCGCCTCCGCCTGCTCTACATCCTGGGCCTGGAGTGCCTGGAGCGCATCTTCGCCCTGCAGGCTGCCCTCCCAAAAACCCAGCCAGAAATCCAGCGCTTTTTGATCGACCGAATCTTCCTCATCGGGTGCGGCAATCACCGCCTTGAATTCGCTATTAACGCGCTGGCGATAGAGGCTCAATTGCGCGGAAAATGCCTCCCAGCTATCGAACCCCATCACCCAGGCCAGGCGCAATTGACCGACTGCATCGGTAGGCAGGGATTGGGTTTGCTTGTCCTGATAGCCCTGGATCGCGTGCTCAGTATTGCGCAGGAAGATATAGGCCTCCAACAGCGAGCTGCCGGCGCCGGCCGGCAGGTAATTTTCCTGTTCCAGGAACGGCAGCAACACTGTCACCTTGCGCTGGCGCAGGCGCGCATCGCGCCCACCGCGAATCAGCTGGAATACCTGCACCACGAACTCGACTTCGCGAATACCGCCCTCGCCCAGTTTGACATCGAGGTTCATGCCCCGGCGCTGCACCTGACGCGCGATCAAGCCCTTCATTTCACGCAGGGATTCGATGGCGGAAAAGTCGATGTACTGGCGATAGGTAAAGGGCTGCAACAGGCTGCGCAACTGCTGGCGCGCACGCTCCCGCTGCACGGCTCCTTCACCGCCGACCATCGCCACGGTACGCGCCTTGATCATGGCGTAGCGCTCCCACTCGCGCCCCTGGGTTTGGTAGTAATCCTCCATACCGACAAAACTCATCGCCAGGCTGCCGCTCTGGCCGTGGGGACGCAGGCGCATATCCACGCGAAACACAAACCCCTCGGCGGTTATGGTGTCCAGGCTTTTGATCAGGCGCTGGCCGAGTTTGACAAAGAACTCCTGGTTGCCCACAGAGCGGCTGGGATGGTCGGTTTCGCCCCCCTCTGGAAAGGTAAACATCAGGTCGATATCCGAGGAGATATTCAGCTCCCCGGCACCCAGCTTGCCCATGCCCAGCACCATAAACGGCTGGGCTTCACCCGATTCGCGCCCCCTGGGCGTACCGTAAAGCTGCTGCAGGGCGCGGTAATGGTAATCCGCTGCCAGCGCAATTGCCGTATCTGCAAAACGCGACAATTCAGCGGTGATGCTTTGCATGGAGTCCTGGCGGTTCAGGTCGCGCCAGATCAGGCGGATCATCGCCTTCTGGCGAAAACGGCGCAGACAGGCATCCAGCTCATTGTCGCCAGTACAGGCCTGGATTGCTGCCGCAAACGGCGCCAAGGCATCTTCACCCCAGGCCTCAAATAACTCGCCGGACGCTATTTGCTCCAGCAGATATGCCGGGCGAACAGCGCAGGTTTTAGCAATAAATTCACTGCCGACCAGGGCGCGGGTCAGTTGGAGGGAAAAGGTTTCAGCAGAGATGGATGCCGGTAAAAGGTCGCGCGGGTGGGTTAGTTGCTGGGCGAGGACACTGGCCTCGAACTGCTCCCAAGAGTGCTGGGGGGCAGCCTGTAACTCGGCGGGCACGCCGGCAAAATTCAACATAAAAGGCAAATCCTGAGACAAATAGTTAACGCAGTGGAGGAATACTAGCAGTTAATCATCGATCCCCTTGCTGGCAGGCCACAATTTGTCTATCACCAATACCACCCGATAAAAATTTTTGCTGGCGCTGATTGACACTTGGACATAAATTCAACATCATATAAATAATATATATTATAAATAAAGCATAAGAACACGAGGCCTTAGCTTATGAAACACGTACCTATCCACCAGACCTTTACCCGCTCTACCCTGTTTGTCGCCCTTAGCCTGGCTAGCAGTCTTGCCATGGCCCAAGCGCCAGCCGATGAAAACATTGAAGAAATTGTCGTTACCGGCAAATTCCTCAAGAGCCTGCAGTCGGCGATGGAGGTGAAACGCAATGCCGCCAGCGTC
This sequence comes from Cellvibrio japonicus Ueda107, assembly GCF_000019225.1. Lineage (NCBI taxonomy): Bacteria > Pseudomonadati > Pseudomonadota > Gammaproteobacteria > Cellvibrionales > Cellvibrionaceae > Cellvibrio > Cellvibrio japonicus. The sequence goes on along the minus strand of NC_010995.1, from coordinate 614,258 downwards.
GTGGAAGCCATCTCCCCCGAAGATATTGGCCAGTTGCCCGATGTTTCTATCAGCGACTCGCTCAAGCGCCTGCCCGGCCTGGCACAGGACCGCGACCGCGGCAACGGCAGCCAGATTTCCATTCGCGGTATGGGCGGTATGCTTGGCTTTACCACCCTCAACGGTCGCGAAGTGGCGATTTTGGAAGAGACGCGCAATATCCGTTACGACCAGTTCCCCTCAGAGCTGATCAACGCGGCGCAAGTCTATAAAACCCCGCAGGCCTGGATCGCGGAAGGCGGTGTTTCCGGTACTGTGAACCTGGACACCATCAAACCGCTGGATTACGACTCTACCAAGGTAGTAGTTGACCTGCGCGCATCCATGTCCGAGCTGGGTAAAGACATTGATGATGCCTACAACGATGGTATCGGCCAGCGCCTCAGCATTTCCTATATCGACCAATTCCTGGATAACACCCTGGGGGTCGCCCTGGGCTATTCCACACGTTCGGAGCCCATCGCCACCCAGCGCGCCGAACTCTGGAACTATGGTGATACTTGGCACAACACCCAGTGGAACAACGAGCTGGGCGCAAACGTAGTGGCACCCTGGGGCGGCTCGGCCCTGGTGCGCGGCGGTGAAGACAAGCGCCAGGGTGTAATGGCGGCCATCCAATGGCGCCCGAACGACAACCTGGAAATCGCCTATGACGGTTTCTGGTCAGCCTTTGATATTGCCGAAACCCAGCGCGGTTTTGATTTCCAGATCAGCAATGACTGGAATAACCAGTGGATCCCGCTCAAGACAACACCTACCGCTTACGACAATGTCCCCGAAGCGGGCGCGGTTGACCTGCTCGCCGGTACAGTGCCACTGAGCAGCCTGCGCAACCTCAATGAAGAATACGTTCAGGACGACGAACTGATCAGCAATGGTATCAACGTAAAATGGCAGGAAGGTGCCTGGACCATCAAAGCCGATGCGGCGGTTTCCGAAACCAGCCGCGACAAGCGCTGGGCTACTGTGCGCACCATTAATGATGCCCCCGGTTGGGCAACCTTCTCCAGCACCGGCGATGGGCGCATGACCTTCGAACTGCTGGATGCTGACCTGGCCGATGTGACACAAAATCGCGTGACGGAGCTCCATGTCCAGCCACAGGCAGAAGGCGGCGATAAGGTGCAATCCTTCAAGCTCGACTTCCAGTACGATGTCGACGCCGGTATTTTGCAAAGCGTTAAATTTGGTGCTGCTGCGTCCCAGCGCGATAAATACGAGCACAACCAAATCTGGACCCAATCCCCCACGGCCAGCGACACCAGCCTCACCAGCGCTTATGTCGTCAATGCCAAGAGCAGCAGCTACTGGGGTGATTTACCCGCCTATCTGTCCCTGGATCGCAACGCGGTTATTGCAGATTACTTCGGCGGTTTGCAAAACCCGACACCCGGCGATGCAGACGACCTGACCGCCAGTTGGGATGTCAGCGAAGATATCAGCGCGCAATACATCCAGTTTGACCTGGCCACACAGGTTTTCGGCCGCGACCTGAGCGGTAATATCGGTGTGCGCAATGTTCGTACCGAAACCCTGGCACGCGGTTATGAGCAGGGTGAAACCCAGGAAGTCTGGGAAGAAATTCCCGCCGGCTCCGGCACCTGGGTAATGACCGGCTCGGTTGAAACAGTCACCGCCGTGGCAACACCGCACGACTACAACGATGTATTACCCAGCACCAACTGGACACTGAGCCTGACTGACGAACACCTGATCCGTATCGGCGCCGCCAAAACCATGGCGCGCGCGCCGGTCAACATGATGAGCCCCAGCCTCAACCTGAACCAGGACTTGTGGGGCGCCAACCCGGGCGAATCGACATCGGGCAACCCCAAGTTGAATCCATTCCGTGCCACCCAATACGATCTGGCCTACGAATGGTATTACAGCGAGAAATCGCAAATCGCCATCAACCTGTTCTACAAAGAGCTCGACAGTTTCATCATGCGTGCGGCGGATGCGGAAACCATTGAACGCAATGGCCAGGAGTACAGTGTTTCGCGTCCGGTTAACGGCAGTGGTGGTTATATCCGCGGTTATGAATTGCTGTGGCAACAATCCTTTGATTTCCTGCCCGCCCCTTTCGATGGCCTGGGTATTTACACCAACTTCTCCCACAACGAATCCAATGTGGAGCAAGCCCTGCCCCTGCACAGCAGCTACAAAGCCGGCCTGACCGGTTTATCGGAGAACGTCGGTAACTTTACCCTCTGGTACTACCACAATGGTTTTGAAGCGCGCACCAGCTACAGTTATCGCAGTGAGTTCCAGCGCGATATCAACCTGGTCATGGGCGAGGAAGGTGTGAACGATGCGGAAGGCTACTGGGATCTCAGCCTCTCCTACGAATTTGACGATCACTACAAGGTTTACTTCCAGGTGCAAAACCTCACCAACGAGCCTTACAAAACCTATGGACTGGAGTCCAATAACCCGGCCCATATCAACCGATATGAGGAGTTCGGGACGCGCTACAGTGTAGGTATCAACTGGAAGCTGTAAAACATTTCTGTCCCGTTGTGTTTTGGCGGCTGCTTCGGCAGCCGCGTTTTTTTGCGGCAATGACTTATAACAAGAACACACCAAAGAGAAGTGAAATGAAAAAAAAGATTCTAGCGGCAACCGCCATTCTGCTGGCTGCTATTGCCAATACCGGTGTGGCTGATAATACGCCATTCTATGTGGGCGCCGACCTTTCCTATGTGAATGAAATGGAAAGCTGCGGAGCCACCTACCGCGACCAGGGTAAAAAAGTAGACCCCTTCCAACTGTTTGCCGATAAAGGCGCCGACCTGGTGCGTGTCCGCCTCTGGCATAACGCTACCTGGACAAAATATTCAGACCTGAAAGATGTGAGCAAAACGCTCAAGCGCGCAAAAAATGCCGGAATGAAAACCCTGCTGGATTTCCATTATTCCGACACCTGGACCGATCCCGAAAAACAATTTATTCCCAAGGCCTGGGCCCATATTACCGACACCAAAGAGCTGGCCAAAGCACTCTACGACTACACCACCGACACCCTGGCCAGCCTCGACCAACAACAGCTGTTACCCAACCTGGTACAAGTCGGCAACGAAACCAATATTGAAATCCTGCAGGCGGAAGACACGCTGGTACATGGCATTCCCAATTGGCAGCGCAATGCCACACTGCTTAACAGTGGTGTCAACGCTGTGCGCGATTACAGTAAAAAAACCGGCAAGCCCATCCAGGTGGTACTGCATATCGCCCAGCCGGAAAATGCCCTCTGGTGGTTTAAACAAGCCAAGGAAAATGGCGTTATTGACTATGATGTAATCGGCCTTTCCTACTATCCGCAGTGGTCTGAATACAGCTTGCCACAATTGCCCGATGCCATTGCCGAATTACAAAATACCTATCACAAACCGGTCATGATTGTGGAGACGGCTTATCCCTGGACACTGCACAACTTCGACCAGGCCGGTAATGTGTTGGGTGAAAAGGCGGTACAACCCGAATTTCCCGCCAGCCCGCGCGGACAATTAACCTATTTGCTCACCCTGACACAATTGGTCAAAAGCGCTGGTGGCATGGGAGTGATTTACTGGGAACCCGCCTGGGTCAGCACCCGCTGCCGCACCCTCTGGGGTAAGGGATCACACTGGGAAAACGCCAGTTTCTTCGACGCTACGCGCAAAAATAATGCACTGCCTGCGTTCCTGTTTTTTAAAGCAGACTATCAGGCAAGCGCACAAGCCGAATAAATGTATCACGACAAGATTTATCACTTTGACCAGCAGAAATAGAAGAGAGTGCCCATGATGAAACACCTCCAATCATTAAAAACCTTGCCCGCGCTGGCGCTGTGCGCACTACTCGGCGCCTGCGCTCCCGGCGATAAAACCGACCACTATTTTGCCGATCTCAACCTCGATAAAGACTGGCAATTTATGCGCAGCGATGCGGTGCTGGACCTGGCGACGGCGCAAGCACACAGTGCGTGGGAAAAAGTCGATGTGCCACACACTCCGCGCATAGAACCCTTGATCGTCAATGATCAATTCCAGGGCGATGCCTGGTACAAAAAAACACTGACACCGGAAGCCAACTGGAAAGGCAAGCACATCAGCCTGAAATTCGAAGCCGCGATGAATGTGGCCGAGGTGTGGGTCAATGGTGAAAAACTGACGCGGCACCTGGGTGGCTACCTGCCCTTTAGCGTCGACCTGAGCAACAAGCTCAACTGGAATGCCCCCAATGACATCCTGGTGCGCCTGGACAACCGCGATAATCCGGTCACCGGCCCCAAACCCCTGCACGACCTGGACTTTAATACCTACGGCGGCATCTATCGCCATGTGTATTTGAACATCAATAATCCGGTGCATATTACCGATGCCGTTGCCGCCGGCAAAAAAGCCAGTGGCGGTATTTTTGTCACCTATCCGGAAGTGGGCAAAGACAAGGCGCGCCTCCAGGTGCAAACCCATATTGCCAACACGGGAACAACTGACCAACAACTCCAGGTGGTACAGCGACTGCTCGACGGCGATAAAACCATTGCCGAAGTGCGCAGCGAATCCTTTAACCTGAATGCCGGAAGCGATAGTGAAAATCGCCTGGAAATTTCCCTGCAACAGCCTCGCCTCTGGTCACCCAAAGCGCCCAACCTGTATCAGCTGGTGACACAGGTCTACCAAGGCAAAACCCTGGTGGACGAACAGAAAACCCACATCGGTATCCGCGAATTTAAATGGGTGGACAACCAACTTTACATCAATGGCGAGAAGACCTTCCTGCGCGGGGTGAATCGTCACCAGGAATACCCCTACATCGGTTATGCCACCTCCGATGCAGCGGATTACCGCGATGCCGTGCGCATTAAATCCGCCGGTTTCGATTATGTACGCCTCTCCCACTACCCACACTCACCCGCATTTATGGCCGCCGCCGATGAATTGGGGCTGGTACTGCTGGATGCGATCCTCGGCTGGCAATATGTCTCTGAAGATCCAGCCTTCCAGGCTCAAATCCAGCAAACCTGCCGCGACCTGATTCGCCGCGACCGCAACCACGCCTCGGTCATGGCCTGGGAATGTTCGTTGAACGAATCCTGGATGAGTGAACCCTTTATTGATTCACTCACCCGCATTGTTAAGGAGGAATACCCCGGCTCACTCTCAGCAGGCTGGCAGGAATACGGTTACGACATCTACCTGCAAGCGCGCCAACACCGCCTGGAGCATTACCACACACCGACCAAACCCTATGTCGTCAGCGAATACGGCGATTGGGAATACTATGCGATGAACGCCGGCCTGAACCAAAGTGCCTGGGCCGACCTGTTACAGGCAGACCGATCCAGTCGCCAATTGTTAAGCGATGGTGAAAAGCGCTTACTGCAACAGGCAAGCAATATCCAGGAAGCGCACAACGATAACTTCAATACACCGGCATTTGCCGATGGTTATTGGGTGATGTTTGATTACAACCGCGGCTACGCGCCCGACCTGGAAGCCTCGGGCATCATGAGTATCGAGCGCCTGCCCAAATACAGCTATTACTTCTACCAAAGCCAGCGCGATCCTGCCGAGCAATCCGCCAGTTACAGCAGTGGCCCGATGGTCTTTATCGCCAGCGAATGGACTGCAACATCGGCGCTGGATGTGCGCGTGTTCAGTAATGCAGAACAGGTGGAACTATTGCTCAACGGTACAAGCCTCGGTAAACAGGCACCGGATCAAAACTCCAATACCAATAACCTGAAACACCCGCCGTTTACCTTTGCCCTGGAAAAATTCGAAGCCGGTGAGCTGACCGCACGCGCCTATCTTGGCGGTAAACAGGTTGCTGAACACAAGGTGGCAACACCGGGCGACGCCAGCAGCATCAAACTCTGGCTGGATACCAGTGGTGTTGCACCGCAAACCGGGGTCAAGGACGCGGTCTTTGTCCATGCACAACTGGTGGATGCCGCCGGTAACCCGGTGCGCAGTAACGGTATAGCGGTAGATTTCAAGATCGCAGGTGACGGGCAGTTAATTAGCCCTGCACAAATTAACACCCAGTATGGTATTGCCAGTGCGCTGGTACAAATCGGCGCTAACCTGGATGCCCTGAGTGTCAGCGCCAGCAGCGGGGAACTCACCGGCCAACCGCTGGATATTCGATAAGGTCCTCCAGGCAGGCCTGCATACATCCTATGCAGGCCCAGGGCTGGCAGCCCGGTACAAACCCGGGCTCCAGCCACACCGGCATGACAAATTTGCGAAATCAGCTAGTCTAAAAGACAGCCGCGTGCGGCAACTATCACAGCGAACATCCGCAATAACCCCAGGCTGATTTCAGGTTATTCCGCGATGATAAGAAGACCACTATAAATAAGACAAACATACAACATGAAAACACTACTGCTCAGGCTTGGCCTTGTGTTGTGTGCCATTGGCAGCACATCCACACAGGCAGAACAAACACTCAACATCAACACCTCCAGCGACGTTAACAGCCCCTATGCCATGCAAATGATTGAGCTTGCCAATCAGCACATTGGCAACAAATACCATATCAAAACCGTGGATGACGGCGTAACCAAGTCGCGCATCATGGAGGATGTTGCCAACGGTACATACGATGTTTTTTGGGCCTCCACCAACAATGACACCGAAGCCAAATTCGATCCGATCCGCATTCCCTTATTTAAAGGCCTGCTCGGCCACCGGATTTTTATCATCCGCCAGGGCGACCAGGCGCGCTTCGACCACATCAAAACCCTGGAAGACCTGAAGCAAATCAAATTGGGCTCCGGCACCACCTGGGCGGATACCGGCATCCTGAAAGCCAACGGTTTAACCGTAGTCACTGCCAATAAATACCCCAACATGTTCTACATGCTCGACGGCTCGCGCTTCGACGCCTTTCCACGCGGCGCCCATGAGCCCTTTGTCGAAATCGAAAAAAACCAACACCTGCCGCTGACCATCGAAAAAAACCTGATGCTGGTTTACCGCATGCCGTTTTATTTATTTGTACGCAAAGGCAATACCGAACTGGTTAACGACCTAACCCGCGGGCTGGAACTGGCGCTTAAAGACGGCAGCTTTGACAAGCTCTTTATCAACCACCCGTCGGTACAAGACGTCATCCAAAAAGCAGGCCTGCAAAACCGCCGCATCTTCTACCTGGACAATCCCACCCTATCCCAGGCCCCTCTGGATCGCCCGGAATTATGGGTGGATGTGAAAACATTGGGGAAACCAGCTCAAATAAGTGAGACTGCGGAGAAAGCGGAACAATAACAATGTTAATAAAAACCCCGGAACCTAGGTGCAGGTTCCGGGTTCTGTAACTCTTATATTTTTAAAATTTCCTCTAAAACTACTCGCGGTTGGATCAGAAATTGAGAGCCCCTCAATGAATCACACACTTAACCCGCGGAAGATTATTAATCTTCCAAAAACTCCACATCAATTCGGTCAACTTTCAATCGAATAAATTTTCCGTCCAAATACCCGTAATCGGAAAACAAGACTTCATCTTCAAATTGAATACCACAATCGATGACTCCTCGTTCAAGCCGCCCTTGAATCCAGTATGAAAAACTACTTCCAATTCTTTCCATGCCCACAGGCTCACCTTCCGACTCCTTAATTTCGTAATCATCAAATATCATTAGCTCAAACGAGACCGGATATTTTTTACCTTCGTGAATCTCATAGGGACAAACGCCCGCAAAGCAAGTTACTTCAAGGTCATTCAAACTCAAAGTCACCTCCTCTTCGACGTTATTCCCTATGGCTTGTACTAATGCCGAGTATTTATTCATCTATTGAACCTGATAAATTGTTTTGTTTTGAGCATTACCATTTAAGGTTTTCCAAAAATCCTTTCCGCTCTTAGCGTGCAAAGTTGTAATCTGTCCTTGGCTATTCGTTCCCACAAAAGCAAATTTGGATTGCCCTTTGTTCGTATTACCCATGAGTTGAACAAAGCCAGTTCTAGTTTCACCTTTGTAAACATATTGAACTTTAGTGCCGTTCTGCATCACACCTCTGGCAATGGATAAATATTCATCTGCTGATTTCACACCAAATTCAGCGCCATGTTTTTCAAAGTGGCTCAAGAGTTTAGCTTCATCGGCAAAGTTCCCTAGCCCCTTTGCAACAACCAAAGCATCCTTCGCATAGTCTGCCCTCTTTAAGAGAGTAGCAATTTTAAGTGCAGAAAAAGCAAGCCCCTCGATTGGTATGGCAGACGATAACGCAATGATATTTCCCTGCGTTTGGAATTCATCTGCAGCCGCTACACATGCCCTATCACTGCCACAAACACTCCTACCCGCAAAAGGACTGGCCGAATCTACCCAGGGACTTAAACCAATCGCTTCCTCAGCCGCCGCACTAACCTCGCCCAATGCAAAAACAGCAGTGTTATTTTTATCCCCTAATCCAACAATATCGCCATCTTTATCTGCCCACAAAACACCGGAGCCAGCCCTTGCACGATTACTCCCCGACGCCTTTGAAATCCCCAGCTCTGACATCCTCGACTCAAAGTCCGCCATGCTCTTTCCCTGCTGGCTCAACCACTGCTGAATAGCCGTAGGATCAGTGATGGTATAGGCAAGCCCGCTATTCTTTTGTGGTGGCGGTTTAACACCATCAACTTGAACTTCTTCCGTTGGTTTATCATTGGTACATATCTGCTTATCGTTAACCGTCTCGCACTTAAACCCACTCGGGTCCGTCGCATTCAACGGATTATTCCACACATAACTATAGCGATTCAGGCTTTGAACCCTGAGCGGGTCCTGGATGATCGGGTCGGCCTGTACAAAACGCCCTAACCTGGCATCGTAGAGGCGGCCATTCATGTGGATCAGATCCATTTCCGCCAGATGCTCGTGGCCGGTAAAACCCCGGGTTGTTATCGGCTTGCTGGACAGGCGGTATCGGGCAAGGTCTTCCTGCCACTGCTTGATACTACCCGCCGTCACTACCTTTTGCGGCATGCCCCAGGGATCAAAGTAGTGCGCTTGCTCGACGCTGCCGATCTCGTCAGTGATCAAACTGATACTGCCCAGATGATCCTTGATGAAATAGCGCTGCGCTTCACCGGCCATCACTCCCTGGCTGTTCAGGGTATGGGTGATTTGCCCAACACCGGCAATGTTTCGCTTCCACTCCGTGCTGCCATCCGGGTAATAGACCTTTTCTACCGCGCCCACATACAGGGTGGTGGTTACCTGGTTACCCGCTGCGGTGTCTACGCGCTTGTAGCGCGCACGCAGCGGATCATAGAAGAAGCGGGTGTTGTGCGATTCAACGCTGATATACGACGGCAGGTCATCACGGGTGTATTGCAAATTCCTGCCCCGGCCATCGTTAACCAGGTTGCCGTTATTGTCATAGCGATAGTGGTAATCGTGGGCATTACACACGGCATGGGGCCCGGCATTCAGGGACGCACCACATTCACTGCCGTACAAAAACGACTGGCCGCCCTTGCTGCGAATATTGTCTATCGCATCATAGGTTACGGATTGGGAGGCGGTCAGGTCACCCGAGGAGGCCCAGCTATTCAAACGATTGAGGCTGTCGTACCCGAAGGATTCATAAATATTGCGCGCAACAGATTCCCCGGCAGTACCGCGCTCATGGCGCGAACTCAGGTTGCCAACCTCATCCCATTCCAATTGGATATCCTGCAACAGCGATACCGGATGGGCGCGGGTTGCCTGGAGCTTTTTGGTTAAACCGGTTGCCGCCTCATAGACAGCTGCCTGTGTCACACCATTGCCATAGAGGGCACTGATAACGTTGCCGCGCGCATCCTGGTCCTGGATGGTGTAATAGGCCTGCTGCGAACCGCTGTAGCTGGTGGCATCGACTACCTTGTGCAGGTAGCCCTGGGCATTGTAGAGATGCTGCACACCGTTGGTTTCAAAGGTGTTGACTTCGCGCGCCGCATCAAACTGTTGGTAGACACGATTGAATTGGTCGTAGGTGATTTTTTCATGGTGCGTTGTTAACGCGCCCAGGTGCCCGGCAAAGCTGGTCTCCTTGGTACTCAGGCGGCCACGGCTGTCATATTTAAAACGCTGGCGAAATTCCGGAACTCCTTGTGGAGTGGTATGAACACTTTCTAGCTGCCCCAAGCCATTACTAGCAGTGTCGTACACCCAATAGGTTCCAAAAGAAATACTGGTGGTATCGCAGCTGGCACCATTGGGCCGCTCAATGCGGTTAACCATACGACCGCGAATGTCATACCCCATGGTAATGACCTGGTTTTTACCATCGCGCTGGCATACCAGTTCGTTAAAACGGTTGTAGCGATAGGTCCAGTTGCCCTTGTCGGGATCGCTCATGCTGGTTTTTCTGTCGCGCAGGTCATAGCCAATGGTCGTGGTGTTGAGCGCAGGGTCTTTCATCTCGCGCATATTGCCGCGCGCGTCATAGGCAAAACGGGTCACGCCATTATTCGGATCGACCACTTCAATCACCTGCCCGACCAGGTCGCGCTTTTCTGTCCTTACCTGGCCTTTGGGATTGGTGATGACCACATTCAGGTTGTCATACTCTGTTGTGGTAGCAACATGGGTGTTGTTGTAGGGCACCAGGGTTTCGGTGACACGCCCCAATACATCATAGGAATAAGATGTCCAGTAGCGGTCGGCGGTACCACTGGCATAGGGCGCACTGGAACGAACAACACGCCCCTGTTTGTCATACTCGGTATCAACCAGGCTCCAGTTGGTTCCTGTAAAGCCAAGGTCACCGGCGCGACGGACACGCCCCAGCAAATCCACACATTGAATGGATTTGCCACCACCGGCCATCTGGGCCGTCGACCAGATTTTAGTATCGCTGGGGCACACGCCTTCGCTGCCCGTACCAACCCCCATACGGACCTCGGTAAATTCACCGGTTGAGGCGGCATTAAAATAGGGTGTACCGAAAGTAGTAGTTGCCGTCTTATGGGAAACAAAGGCCGTGGTGCTGTAATAGCGGCGCGATAAGGTCGGCGTGCCGTATTTATCGCGGGTGATCACTTGTGTGGCTAAATATTTGACCGGTGTATTGGGGTCTGAACCGTTGGTAAAGAACTCATAGGTTTTATCGATATAACGCCCCAGGGTGTCATATTCAATTTCGGTTTTACGCGTTTGCCCGTCTGCCGTTGTACTGGAGGCAACACGATTACCCATATGGTAGCTGTGGGTTGTCGTTACGTTGTAATCCGAATTATCCGGCTCAACCGTCTCTGTTTTTAATAAACCTATCGCTGAACCCGAGGTGTAGTAATCAAAGGACGAGGTGCGGGTAATGGCACCGTAGCGATTGTTGCTGGTGACGGTTTTTATTTGTTGCAACCGCCCCTTCCACATACTCCATGTTTCGCTCATGTACACATAGGTATTCGTCGTTGTTTTGGTGATCGACTCCAGGGGTAAACTGCTACTGATTTGCGTCGTAGACTCAAGCACATTGCCATTGCCTTCGTAGGTATTGGTTGTTACCGAGTTTTTCAGCAAGGTGCCTTGTGCATAGCCTTCATCAAGCAAGGCATATTCCTTAGTATCTTCTTTGCGCAAAAAGACACCCAGAGAACCTAAGGCCGCAGAGCCCTGGTCTTTCATGGTTTGCCTGTAGTTATCGACACAGGTGTTATTGGCAACACCATAGTAATAACACGCAACCAGCGCCCATTGATTCACTGACTCACTCAGCTTATTGCCATATTCGGTAAAGATTTGTGATTTATGCAAACGCCCGACATAAGGCCAGTCCTGCCGGAAGCTATTGCGCACCCGGATACCGGTTTCGCGGTCTACTACGGTAAACGCTTCAAATCCTAAAAAACCACGCCCTGCAGCCTGGGTCCTGGCGTGCTCATAGAAATACGCCGTTTGCTTCAGTGCAGAGGGATTATTGGAGAGTGGCGCACTCTGTGCCGTGTTGGTTACCACGAAGGTGGCACCTACCGATGAGGACACAGGCGAGTCGGGTTTTAAGGATTGCTCATCGGAAGACAGGTTGCGCCAGGGATCATTGATATTCCGGTAAAAATCATTTTGTGTGGCAGCAGCATCAACAGACCAGCACATAGACCGGGTGTAATACCCTGAGCTATTAGCAAGGGTGGTACACATTTCTGCATCATTCGCGTTATACACCTTATGGCCACCGATATAGTGGCCCGTACGATTGATGGCCTCGTAATTAACAGTGATGTTTTTTCCAAGGCTATCGCGAATCCCGATCACTTTGTTGATGGGGCTCTGGCTGCCGGTACTTTTATACACGGTAATAGCCCCGGTTTGCCGGGTGGGTGTGACGACCAGCTCCGACCTGCCATCGCCATCCAGATCCATCATGTTGATAGCGGTTGTTTTAAATCGGCTGAATGAAAAATTCCAACCGTAGCGGGCATCACCGTAATTGGTTAATACCTGATAAGGTTCCGATTTAATAAAACGCTCGCCCGCTTCAAAATTATTGATGGCCGGGTCCCAGTATTTAACTTTTATCGAACCCTGGCCGGAACTCGCGCCTGTGCTGTTAAAGGGGGCATTGGGACTGTGCCAGATAAAATCCGGGTAGCCATCGCCGTTATAGTCGGCAACTGCCACATCGGTAGCGACCTGGTCTGTGGTATTAAATGGTCCACCAGGGACATTAATATATTGCTCAGGCCCAAGTTCCAAACCATTACTCAGCCTGAAATACCAGTTAGTTCCTCCACCAACCAGCATATCCGTCAACCCATCACCATTTAAATCGACCGCAAATGCCCTATTCGCCATATAGGCGATACTGGCATTAAAATATTTTAATTCTATGCCATTGGCCCATTGTGGCTCTGTAGAGGTTGGTTTTTGCATTGTATATACTGAAGGTCGAGAAAATATGCTGGGACACCCTTCCTCATTACCATCATCCACACAACCGAAAGCTTGGGAATAGGTTTCAGCAACTAGATCCATCCTACCACTGCCATTAAAATCACCCATAAATGGCCAAATAAATCTTATAGGTGCCAAATGCAGGTTATCAACGGCTGGTTGCCCTCCAGATGCGGGCTGAAAATATGAAAAATCCTCCCACCGTGATGCATCATTAATAGAAGGCACATGATTTGTTGTATCAAACTGCTGACGCATCCCTCCTCCAACATACCGATAAAACTCCGACGAAGTAGTATCAGCATTTGGATTTGGAGACGCATAACTAATCGTCTGTAAAGGGTAGTAATAAAACTCCCAAGGTCTGGCACCATTTATCCATTTAATTTTATCAACCAAACCATCGCCATTAACATCAAGGTAAATGTCCGCAACATCTCTTAAACCACCAGCAATAATATTGCCTATACCATCATTATTACTGTCAACAATATGGAGATTCCTATCATCATAGGCAGATGGGCTTTTATACGAATTTCCCATATTAAATATATATCTACCTTCCGTGTTTATTTCTCCTAGAGCATATCTGTATGAACGTTTTTGAAGCACATCATGAAGGGTATTAGGCACGGTCTTAGCTTCCTCATACCACACCACATCCAGTAACCCATCGCCATTAATATCCCCCAGCCGATAATCACTTACCCCACCCACAAAGTTGCTGGAGGCTCCTTGTGTATCAATTTGCTGCTCGAAATTCTGCCAATCAAACTCGACAAACGAAGGACAAACGCTCTCAACACATTCTTCAACTTTATTGATACGGCTTAACTTATCGTTAGTGGTGTAGGCAGTATTCTGGTTATAGGTAAATTTATAGCGGCGAATTTCCTTGTATTGTCCTTCTGACAGGTTGACGGAGCGAATCACACTGACCCGTTTGCCCATGTTGTAATAGTGACCCGCCACATAACCACTGACGGGATCACTCCTGTCGTCATAGTCGATATAGATTAATGCACCGGGGGTTTGGGTCGCGCCATAGGCATAGCCAATCGATGCCAGGCGCAGTCCATCGGCATCGCGGGTGTATTGGTATTCAATTTTATTGCCCGCGCTGTCCGTTTGACGGCTCAAATGCCAATTGAGCACCGTATTGGTATTGGTTGAACTCAGCTGATCCTGAGAATTGGCCGAGTGCGCGGTATTACCAAAGGTTTCAATTAACCCGTCTTTGTATTCAACCGTAAAATAACTCGGATGCCCGCTCGTCCCCCCCACAGCGGTGATGCGGGCGTAATTATCAATTTCCGTTTTATAAATACTGCCGGGCGCCCCGTAATTACCC